>NZ_JACJQJ010000075.1 GCF_014696615.1 Nostoc linckia FACHB-104 | reverse complement strand
TAATCTCTCCCAAAATCCCAAATTGGTATAAGCTGGTACGAAGTTGAATAGCAAAGAATAGCGCCTTATGTCAATTATTGCGCTCAGGGCATGGTATATACAGGATTATGAGCCGATCGCGGAACTAGAAAAGCGTCAGCCAGACATTCGCCTCAGTAAAAAAAGTTTACTGCGATCGGGTTTGCGTGCGGATTTTTTGGAAGACAGTGACGATGTCAAGCAGTCAACTTGGTTTGGGCGCTATTTAGAAGGCGAAAATATTGAATTTTATATTGAAGGTAGCGGTGGCTATGCGGTAGCCAATATTGACTTGATTAGTCATGAAATCTATTTCACTAAGCAAGCGCTGTTAGCACAGTTAGATCCGACAATTTTTTTATGCTATCAAACCGAGTATGCCGACGCGAGTGAGGCTTTGCGAGAAGGGTTGCAAAATAGTTTGGAAAATTTGAATAAGCGATCGCGTCTCCCGTTAACCTTAGTAGAATCTTACCGCCCAGGTAGCGGCCCCTTACGGCTTTCTACTGGTATTCTGCGAAAAATCCGCAAAAGTTTATTGTTTATTGCAGATACGACAGCCATTGCTAACATCGCTGGGAAAGAAACTACACAATTAATCCCCAGCCCTAATGTCTGTATTGAACTTGGCTATGCGATGCAAAGTAAGCGATCGGAACAAATTTTACTAGCGCAAATGCAACGCCCAGATTTAGAAGGAGAATTTCCCTTCGATTTACCAAAGCAGCAAATTCTGCAATTTCAAGATAGTAAACAACTAAATAAAATTCTCACCAGTGCAATTACAGCCCAGTTAGCAAGATTTAAGTTATTTTTTTAACACTCAGAGTAGTCAATTGACCTGGAAATAGCTTATGAAGGATACATTCAAGTAAAAACCTTGTATCAAATTTACCATAAGCTCAGGGGTCAATATGACAACTGCTCAAGAGCATAGACCGTTGCCGTCACGCTTGCAAGTATTAGATGTAACAAAGGGCTTCGTAATGATCGCGATGGCGACTCGCCATTGCGCTTTCTTCTTTTCTACTTACTTACTACAATTACCGTTCAATTTGTTTGACCCCTACATCTTTTCTACCTTTCTGCTGTGTTTTGGTATTGGTAATGGTTTGTCACGCCGTACCAAAAAACCAGAAGTATTAGGCAAACTTTTAATTGTCTATTTGATTGGTGGATTACCCAGCGCAGTAGTTACTTACCTTTTGAGAAATAAAGAAGCCAGTGTGAGCATGATACCTACTATTGCTCGCGATCAACTAATCAATGCAGTAACCTTACAACAGAGGCTAACTTTTGCTGACTTTTTGGTACCCTTTATCGTCGCCTTTGCCCTTTTTCTGGGTCTGCAATTTTTATTCCGAGAATTTAACTATCTTACAGTGGCTAGGGCTTTTGGTATTTCCACTATTTTATATATTTCCGGCTATCTATTGGTGCAAATAGCCCCTGACTCATTCTTTCGTGATTTTTACGCTCAAGGATTTCGTTGCCTTCAAAGTATACCCATATTTATCACAGGTGTTTGTCTGGGTCTATTTCTGAGAGAAAAAGGAAGAATGCCAATTATAAAAATGCCAGTATTAGTATTGATGAATATTAGCTTTTTCGCCCTGATATTTATTGCAGATTCCAAATTTCAACATCAAATGTATCAGGGAAGAATTTGGAAGAAGAGTGGAGAGTTAAGCTATTTACTAGTTAGTATTATTGTTTCAGTTTTATTATTATTTGTTATAGAGAGTATCATTAAATCAAAATTTATGCAAAACCAACTTTCTTTGGTTCTAAATTTTTTAGAAAATATAGGTAAAAAAACTATGAAATGCTTATGGATACAATTTTTATTGTTTCCCTTAGCGGGTTATATTGTATCTATGAATTTTATTCATCCATTAAACCTAATACTCAGCCTAGCTACTATTGCTTTGATGTGTTGGCTAACCGTGGATGAGCGTTTCGATAAAATTTTACCTCATAAGTAGGATGCGTTAGCCTATGGCGTAACGCATCCTACTATCAAAATATTCTGAGCTAAAGAATAAGTAAAATAATGAGGGATTTAAATTTAAGAGATTCCATGCATCACTGTGAGACATCTCAATTTTATTTACAAAGTACTAATATTCTTATACCGTTTCTTTATGAAGCTGCGCTGAATTTTTCTCATTCTTTCTTTGTGTCCTTTGCGCCTTTGTGGTTCGTTATATAATTTGGCGCGTCTTCATCCAGAATTGGTATTAGCATCTATTCCCAGATTTTCTGTAAATTTAGGATAAATCCAGGTAACACATCTTCTCCCGACACTGTTGTTGGTGCTGTTAAAATTTCCACTGGTTGCTGAGGGCGATAAATTTCTAATTCTTGTTTTTTACGGTTAATTAACAAACCTAAACGGCAACCATTATCAATATAATCTCGCATTTTTTCTTGCACTTTTTGCAGCCTGTCTGATGGTGACAGTATTTCAATGACAAAATCAGGACATAAAGGAATAAATTTTTCTCTTTGTTCTGGAGTCAAAGCATCCCAGCGACTTTTTTCTAACCAAGAAACATCAGGAGAACGGTCAGCACCATTTGGTAAAGTAAATCCTGTAGAAGAATCAAACACTTCTCCTAGTTGATTTTGCTCGTTCCATTGTGCTACTTGCAATATTAAATTAACATTGCGTTTCCCGGTTTCTCCTCCTGTAGGTGGCATTATAATTAGTTCTCCTTCAGCATTACGTTCTAATTTCAAATCAGGGTTATCTTGGCAGAGTTGATAAAACTCTTCTGAAGTGAGTTTAATTACAGAATCGAGCTTTAATGTAAGTGATGTCACGTGGCTTGGCTCCAAATTCAAAATTAAAAATTTACTCAATGGTTGCCATATTATTTCTATTTTATTTTGTGAAATGGTTGCACGGTGAAAATCCAGATGCGTTAGCCTATGGCGTAACGCATCCTACAAAAGCGGAATATTAGGCGGAAAATAATAAGGCTGGGATTTGTTCTAAAACTTTTAATGCTTTTAAAGAACCACGAATTAAATTAGTAGCAGCAAAAGGCTGTCGAAGTAATGTAATTGCTAAAGGTAAGGGTTTGAGGGAACCATCAGCACTAATTGCTGATGAGAGGTTAGGGATATCATGGTTACAATCATCGCTGACTACACGCAACATAGCTACAGAAATACCCAACGGATGGAAAAATTCTAAAGCTGCAAATCCTTCCATGTCTACAACATCTGCACCTAAAGTATCTCCTAGATGGCGTTTTTCTGTAGCCGCACAAATGACGCGATCGCTTGTTAATCCTTTGACTAGAGAGAGTGCTGAGTGCTGAGTGCTGAGTGCTGAGTGTAGTTGAGAGGTGAAAGTGCGATCGCACTCTTGTGCTTTCCCTTGATAAATACAGTTTTCATACAGCACAATTTTACCTACAGGGTACTGGGGCGATAAACTACCACACAGACCCATAATTAGCACTCTCGCCTCTGAAGGATTCAAAAATATACCATCAGCTTGCAATTGATGCAGATATGTGTTTAAAGGTTTTATACCTACAGGTATAGGTATAACTTTTGGCATTGAGCTACTAATAGTGCTTAAGCCGCGAGAAACAGCTTTAAACTCTGCTCCTTGGGGGACAAGAATTATACTGGTCATGGGTAATTGGTAATTGGTAATTGGTAATTGGTAATTGCTATTCTTCTGCTGTCCCCTTGTCCCCCAGTCCCCCTGAAATTCAGTAACATTACCATCCGACGGTAGATATAACTCGCAAACTTTGGGTGTTGTACTGTAGCATGACTAATAATTGTGTCACCCGCACGATGATTTTCCAAGATGGTCAAGCCTATTAGCTCAAAATCCGCACGAGAGCGCTTTAATATTTCTAGATTGGCGATTGAATTTTCGTGGTTGACGGTAGGTTTTTGGATTGCTGTGACGGTAGCCGGGCTATTAGCTTTCAGCTCCCTCAAGTATGCTTTGTTTCCAGATATTACCTTTCCTGTAGTGGTGGTAAATGCTACCGCCCCCTTAGAAACGGCTCTGGATACGGAGACAAAACTGACTCAACCAATAGAAAAAGGTTTGCAATCTCTGGAAGGACTTGAGGACATCCGCTCATCGACTTATCCAGGGCAAACTGCTGTAAGTTTGTCGTTTGTAGTTGGTACAAACCTCGACAAATCAACTCGCCAAGTAGAAACAGCGCTGAAAAAGTTAACCCTGACTCAGGGAGCAAATTACAAAATTATTCCGCTGAACTTAAATGAGTCAGCTGCCATTAGTTACGCCATCGAGAGTCCCTCAGGGAATCTTACGGATTTGACGAAATTGGCAAAAGACCAGATAGTTCCCGCGATCGCTAAACTGCCGGGGGTGTTAAAAGTAGCACTATTGGGTACTGCTAATACCTCACCTCCCCAGCTATCAGCAAATGCAGGGGCTTTACCTACAGGCGGGGCTACTTTAGTTCACTTTAATGGTAAAGATGCTTTGGCATTTCAGGTAATCAAAAAAGGCACCGCTAATACTTTAGAAGTGGTAAGCAGCGTTGAGAAAGAAGTCCAAAAGCTGCGGTCTTCCCTGAAAGATGTCAAACTCACCTTAGCTGCGACTCAGGCTGAGTTTATCCGCAACGCCACCCATTCCACAATCGATGCTTTGATTGAAGCTATAGTCTTGTCGGTAGTAGTGATATTTCCATTTTTATGGAACTGGCAAGCCACTTTGATTTCCGCCTTGGCGATTCCCATATCTTTGTTGGCGACATTTATCGTCATGGCGTTTTTTGGCTTCAATTTAGAAACCATTACCCTATTAGCCTTAGCTTTGGTAATTGGTAGTATTGTCGATGACGCGATCGTGGATGTAGAAAACATCATGCGGCACGTCGAAGACGGCGAAACTCCCCGTCAAGCTGCATTTGCTGCTACCAATGAAATTGGGCTGACAGTTACCGCCGCCACCTTCACCGCCGTAGCAGTTTTTCTGCCAATTGGGTTGATGGGGGGAGTTATTGGTCAGTTTTTCAAGCCATTTGGAATTACGGTTTCTGCTGCCATGTTAGCTTCCTTGCTAGTGGCCAGAACCTTATCACCCGTACTGTCGATTTATTGGCTCAAACCTAACTCTTCCCGTTCCCGTCGGCGCGAATCTCAAATAGGGATTCGTTTTGCTCAAGCTTACCGCGATTTGCTCGGTTGGTCTTTGGATCACAAGCGAATAGTCATGGGGTTAGCTTTACTTAGCTTTATTGGGGGTATCGCCATCATTCCCCTAATTCCCAAAGGCTTTATTCCCAAACTTGATCGCGGCGAATTTAACATTACCTACACCGCCCCGTTGTTGAGTTTACCTGAGCATTTGAGAGCAGCTCAGGAGGCAGGGGGGCAGGGAGCAGGGGGCAGGGAGCAGGGGGCAGGGGGAAATATAAATTCCCAATCCCCAGTCCCCAATTCCCAATCCCCAATCCCCAGTCCCCAATCCCCAATCCCCAATCCCCTAGACGATTCTTTGCAAGTTGCGAGGAAGTTGGAAGAGGTGGTGAGAAAATCGCCTGCTGTGGCAACTGTATTTACTACAGTTGGTTCACGGGAGGGTGAGCCAAATAAAGGGACGCTGTATGTGAAACTCAAGGAAGACCGCAAAATCTCAACTGCGGAACTCCAGGATCAATTTCGTTCTTCTTTGCCTAATCTACCTGGGGTGACTACCAGCGTTGAAGATATTCAATTTGTGGATACTGGCGGGCAAAAACCTTTGCAATTAGCCTTAAGAGGGAATGACCTCAAAGCACTAGGTAAGGCAGCTAAGGATATCAAAGACCGCTTAGTAAAATTACCCGGATTCGCTGATGTCAGTGTTACAGGTGATAACAATCAAAGCGATCAGATTTTTCAAATTGAGCGTCTAAATAACCAGCGTGTGGCTTATATTAGTGCCAACCTGGGCAAGGATATGTCTTTAGGTGATGCTACTGATAAAGTTGTAGCAGAAGCTAAAGCCGTGTTACCAAAAGGTGTTTCTTTAGACTTAGGTGGAGACTCTGCCCGTTTAGGAGAAGTGTTTGGCAGCTTTGGCACTACCTTGGCTTTATCAGCACTTTGTATTGTAGTAGTACTAATTTGGCTGTTTAAAAGCTGGGTAGACCCTGTAGTAATTGGCGTTTCTTTACCCTTAGCTATAGTAGGGGCAATGTTGGCGCTGTTAATTACTAAGAGCGATTTCGGCATGATTTCCCTGATCGGCTTTGTATTTTTGTTGGGTATCGCCAATAAAAATGCCATCTTGATTGTTGATTACATCAACCAATTGCGGGCATCAGGGCTAGAACGGAAAGAAGCTATCCTCAAAGCCGGGCCAGTGCGCCTCCGACCAATTATGATGACCACTGCGGCGACAATTTTAGGCATGGTACCTATTGCCTTGGGGTTGGGAGCAGGTTCAGAATTGCGATCGCCTATGGCTGTTGCGATCGCTGGTGGTTTGGTAAGTTCCACTCTCCTGAGTTTAATTGTTGTGCCTGTAGTCTACGTCATCTTAGATGATTGGTTTCCTCGGTTCAAAAAGCGGGGTAATAATTAATGCAGGTTTTTGTAACCGGGGGTACTGGTTTTATTGGTGCCCATTTGGTGAGGTTGCTGTTGCAAGAAGGATATACAGTCAAAGCACTGGTACGCCCTAGCAGCAACCTGCAAAACCTCCAAGGGCTAGATGTAGACATTGTCAAGGGCGATCTCAATGATGGAGATTTGGCGCAGAAAATGCAGGGTTGTCAATATTTGTTTCATGTTGCAGCCCATTATTCCCTTTGGCAAACAGACCAAGAGTTACTTTACCGCCAAAACGTCCAAGGTACGCGCAACGTTTTAACCGCAGCCCAACAAGCTGGAATTGAACGCACTGTATATACCAGTTCCGTAGCCGCAATTGGGGTCGGGGAATCTGGTAAAGTCGTAGATGAAACTCATCAGAGTCCCTTAGAGAAATTGGTTGGTCACTACAAAAAGTCAAAATTTCTGGCGGAACAGGTAGCGATGCAAGCAGCTAGTACAGGTCAGGAAATCGTTGTGGTCAATCCCAGTAGCCCAATTGGGCCCTTGGATATTAAACCTACCCCCACGGGGGATATTATCCTGCGGTTTTTGCGGCGACAAATGCCCTTTTACATGGATACTGGCTTGAATTTCATTGATGTGCGAGATGTAGCCAAAGGTCATTTACTAGCATTAACGCAAGGTAAATCAGGCGATCGCTATATCTTAGGGCATCAAAATCTTACCCTGAAGCAACTTTTAGAACAACTCGCCCAAATCACAGGTTTAACAGCCCCGCAAAAGGCTGTACCTGCTTGGCTACCCCTAACTGCTGCTTGGGTAGATGAAAAAATTCTCGCACCATTTGGTAAAGCGCCCTCAGTACCCTTAGATGGTGTACGCATGGCGCAACAACCCATGTACTACGATGCATCCAAAGCAGTCAGAGAATTAGGCTTACCGCAATCTTCTCTCACAACAGCCCTTAAAGATGCTGTCGATTGGTTCGTTAGCAGAGGCTACGTCAAAGGATGAAATCTACTTTTTCAGCCCCAATCCTTGAGCCTTGATTCTTCATACTTGTGTCGGATTTTCGTAATTACGAATTACGAATTACGAATTACGAATTGTTATTAGTGGTGTTTTAACCAACAGAGGAGTGAACAGAAGTAATGGCGATTAATCTACAACAAGCTATAGATATTGGGAAATATCTAGTTACGCAACGCTTGAAAGGACGCAAACGCTTTCCTTTAGTATTAATGTTAGAACCGCTTTTTCGGTGTAACTTAGCTTGTAATGGTTGTGGTAAAATTCAGCATCCACCGGAAATCTTAAAGCAAAATCTTACCCCAGAACAGTGCTTTGCTGCTGTGGAAGAATGCGGCGCACCAGTAGTTTCCATTCCTGGGGGAGAACCGCTAATGCATCCCCAAATTGATGAAATTGTTCGGGGATTAGTGGAACGCAAGAAATATATTTACTTGTGTACCAATGGTTTGTTATTAGAAAAAAGCCTTGATAAATTTCAACCTTCCCCTTACCTCACCTTCAGCGTTCATTTAGACGGAATGCGCGATTTACACGACAAATCTGTTGATCGCAAAGGCGTTTTTGATATTGCTGTTAAAGCCATTCGTGCTGCTAAAGCCAGGGGTTTTCGCGTCACAACTAACACCACCATCTTTGATGGTACTGACCCCAAAGAAATGCATGAGTTCTTTGAGTTTCTAGAAACTTTGAATACAGATGGGATGATGATTTCTCCTGGTTATAGCTACGAATTAGCACCAGATCAAAATCATTTTCTCCAGCGTGAACAAACACACGCCTTATTCCGGGAAATCTTGGCTCCCCAGAAAGCAGGCAAGAAAAATTGGAACTTCAATCATAACCCCTTATATTTAGACTTTCTCACTGGCGAAAAGGACTACGAATGTACACCTTGGGGTAGTCCTAGTTACAGCGTTCTTGGTTGGCAAAAACCCTGTTACCTCTTTGGTGATGGTTATTACGCCACCTTTAAAGAATTGCTAGAAGAAACCGACTGGAGCCAATACGGCCGCGCCAGTGGTAATCCCAAATGCGCCGATTGTATGATGCACTGTGGCTACGAACCCACAGCCGCAATGGATGCGATGCAACCACAAAACATTGCCCGTTCCCTCGGTACTGTGTTTGGTAAATAACTGACCGGAAGAGGCAGGGGAGCAGGGAGCAGGGAGCAGGGGGAACAAGCCCTTTCCCCCTGCCCCAATTCCTCTTCTTGACATACTCCCACACTTCAGCAAGCTAGAAGTGTGGGCTTCTCAAAACTCAGCACTCAGCACTCACTATGGCAAAAAATAGTTTGGCGGTAGGAACAAAACGCCGCTCTTTATGGCAAATGGCACTACAGGCATTACAGGATGGTGGCCCTGGTACGTGTCAATTTGCCATTACCAGCGTTTGTAATGCTCGTTGCGGGTTTTGCAGCTTTGCAGTGGATCAAATGCCGATGGAACAACGGCATTCTGTAACCTTAGAACAGGCCAAAGAAGCAGCAGAAATCCTCTATCGCAATGGAGTGTATTTCTTAATTTATGTGGGTGGTGAACCAATGGCTCATCCCCATCTCAATGAGATGATTGCTCATGCATCAAGTATCGGTATGGCACCGATGTTAGTCACTAATGGTTCTCTGCTGACACCACAGCGAATTGATGAGATGGCTGATGCTGGGTTGATCAGTGTGATTATTTCCATTGATGCGGCTGAAGTCGAGAAACATGAGCAGAATCGGGGACTTAAGGGAGTGTGCGATCGCATCCGTAATGCTAATGCCCATTTCCAACGCCGAAATATCAGTACTACAGCCTCAGTAACCATGAGCCGACTGGTGGATGATTACTCTCAGTTACCACCATTTTTAAAGTACCTGGGATTTGACAGTGTCACTTTCTCTTATCCCCTCACCACTCTGGGATCTTCCTATCTTGGTTACGCGGAGTCAAACTTAGTAGATTACACCGCAGAAGAGTTGGATGAGCGCTTTGAGACTTTAAAAGCTCTTAAACGTGAATTTCCAGTTGTCAATCCTACCGCTTCTATTGAAGATATGCAGCGCCACTTACGTGGTGAACCAGAGCAATTTGGCTGTCTTGGCGGCTGGAAATTGTTTTATTTAGACTGGCATCTTAACCTTTACCGTTGCCACAACTGGGATAAACCCATGTGTCATATCACTGAGTTTGATAACTCCCAAAGAGTTCGTGATGGCTGTACTGCTTGTATGATTGACTGCTACCGCGACTCTAGTGTCATGCAACACATTGGTATTGCTGTCAGTGATGGCGTACAAGCAGCAGCAAAAGGACAATTTTACAAAGCTTGGAAATATTGGTTTAACCGTAAAAATCTAGTTTCTCTGAAATCCGTCTGGGAACAAGCTACTTGGTTACGCCGCCTTTAAGGGACTTGCAACTAAAAAAAATATTCCATCCCTGCGGGACGCTACGCGAACGCTGTGTATGCAGAGGAAGCAGAGGAGAAAGAATCTGCCACTATGAAAATGGGATAATTTATTTTCTGGAAGTCCCTAAGCGAAACGTCAAACCCCTTTGGGGGAATTAAAAATGACGCGCTGCGCTAACAAAATTCAAAATAGAAGCCTTCACGTGAATCTGTGGGGGCTTCTATTTATGTCATCTTATTGATTATTTTTTTATTTGGAAGTCCCTACTCAATACTGCTCGGTTAAGGATTTTCAACTCGGAATTTGGTTTGGGGAAAAGGTTAACGGGTAAGGGTTAAAGGTTTTTTCTTGCCCCTTTGCCCCTTCCCCTTTTGCCCTTAACCGACAAGTATTGCTCTATGTGCGATCGCGCATTTGCCCGCCTAATTGTACTCAATAAAATCTTTACGGAAAATAATTTCTTATCTGTGTAGTTACTAGTATCAATTCCCAAAGTATTGACTTTTGGGCAAAAAAAACTTACGTCTGCATCATGCAGCGTAATAAAAATAACTTAAAATATACCGAATTTTACGGTTATTTTGACTTTAACTCTCAGGGTGCATAAAAGTTTATCAGTCAATCTACAGGGAATCAACAGCCAAATACCGTGATGTCAAACGATTTTGAGCAGCCTGAAGTTAATCTCCCAAATATGGGAACAGGTAAGTATTTAACACCATTTCAGCGTAAACAGCTGCAAAAAAATTTACAAGATGATTTGTCTGAGTCTTATCGTCAGCGAATCGAAATTATGTTGTTGGCGGATGAGGGTAAAACTCAAACCGAAATTTGTCAGACATTAAAATGTTCTCCAGCAACAGCACGACATTGGATGCATATTGCGCGTACTGGGATGGCGCACCAATGGCAAGATTGTCCTCTAGGTCGCCCAAAAGCAATTAATCAGGAATATTTGGAACGCTTACAACAGTTACTTTCTCAAAATCCTAGGGATTGTGGCTATGGGTTTAGACGCTGGACAGTCAATTGGTTGCGAAAGCATTTAGCGAAAGAATTAGGAATTGATGTGAGCGATCGCCATCTGAAACGCATCCTCAAACAAATGGGATTATCAACCATCCCTAAACCCACTCCATCTCAGAGTGAACATACAGAGAAAACCGCAGGACAAAAAATCTTGATTTCTGACCTTAAATCCGAAAAATCGCGTAATTTTACGGGATTTTTTCTTTGGGAATCAGAGAAATAAATACGCAAAAAAAAGTAAGTACTAGTTCAGGATTTCATGGCGCAACATATATCAGAGTCGCTGTCTGTGCAGCAACTATGCAGTGTCTTGGGTTATTCTCTCTCCTCAGAAGACTTACAGCACTGCCTTCAACAAGTTAAATATCTTACTCCCAAGGTGGGAAAATTTTGGCAAGGAACAGATGTTGAACCAGGTATCTACATTGTACTTGCAGGTAAAGTCAGATTACTCGATGATGCAGGTGAATTGATTGCAACCTTGGAGGTAGGACAATCATTTGGGGAATTTACCTTGTTTCGAGAGGCTGGTTTTCAAGCTTATGCAGCCAGAGCTAGTGTTAATTTACACCTGGCTTTTATTGCTGATGCAGCGCTGTCATCATTGATAGGCAAATTTCCACAAATTTACGAACATTTACTTACCCAAGCACAAGCAAGAAATTCTCTGTTTGTTAAGTCTGACAATGAAACCCCATCTCCCCAGCTTATTGAACAGCCAAGCATCACAAGTTCTTCCCCACCAGCAGCAAGTAATTCCCAGAAAAAGATTAGCAAAGCTTACTTTCCCAACCCTACACAAAGAGTCGGGCATTTATGGCAACGCGTCACCAAAAGCTATCCATATTTTGCCCAACAGAGTGCATCAGATTGTGGTGCAGCTTGTTTGGTGATGGTGTCGCGTTATTGGGGAAAGCGCTTTAGTGTCAATTTTGTGCGAGATATTGCCAATGTTGACCGCAATGGTGCATCTCTGCGGGGATTATCCATCGCAGCCGAAAGTATCGGATTTAACACAAGACCCGTAAAAGCCAGTCTCGACCAATTAGCCAAGCAAAAATTACCTGCGATCGCTCACTGGGAGGGCAAACATTATATAGTTGTCTATGAAATCACCAATAAATATGTCATAGTTGCAGACCCAGGTATTGGTCAACGTACCCTGACTCACCGGGAATTTAAAGCAGATTGGACTGGATATGCACTGCTACTGCAACCCACAGCCCTTTTAAAAGACACGGAAGAGGCGACAACACCCTTTTGGCAATTTTTTGAGTTAATTAAACCTCACGGCTTGGTGTTGCTGGAAGTATTTCTGGCTTCCTTATTTATCCAAATATTTGGCTTAATTACCCCTTTATTTACCCAGTTTATTCTCGATAGAGTGGTGGTACAGCGTTCTGAGTTAACCTTAACGGCTGTAGGTTTAGGATTGCTAATTTTTAGTTTATTTCGGGTAGCACTAACAGGTTTACGGCAATATTTACTAGACCATACTGCCAATAAGCTAGATGTTGCTTTAATTGTCGGATTTATCCGTCATACTTTACAACTTCCTCTAAGTTTTTTTGAAACGCGTTATGTTGGGGATATTATTTCTCGCGTCCAAGAAAATCGCAAAATTCAACGCTTTCTATCGGGAGAAGCTTTATCAATCCTCTTAGATTTACTCACAGTATTTATCTATGTAGGATTAATGTTTTGGTACAGTTGGCAAATGGCATTACTGGCTTTATTAATTGTACCGCCATTCTTTTTACTAGCTTTGATTGCAACACCATTCCTAAAGAAGATTTCCCGTGAAATATTTAGTGCTTATAGCCAAGAAAGTAGCTATCTAATTGAAGCTATTTCTGGGGTGCGAACAGTGAAATCTACAGCCGTAGAACAAACAGTACGTTGGCATTGGGAAGAGTTATTGCACAAAGCTATTAAAACAGGGTTTTCTGGAGAAGTTATTAGCAATCGCTTGCAAATTTTTAGCAATTCAATTCAAGCAATTGCCACTACAGCTATGCTGTGGTTTGGAGCGCATTTAGTCATTCAAAATCAATTAACAATTGGACAGCTTGTGGCATTTAATATGCTGTTAAATACGATTATTGCGCCTTTTCAACGTTTAACAGTATTGTGGAACCAACTGCAAGAAGTTGTAATTGCTATGGAACGCATTAATGATGTATTAGATGCCGAACCAGAAGAAAACTTACAAAAGCAAATCAAACAGAATTTACCTACAATTAAAGGTGACATCCAATTTAAAAATGTCACCTTTCGCTATCACTCAGAAAGTGATACTAATGTGATCGAAAACCTCAGCTTTCATATTCAACCCGGACAGATGGTAGCATTAGTAGGACGCAGTGGTTCGGGAAAAACTACCATTTCTAAGTTAGTTTTAGGCTTATATCCCCCTAGCGATGGCAACATATTCATTGATGGATGCGATATTACTACTATTTCCTTACGTTCCTTACGCCAACAAGTTGGAGTAGTTGACCAAGATACATTTTTATTTGGCGGTACAATTCGGGAAAATATTAGCTTAGGACATCCAGGTGCAAAATTAGAAGAAATCATTGCAGCCGCAACTCAAGCTGGTGCTGATGAGTTCATTAAAAAATTACCAATGGGCTATGAAACTCAAACTGGTGAAGGCGGAGGAATGCTTTCAGGAGGACAAAGACAAAGAATCGCTATAGCTAGAGCTTTATTAGGTAATCCTCGCTTATTAATTTTAGATGAGGCAACTTCCCATTTAGATACTGAATCGGAAAGAATAATTCAGAAGAATTTTAATACAATTCTTAAGGGAAGAACTACCTTAGTAATTGCTCATCGTCTTTCCACTGTCAGAAATGCCGATTTAATTTTGGTCTTAGATAAAGGTGTATTAATTGAAAGTGGAACTCACCAAGAATTGATGAGTAAACGCGGACATTATTTCTATCTCAACCAACAACAGTTAGATGCATCAGCTTAAATTGAGATGAGAAAAATGGAACAATTCAAGCATATCTCACTTCGGAAATTCTAACTAATCTGATTGAGAGTTACAACTGATGATTACTGTGATTTTTACAGATCATCTTTCACAGTCAAGCGTGATATCCTTAAATGTTTGATTTTTGAAAAACTTTTATTACATCTTTATTCCCTATTCGCTTCTTTATACCAATTCACAAAAATATTGAAAGATAGATTTTGCGTAGAGGTTTAGCATTACTCAAACCTCTATATAGCTAATTTGTCTCAAGATTTAAGTGGAATGGTATATGCAAGTATTTTTAAGCATCAAACTAAATACTAATCGGTTAAGCATTTTGAACTCAAAATGGGTTTTGGGGAAAAGGTTAAAGGTTTGTTATTTCCCTTTTCCCATTCTCCTTTTTCCCCTTAACCGACAAGTATTGCCATCAATTGCAAATTTCCCCCAAAAAAGACATTATGTCCGAGATATTTAACGGCGAAGTAGCAAATACCATCAATGACTACGAACAGCCAGACACATCATCTACAAACATCAATCAATTGCCTGATGATTTGTCTGAATATACTAAAGATTTACTAGATAGCTTACCTCAAGTTTGGACTAGGGGTATGTTGTATTTTTTGCTCAGTTTTATATCTATTGCTTTACCTTGGGCGATGTTATCGAAAATAGATGAAACTGGTACAGCTAGGGGAAGACTTGAGCCAAAAGGTAAAACATTTAAGTTAGATAGTGCAGTACCAGGGACGGTTACATCTATTCCAGTAAAAGAAGGTGATTTAGTCAAACCTGGAGAACCTGTCATGATATTAGATGCAGACTTAGTTAAGTCTGATTTGCGCCAAAGTAAGGAGAAATTAGAAGGACAATTAAATAGGCGATCGCAATTAAATCTGCTGAAAAATCAAATCATCGTCTCTTTAGCCACTCAACGCCAACAAAATCAAGCCCAAGAGTTAGAAAAACAAGCCCAAATTGAGCAAGCACAGCAAAATTTAACGGCTTTAAAAAACTCCTACGAAATTCAACAAACCGAAAAAATCACCCAAGTTAATCAAGCACGACAAACTATTGAACAAACTCAAACGGCAAATAAATTATTAGAAAATAGTTTAGCCAGCGCCCAAAGAGAAGTAGAACGCTACAGCCAACTTAAGCAAGCCGGTGCTATTCCCGAAATTAATGTTGTTGATAAGCAAGATATCGCCAAAGACAGGCAGAGATTATACGAACAAAGCAAATCAGATATCAAACAAGCTAATCTCCGCCTAGCCGAACAACAAAGTAGCTATCAGCGTACAATTCGCCAAGCTAAGGCAGAAATTGAACAAGCATATTTGCGCTTAAAGGAACAAAAACGCAGTTATCAAACATTAACTCATTCGGGAAAACTAGCTGTACTCAAAAGCGAGGAGCAATTAAAAAATTTAGACACAGAAACGACTACCTTACAAGCAGAAATTGCTCAAACTAATAGTCAAATTAACAGCTTGCAATTGCAATTACAGCAACGAGTCTTAAAATCTCCTATTGCTGGGAGAGTATTTCAACTCCCAATTCAGCGTCCTGGTGCAGTTGTTCAACCAGGAACAATGGTTGCAGAAATTGCTCCCGAAAATTCACCATTAATTATTCGCGCACAAATGCCCACATCTGAAAGTGGTTCTTTACGCAAAGGATTGCCAGTCAAACTAAAATTTGATGCCTATCCTTTTCAAGATTATGGAATCATTGAAGGCGAGTTATTAGAGATTTCACCAACCACATTAGAAATCGATACACCTAATGGAAAAATTGCTGCGTATAATTTAGAAATTGCCCTGAAAAGTAATTGTATTCCTAGTAAAAATAAATGTACACCTTTACGTCCTGGCGATACAGCAACCGCAGAAGTAATTGTTCGTCAGCGTCGAATTATTGACTTTTTACTAGACCCATTCAAACAGTTGCAACAAGGAAGCTAAAACTTAATAGCTCATCCGATATTTGTGTAACTGTCAGTTATTTGTGGAGCAAAATTATGTCACAAACCATCACAGTCAGCAACCAAGATATTCTACATATTGTCAAACAATACCGCCAAATTCCTGACTTAATTGAAAAGATTGTTACCCATAAGATAATTGAAATCACTGTATCAAAACTAGGTATTAAAGTAGAGACTGAGGAACTGCAAGAAGCAGCAGATAATTTCCGTTTAATGAATGCCCTAGAAACATCTGAAGATACCTGGAAATGGTTGGAAAAACACGCTTTATCTTTAGATGATTTTGAAGAATTAGTTTACCGAAATTTGTTGACTAATAAGTTGGCTCAACATCTATTTTTAGACAAAGTTGAACCATATTTTTTTGAAAATCAACTAGAATATGCTGGTGCAGTTATATATGAAGTTATCTTGGATGATGAAGATTTAGCAATGGAGTTATTTTATGCCATTAAAGAAGGTGAGACTAGTTTTTATGATGTAGCTAATCAATACATCCAAGATATAGAATTGCGTCGCCAATGTGGATATCTAGGGAAAGTAAATCGTAAAGATTTAAAGCCAGAAATTTCTGCTGCTGTTTTTGCAGCTAAACCTCCCCAACTTCTCAAGCCAATTATTACTTCTAAGGGAGTACATCTGATTATGGTAGAAGAGATTATTCAACCCGAATTGAGTGAGAAATTAAATTATCAAATTATGTCAGAATTTTTTGACGAGTGGGTAAAGCAGCACGTCGCTAAATTTGAGATTATCAAACAACTGGACTAGAAAGTAATACAGTATTAAATTAACAATATAATAGGCAGCCAATTACTTATTAAGTAGTCGGCTGCCTATTATAATAAATAATTTTACTCAAGATGAGTCAAAATAAAAAAGATGATTGTTTTTTGGAAAACGAATCATCTTGATATACTGTGAAAAACTGTCATTATTATATTTCTGAAGCATCCTAATCCATTTTCTATACAAGTAGCTTCAATGCAAACCGTACCACCAAAAATTCCATCACTATGCCATGATCATTGATTCTCCTTTACACCATACTGAAGTATTGGCACAATTACATGATGGCGTTGGAAAAGTTAAATTAATTCCACCACCAAATATCTGATTATCATCCTCACTCAACTCTTTTAAGAAGCTTTCTGAATCGTTAAATAAGTCAGTACCAGTCAGGTTAAGATTCAATAAATCATTTACTCTTATATTAGCCATTTCATTTTACCTCCATGATTTTGTTTTTCTGGCTATAAATCCGACATTTTTGCTTGATTAATAGTTTAGGGGTACATTAACACAATGTAAAATACCCCTAATAATGTGATTAGTGTTTCATATTTACACCTGTGTAATAATAACCGATGTTCTGAGGCATGGAGGTAAAGTTTGATCCAATGTAGGACGCACACAAGCTATCCCACCATAAACTTTGATTTGCTCACTTTCATCACTCAGTTCAGTCAGAAAACTTTCTGAATCATTAAATAACTCAGTACCAGTCAATTTCAGATTCAATAAATCATCTACTTTGATATTAGCCATTTGATTTTATCTCCATGATTTTTTGTTTTTCTTCTGGTTATTAATCAAACAATTTCAGATTGATTAATAGTTTAATTAGAGGTGCGGTAAAGCATCTCTAACAATATATTTAATAAGCGGCAGCTACAAATTATTATCCGTGAGAAAGATTGCCTATTCTTCTTGTCCCATCGCAACAACGTTAGTTTTCCAGTAACAAAGTCCTGAAGTTCGAGCACAAGTACATTCTGCACAAGCGCCACCGCCAAATACCTGATAGTCATCCTCACTTAACTCTTTCATAAAACTTTCTGAATCGTTAAATAATTCAGTACCAGTCAGATTAAGCCTCAATAAATCATTTACTTTAATGTTAGCCATTTTATTTTGCCTCAATTATTTTTGTTTTCAGGCTATAAATCGAGCATTTTGACTTGATTTATAGTTTGATTAGGGGTGAATTAAACCAATATAAACCACCTCTAATAATGTGATTATGCTTCCATATTTACTGCCATCTGTGCAAAAAATATCGTCATTGTCATGCAGACATTCGTTACTTCCAGACAGCTAGTAGGAACGCAATAACCACCATAAACATTAATTTGTGAGCTTTCATCGCTTAGTTCAGTCAAAAAACTTTCTGAATCGTCAAATAACTCAGCACCAGTCAGGTTAAGATTCAATAAATCATTTACCTTTATATTAGCCATTTGGTTTTACTTCCATGATTTTTCGTGTTTATCCTGGCTATTAATCTAACAATTTTAAATAAATTAATAGTTTTATTAGGGGTGAGTTTACACAATGTAAATAACCCCTAATAATATGATTAGACTAGACCTACGATAATAATTCCTGTTCCCCTAATACAGAGTTTTGTTGCCTCACAGCCCGTAGGAGGAATGCAAGGAAGACCACCATGAATATTGATTTGCTCACTTTCTTCGCTCAGTTCAGTCAAAAAGCTTTCTGAATCATTAAACAACTCAGCACCAGTAAGATTGAGATTCAATAAATCATTTACTTTGATATTAGCCATTTGTCTTTATCTCCAACAATTCTTTGTTTTTAGCAGAATTCGTAAATCAAAATAATATCTTTGACCTACATTCTTATAATAATTATTTTGATTACTAAAAACAATAAATTAAAAAGTATTTATGTGACATAAAAATATCTTTTTAATACTGCTTTTTTAAGCCCAGAGCAATTAACAATGGTTGTTTAGGATTTATTTTACAAGAAATAATACTGTGTAAAACAATCATGTTTTGAGGATAAAAATAACCTATTTTGGTCACTCTATTTATCCAAGATAAGATTAGTGAAAAACACAAAAAACAGCACAAAAAATTTCTTGTGCTGATCAGTGATAAATTCTTCAGGCTATATAGAATTGTTAATTACTTATAAGTAGGTAGTCCAGAAAATTTATAACGATGTCATTACGTTGGCGGAACGCCTTCCCGCAGGGTACGGAGCATAGCGAAGTGTTCGCGTAGGGTAGGGTAGCAATCACAAGGTTTTTGGCTTTTTATATTTTGTTACATAGCTAGGTTTATTTGTGCCTACTTACTTAGTAAATAATTATTTCACTCTAAAGTTAAGACTGAAGGTAAAGAGGCAGGAAATGCTAAACGTAACAATTGATAACCTATACCCGCATCACCTCTGAAAAAACTAGGGCTATAAGCAGATTTATAGGAGTGAGAAGAAAAATAATATTCTCCATTTAATTTTGCCCGTTCTATAACTAATGCAGCCTGTTTTATGGCAGTGTTTAGCCATTCTTGATTGCCCAGTTTTTGGGATGCTAAAATAAACAGTTCTACTCTCCCCATATGTCCACAGCAAAGATGATCTATATCTGTGCTAGGTATTCCATACTTTTGGGTAGTTTCTAAAGCGATATTAATGTCTGAGTAAATTTCCTCTGTCTGTATAATTGACAAACTACCTAAACGGGCTAACCCAATTCCAGCACTTCCATGACACCAAGTATGCAAGAATTTAATTTGATTTGTTTTTTCCGATAATCGGAAGTCTGGCCAATTTTGAACTGATTCATCAAAAACACTTTTTTCATATTCAATTGCTTCTTGTGCAGCTTCTAAAAAAGCTATATCTGCGGTAGCAGCATATAGGCGCAATAGAGAAAGAGAAATACCTGCTGCACCGTGAGAAAAACCAGTTAAAGGTTTTTTACTTTCTATTGTTAACCATGCTCTAGGGTTACTATTACTTCGATGTGATAATAAATGATTGCCACAGGTGACTGCTATGTCTAACACACCTTGTTCACCTGTTTGATGATAAAGGGCTAATAAACCTGGAATTGCCCCCGCAACTCCCCAAATAATATCCAGCTTTTCATCATTAGCAATTACCTCTTTCGTCAGTAGTTTTGCAGCAAGCTGGGCAGATTCTAAAAGACTTGGCTCTGCCAGAAATTGACTAATTTTAACTAGACTGTAGATAAAACCACCTATACCCAATAAACCAAATTCTGACTTGATTATTTCTTTGCGGATTTCTGATTTTTTTAGCGATTGCTGTAAAGGTGATAAAGCAGCTAAAGCCACTTCTTGAAATTCATTTCTACCAGTTATTTTGGCTAAGGCTGCTAGGAACAAACTCACTCCGGTACGCCCTATATATAAAGAATCATCTAACGGCTGGAGTTGGTAGCGATTAGCCTGGAAAATATAATCTAAATTAATCCAGCTGCATCCGTTAGAATTCCAAATTGCATTGAAGACAAGATTATTGCCAATTTCTACAGCTTCTTGGAGTAATTGTTCATGAGTCAGTGAGTGGAATTGTGAAAAATTGCCCTGTAAAACAGTATCTTTCAGGGTTAGATGAGCAAACTTGGCATCAAAACTCATCCGAATTAATTTAATTTGTAAGGCTAAATTATGTTCATCAAGATTTTGCAGTTGAGTAATTAAACTTTGGTAACTGGATATTTTAAACAACTGCTTGATTGGCCTGTCTCGTTCAATTTCTAAATCACTGCTATTACAGGATACAGAGAAATAGGGAATATCTTGCTGTTGTAAAAACCTTGTTTCTGCTTGCCAAATTGCCCAACTTTCTGGATTAGCTTCAACTTCTAACAAAGAACGACTAAAAGTATCAATTAAGCTATTAATCAGAATGCTATATTCTATGCCATTACGCAAAGATTGAGGATTGAGACTGTTTTTAGCGACGATAGCATATAGTATGGATGGATGAGGGATAAATCGAGACTTTAATGATTTGATAGTTGATAGAGGGCTGTATTGACCCAACAAAGTTTCTTTATTTTTGATGAATAAGCGATATATCTCCTCAAAACCAGTGACAATTTTCTCTATATAGTTCCTGGGCGAAACAGGTTTACCTTCTAAAATTACCGCATTAGTACCAGAAGGAATAATTGCTGTTTTAGAGGTTAGATGCATTCCGTCTGTATTAATAAATTGCCACTCCCTAGAAGCATTGACTTGTTGAGGATAAATATTGCCCAGTACACTGGAATCTTGAGCATTTTTTGAGAATGTATTACCTTCCCAAGCAGGTAAAAATCCCGCTTTTAAAACTGAATCTTGAAACCAGTCTTCTGATTCATCATGACTTTTAACTATAGGATGCATTAAGATGTCAGCATCAATCAGGATTGGATATTCAGAATTGGTGATCACATTTTCAGAGCCACAGTCTTTAGCGCCTAATACAAATAGCAGTGATAATAACATTCCTGCTCTTTTATAAAAGTTGTTGACTGCGACTTGATTCTCACAAGGTTGGTGAGCAATAAATTCAACCCAGCCATATTCTTTCCGTTGAAGAATTCTGGTAATTTTAAATGGTAAAGATATTCTTTCTTGATTACACCAATCTAGTAAATTATTAAAAGCTACATCTAAGCTCAAATCTTTAGGTTTATAGACAATTTTGATTCCTGAATCAAAGGTAATAGCTAAAATGCTACGTCCACCATGATGACGGTTTGATAGGGATGTTTCTATTTCCTTGACTTTTCCTATGTTTGGATATTTAGAGAAAGTCTGCTCAATTTCTGAGATATCAGCTTGTAACCTTTGGATAAATTCAATGGTATTAGTTACCCAAAAATTAATATTGGTAGCGATCAGTCTTGCTAAAACAGGGTAATGCTCAAAAAACTTTAAGCCTCCATCTTCGAGCAGATTTTGAATGAATTGATCATAAATAATTCGACTGTTATTTTCTGCTATATAGTTATCTTGCTTTGCAGAAGCTTGATTTGAGCGCAATTTATCAAACTCAAATAATAATGTTTCGGTACCTAAACTTACTAGTTGTTGCAGTAAGCTATATTCTAAGGTTAAATATGCTTCTGTACTTAATAATGCTAAATCATAATTTGGAGATAGCGCCGCAGATAATTTACGGCGCGCTACTAAGATAAATGGAAAATAAAAATCTTCAAAAGGTAAAGGTTTTTGGGAATCAAGTGGTAATTTTTCTGCTGCTTCTAAATTTAGTAAAGATATACCACTTTCAATTAATTCTTTTAGGGTTTCTGCCCAAGCTGGTAATTTATCATCTTTGCCAAAATCTGCTTTTACTAATAAAGGACGCACTGTATTTAAATCTAATCCATCCCAACGAAGACGTTGTTTTAGCTTTTCTTCTCCGCCAATTGCTTGACACCAATTTTGCAGACGTTTTTCAATTAGGTTTTGATCAAGTTGCTGAGAATTTATATTTTGATAATCTTTGGTATTGAAGTTTTCAGACAAGAAAGTAGCGTTAATAACTATTTGGGATATTTTTGAGTCAGATATTTTCATTCTATTATTCTCGATAAATTTCTGTAAAATATTTTTTAATTACATTAGCTAAGATACTTATAATATTTGGTAAATATCTTCAGAATTAGCATTGAGGTGAACACGTTCTAAATCAATTCCTAGCAGCAAAAATTGCTCTTGAATTGCTTCTATCCGTCTTTGAGGGGAATTATCTCCTTGATACCAAGCGGTGAGTAAACCATTTGCAATTATCTGACAGCGATTCATCCCAAAACTTTCTTGTTCGGCAAACTTTTGATTTGGTTCTTCTGCTAAACCTAAACCTGGTGCTAGTTCCTTGGTGAATAGAGGAATTTCTGATTTAAAGTGTTCACGATTTTCTAGATAAATCCTATTTAATGATTTGCTCAACAATTCATAATCACTTTTATCAAAATACAAGACTCCAGAATCGTAGCGATTATAATCTTTGGGATGGTACAAAACTTTAAATTGAAAAGGTATATTTATCTGATTTAAATGCTGTGTGATGTTACCCATAACAGCAATAGCACCTGCTGGGGTGAGATTGAAATATATTCGCACAATCTGTAGATTTTCTGTACTAGGGCGAGATAATCCAGCATTACCAACTGCCATGTAAAAGCCGCTTTGGACAATATTTTTTGGCATTTTAATCGGAACTAAATCACCGACAGCAGCAGATGTATGAGATGAAGGTAAATGTTTATCCCGTTGAATGTGCAGCCTCAACCCACCCTTACTAACTATTAATCTACTATCACTCTCTTCTTTTAAGATTGACCATCCTGGCTGAAAATATCCTTCTCCAGAATTACTTTCATGCAATTGTTTATAAAAGACTACATCTACCCCTAAAACTGTATTATTTTCTAAATCTAAGGGTAAATTGTTTGTTTTTTTATCTGCTGCTAGTTCACTTCGCATTGAACCGTTGTAATAAATACCATAAAGAAAACTTCGCAATTGTAAACTGAGATATTTTTGCTGTATTTCTTCAGAAAATTTTTGAAAGCGTTCAACAGCTTCAGCAGGTACTTCCAAGGGTTGATAATCTGGATGGCGAATGGAAAAATCAGAGCGAATTTCAATGTTGTTAACAATATCTTCAAGAACATTGACTAAGCGCTGATTGATGCCAGGGTTAAGCTGAATTTGAACAGAGTTAAGTAATTGCATAATAATTGAATGATAAAAAGTCGATTAAGCAGTTAAAGCAGTTTGTTGAATTAATTCGCTTGTACCAATCGCACCAAAAATTGTTGGTATTGACTGTTCTGGACGACATAATAAACTTTTAGCAACCTGAAGCATGGCGATACCTGTATTGCCAAAAGATTTTTGATACTGAATCATTGCTTGAATCCCTTGAATCAAAGCAAAACCTGTAAATTGCATCACACGCAGCAAGAAGTCAGGACGGTGTTTTAAAATTTCTGGGAATGTCTGCAAATAAACTTGGGTTAATGTCGCAATTGAAGGCTGAAGCTTTTCTAGGGGAGTCATCGCTAAACTTAGAGATTCTTCCAGACTCAAAGATTTACTGATAACTAAGCTACCCAGCCATAATTGAACGTAGCTACTAATTAGTGTTCCTAAATCAAATGCGGGATCTCCCCAAGCAGAACGTTCCCAATCAATTATGCGAATAATATTGTTAGTTGATTGCTGCCAATTTTTATGAACTAATATATTATTTAGCTTGAGATCATTGTGAGTTAAGCAACAAGGAATCACAGCATTACCCAAATTTTTTAAAGCTGTGCCTAAGCTATCAAAACGTTGATATAGGGCAAAAAATCTTAACCCATCAGTAGGTACTAAACCAAAAATTTCTGGTTCTATTATTTCTAAATAATGAACCATTCTTCTTACTTGTTCTGTGTAAGAATCATCTGAATTACCCGATAAGAAAGCCTGATATTCTTGATGATTGAAAGTATGACGATGAATATTAGCTAAGAAATTACCTATTGCCGCAGCAATTTTACTATCAAAAATTTTCTCTTGGGTGTAAAATTCCATTAAATCTTGATAATCATCTAAATATCTCGCAACCATAATGGAATTTTCTGCATCATAATGCAGTATCTCTGGTAGGGAAGGGCGAAGATGATTTAATTCAGGAAATTTTTGTATAAATTCATGAATGCGCCACTCACTTAAAAATTCTCCCGATGCTTTCCCTTCGTGATTGTGACGTTCTTGCTTGACTAACAGCTTTTGATGATTTGGCAGTGTTAGTAATAAATTAAAATTTTTAGCAGATTTTAACTCTATGTCAATCTGGTTTGTTTCGCTTGGAGAACAAAGGTTATGTCTAGCTAAATAATCGCAGACATTCTGAGCATTTAATAAAAAGGTCATGGGTAACTGAAAAATATCAGATTTTGCATTTAGCAGGTTACTGCTGTTAATTACTATCTTCTGCAAGGATTTGATATTTTTCTAGAATTGTGAAATTCTAAAAGTGACAAAAAAAATCTAGTTTTAACCTATTATTTACGGTAAATTACCTAGAAAATATGTTTATGAGTAGAGATATTGATAATCTGGAATGATTACTATAATATTTATGTCCTATTTTGATGCGATCGCACTTCATAAGCTGGCGTACATTTAGGGACTTCCAACTAAAAAAATATTCCATCCCTGCGGGACGCTACGCGAACGCTTTGTCAGCAGAGGAGAAAGAATCTGCCGCTATGAAAAGGTATAATTTATTTTCTGGAAGTCCCTAAGGGGAAAGATGCACCCAGCCTCACCTTTAACTTTAGATTCAAAGCCTCAATCGCCATCTGCCGAACCAGCTTCTGCTGCTGCTGTACAGCCTTCCCTGCTTGGGGATTTAAATGTCCAGGATAGGGTGGATAAATAATGCCAAAGTGACTCATTGCATTTGAGATTCTAGGTAAATCGGCGCAATCCAAAATAACTGCTGGAGGCTGTCATTTATTATTTGTCCTTAGTCATTTGTGAGAGGAAACAAGGCCAGGTATCATTAATTATTCCCCTTGTCCCCCCTTTCCCCTGTAACTTCAATTTTGCCCAACACTTTCTCTGTGCTTATATACAGATGGAAGTTGCCACCAAGGTACATGGGGATATTCATGATGTTCTTCATGATAACCAAAGTGGTAGCAAGTAATGAATGACCAAAAAATTGGTAATGCCATTGTTTGGCTGCAATGGGGATAAATGTACCCTGTTTCTGGTTCTCGATGAGGTAAGTATGTGCCGAAATAAAACAGTTGAATAGAACTTAAAATTGGCGGAATAATCCAAAATAGAATGAGATTTATTTCGGGAATATGCAAAACATATTTAGCTATATTAAATACGATATTTAGGGCTATTAGTTGTTGCAAAGTCGAGTATTCTCGCATAAAGCGAAAATACCACAAAATAGGATTTTCTTGATTGTTATCATGAAAATCGGGGTCAAATTTACTAGCAGGATAACGATGATGCAACCAATGTTTTTTTAACATCTTTTGATACGGAAAAAAAGCGTAAAGTCCTACAGCTAGCGACCCAATAAAATTATTAATTTTCGGATTTCTGCGAAAAACCGACCCATGCATAGCATCATGTGCAGTAATGAATAGCCCTGTATAAAGAAACATTTGCCAAACTATTGCTATCGGTATTAACCAAATTGGCAATGTGGCACAGTTAATACTAAGTAACAAAGCTAAATTACCTACCCAAAAGCTAATAATTAGGATTGCAATTATCAGCCCATAAACAGTATCTTGTTTAGTGCTAAATTGCTCAATTTCCACATAATAGCTAAGCGGTTCCTCACAAATATTCAAGCCGAGACCTCTTTTGCATTCATAACTTAAATTAGAAGATTAATTGTAGTTTGTTAGCCGTGTTATCAAAAAAAATGGCTCTTCCGTATCTGTTATGCTAAAAATGTCTGCAAATAAGCCTGAAACCCTTATTGGGGAATAATAACAGGCATTATAATTATCGTTTGAGCCTTGGCATTGAAATTGAATCTATAATCGCCTGTAAGCCTTGATTTTCAAGGAAAATTTTGAGGTTTAATTAAAATTTCAGCATAACACCTACCGAAGAACCAAAAAAATCAATATTTAACAGCAAAATTACTGGAATTAATATCTAATTTAATGTTCTTATTCTATCCATACGAATATAGTTTTGTTTCTATCTTTAGGTGCAAAAGTAACATCATAGTGATTGGCAATGTGGAATTTTATTTCCATCTGAAATCCAAAATCTAACATTTTTAGCTTCTTTCTTCCAAGTAGCGAGAAATTGCACTGTCAAGGTGTGGCATTAATTCACCGCGATTAGTACCGAGAACGCTGTAAGCTGGGCGGGGAGCAATGAAACCTAGTTCTTGGCTAGGCACAGAAATTAGACTGTTGACACTCACACCTGCTTTTTTCGCTGCTAATCGTGCTAAGTCAGCCCAAGCGACAGCGCCTTTATTAGCCAAATGCCACAAACCGTTTTCGCCATCAATTAGCAAATCTAGGCTGGTATGCACCAGATCTGGTACATAAGTAGGTGAGACGATCGCATCTTCTGCGGCAACAAAAGTATTACCAGCTGCTAATTGTCTCAGGGCAATGGTAACAAAGTTATACTCATCCCAGGGGCCAAAAAATGCACTGGTGCGAATTACCAATGATACTGGATAAGCTTGTAATACAAACTTTTCTGCTAAAACTTTGCTGCAGCCATAGACATTGAGAGGGGCAACTGTATCAGTTTCCACATAAGGATTAGACACCGCACCATCAAATACTAAATCTGATGAAAAAGTCAGCAGTGCTACATGATGTTGAGCGCAAGCCGCAGCTAAAATTGCTGGGCCTTCTGCGTTTACTTTTAAACAAATATGGGGTTCACGTTCTGCGTCGTCTACCCGCACATATCCCGCAGCGTTCACAACTGCCCAAGGTTGTAATTCAGTCAATGCTTGACCGACGGAAGCGGGATTGGCAATATCCATATCTTGCCGTGTCAGCAAGCGGTATGAAATTCCCCGCACTTCGCACAACCGCGCAAAAGCTTTGCCCAGAGTCCCTGTGGCTCCAATTATTGCTAGGGGACGAGAACCATTACCTCCTCTGCGCCCCTGTCCCTCTGCGCCTCTGCTTATGCCACAGCTAACTGCTGGATAAACCAAACGTGCTGGACGATGCCACCATCCTGGGGTTTCGAGTATGGGGTGATTGGGTTTGCGTCCTGCGGCTAAATCTTGCACTAATTTGGCGATCGCTGTCGGTCGGGGGCGTGCTGATTCTGCTGTGGCTGCGCTACAAGAACGCAAATCAAATACACCTGATTCGTAGTATCCTGCACAGCGAGTTAGTAAGCTATTCCAATCGTAACTGCCAAGAAGTGCCCAAGCAGTCACAGCACGAATATCTACACCTTGATTTTGTAATTCTTGCGCTGCATTCCATACTTCATAAAGCCAGCGTAACTGTTCTTCGCGGGTGCAACTGAGATGAACTTCAGTGACAGCTAGGGGTAGTTGATAGCGTTCCCATGTTTCTTGGAGCAATGTACGTGGCCCTGCCAAACCTTCAGCACAAACTCGCACAGCTTCCACATCTGCATAGTTCTCCCGCCCATTACCCCCATGCGTCCAAGCGGGATAATTTTCTAGACGCTCATCTAAAAAGCGCTCGCTTGTGAGGTAATGGTTAATGCCGATAATGTCAGGGGGACAGGTATTTTGTAAAAATACTTCCAGATCAGCCTCGGTAACACCACTGTCACGCAAGTGACCCCACATAAGATGAGTTGGGTTAATTCGACCGCACAATAAATCTAAACTTAACCAGCGACGCTCGTTCTCAAATTCCGCTTGATAAGTTAGTTTGGGTGTACTGTAAGTCTTTCCCAAATCTTCGGTTTGTACCAATTTGGCATCGGGGTTAACTTCGCGGATGGCTTGCATTGAAAGTGCGATCGCTCGACATTCCCCTAACAAAGCCCGGGCAAAAGTTAAAGCATCCCGACCGTGAGGGTACCAGTGTCCATACATCCCACTGAATCTGGCGGTTGTTAGTGGCTCATTGACAGGCGTGTAATGTGTGATCCAAGGATAGCGTTCCGCTACTGCACGGGCAAAAACCGCTAATTTCTCCGGAAATTCTGGGTCTATCAAGCTGGTATCACGCGGGCCGCTACCATGATGCACTAATCCCACAATTGGACGAATACCCAGTTCCCGCAAGCGTTCCAAGCGTTCATCTGCCCATGACCAATCAGCATTCTCTAAACCATTAGGTGCTATGCGTTCCCACAGTACTGGATAGCGGATTACCTGTATACCTAGTTCAGCGAATAAATCCAGGTCATGCAAGCGCGTTGCATGACCATTGCGTTCTAACTGATCGAAATACTCTTCACCCACACGATTAACCGTACACTCGACACCAGCCCACATTTCTAAGGGAAGTTGCGATTTAGTAGTGTTCAGTGACGATTTAAAAGCAGAAGCCATAAGTTAAAACTCATACCAATTTTAGATTTCGGATTTTGGATTTAAAATCCTCTCCATGTAGGATGCGTTAAGCTGATACGCACCTAAATCAAATATTCTGGTGTTAGGACTGTCAAGGGTCAATCGTCCAGGGTCAAAGGCTAGCTTGGACTTTGGACTTTTGACTTTTGACAACCTGAGTGCGAAATACACAATTTAAATGCGTAACAGCTTATTAACGCATCCTACCCGTTGTCGGTTTTCAAGCTTTAACCGCAATTTGCTTGTACACAGAAAGAGCCTGTGCCACACATTGATCCATGTTGTAATACTTGTAGGTTGCTAGTCGCCCAACAAAGTAGACTCCTGCTGTTGTATCAGACAGCGCTTTATACTGCTTGTACATTTCGTTATTTTCTGGACGTGGTACAGGGTAGTAAGGATCACCCTCAGCCTTGGGAAACTCGTACACAATACTAGTTTTATTGTGATCCTGACCAGTCAAGTACTTAAATTCCGTCACACGGGTATAAAGCTGTTCATTCGGATAGTTAATAACTGGTGCTGATTGAAACACATTGGTGTTGTGTGTTTCATGCTTAAAATCAAGCGAACGGTAGGGTAGCTTGCCGTAGCGATAATCAAAAAATTCATCCACTGGCCCTGTGTAAACCATCTCCCGGCAAGGAATGGCTTTTTGAATTTCTTGGTAATCTGTGTTTAGCATTACCTTGATATTCGGATGATTAAGCATATTCTCAAACATCCGGGTAAAGCCGTGCCGTGGCATTGCCTGGTAAGTATCGGTAAAGTAGCGGCTGTCACGGTTAGTGCGGGTTGGTATCCGGGCAATTACTGATTTATCAAGTTCTGAGGGGTCGAGTCCCCATTGTTTGCGGGTATAACCGCGGAAAAACTTTTCATACAGTTCTCTACCCACTTTGCTAACTACTACATCCTCACTAGTGCGGATTTGTTCTATGGGTTCCGCAAGCGATTTATAAAATTCCTCTACCTCAAATGAATTGAGGTTCATTCCATACAACTTGTTAATGGTGTCGAGGTTGATGGGGATAGGAACAAGTTGCCCGTCTACACTGGCAAGAACGCGATGTTCGTAAGACCGCCACTGTGTAAAGCGTGAAAGGTATTCAAAGACTTCGCGGGAGTTGGTGTGAAAGATATGCGGGCCGTATTTATGTACAAGAACACCATGCTCGTCATAATGGTCGTAAGCATTACCACCAATGTGATTGCGCTTGTCTACAACCAGCACTTTTTTACCAGACTGATTTGCTAGACGTTCGGCAATGACGCTACCAGAGAAACCAGCACCTACAATTAAGTAATCGAAGACAAAATCTCTGGTGATGATGTTTGGTGCTTGTGTACCTACTGCACCTTTAGAGTTAACTTTGTCTTCACTATCACGGGCTGCGATCGCAGAATCAATTAGTTTCATCATTGCAGCCCAAGTCCGATCCCAAGAAATCTTTTCTAAAAATGTATCTACTTCGGTCAACCATGCTGATGTTCGGGTGTCCTCTCGCATTGCTTTGTCGGCGGCGGCGACGAACTCAGGAACTGTGTCTGCAATTCGCACCAAATTCGACTCTCCGTAAGGACGCACCACATCTTGAATTGAGGTGGATACTACAGGTCTACCTGCGGCTAGATATTCTGGAGTTTTCGTAGGGCTAATAAAGCGTGTTGACTCGTTCAGCGCAAACGGTAGCATTGCTAAATCCCATCCTGCTAAATATGCAGGTAGCTGTTTATAGTCTCTACTACCGAGATAATGTATATTCTCGCGCTGTGGTAAAGTGGCTGGATCGATTTTGACAACTGGGCCAATAATTACTAAATGCCAATCTGGACGGCTATCGGCAATCCCAGCAAGTAATTCTATATCCATCCGTTCGTCAATTACGCCAAAAAAGCCCAGACGCGGATGGGGAATGTGGGCTTGATCTGCTGGTTCTGGAAGATGTCTCGCTTGGGCAAAGTGTGGCACATCTACACTGCTGGGAAAGGCATAGACGTTAGGGTGCTGGTTTACCTTACTTTCGTAAAGGCTTTGTCCCCCTGTAAATACTAAGTCTGCAAGGCGGAATAGTTCGGCTTCGTAATTCTTTAGAGTCGGTGATGCGCCTTTGAATGCAGACAACTCATCCATGCAATCGTACACGACAGCTTGGGGTTGCAAGTGGCGAGTAAAAGCGATCGCCATTGGTGTGTAGTACCAACAAATGTATTTGTTGATTTTCTGTTCTACCAACAAACCATCAATTAGTACTTGTAAATCTGCATTGATTGCTTCTTGGCTAAGATTTTGTGGTAGATGTGGCACAACCACAACTACTCCACTCCCATCTTCATTAATATCTAATCTGGCTAAGGGATCGGCAGAGAAAATTGGCTCTTCAATCAAGAAGACTCGCTTGCCTTGAGCGCAACGGCTCAGAAGATGTTGTGGTCTTTGATAAACAAAATTCCAACGTAAATGAGATAAACAAATTATATCAGGAGTATCTTTAAAGGTTTCTGTCGGTTGAGTTTTTTTATGGGATGAACTAGAATGTAGCCGTGATGTACCTGATAATTGCGTTTCGTCTATTTCTCTTCGTTTTGTTTTAGCTTGCTTTGGCGAAATAATATTACTGGCTCCGTTGTTTTTGACTTTAGCTTTTTCACTGGGCATAAAAGCTCGCTCTTGTTCCTTAATTTTATTAATCCTGACTAGCAAATCTTTAATACCTTTTCGCTATAAGCTAGCGCCAGAATCACTTTCAGCAAAAGATTCCAACCTATTTTGGCGCATTTTTATCTCGAATTGGTATAACAAATATTTTGGATGCTTCTTTATAAAAATAATATTTAATCTGCGTATATATCATCTATCAAAGTAAATATAGCCAAATGAAATATTAAGCCTCAGGTATTAAAAATATATCAATATTAAAAACTAAATATAAATTATCAATACATATATTTTTATATGTATTGATGTCGTATATATCTCTGAATTTTAAGGTTGCTCAATATAAATAAGTATTCACTAATCAATCATTGAAATTATTCTTAGCCTTTAGCACAGATGATTTTCCTGTTGCTACTCTTTTTCTAAATTTACTAATAAATTCAGTCTGAGTCTGTTCGCTTGCGTACATATATCTGAAATACGCTGTATATTTGATTAAATTGTTATTTTGATCACGTTGAGTTGTAATAATCCTCCAACAGATTTCAGTCAGTCAACTCATTAGTTGGATTTTTTCTTGAATGGCAAACAAGTATTAGCAATTTACTCCTAGTGATATAGGTATTCCTTCTGCCTTAGGTAGGTTAAAACCTGTTTGACCATGCATAAAATTCTTTTAATGCAATTGACAAAGCTCAGGTTATTGCCTCACTGATTGACATTAATGTTCAATCTTACTTTTTACAAACTTCTCAGTTCGTAAAAATCTGCCAGAGCTTTTTACAGATAAATTTGACCACTTTCTATAAAAAAGATAAGGATAATAATGATTGATTTACAACACTTTGGCTTCTTTTTTCTGATACTAACAGTTCTGATATTGATATTTAATGAAATGAGTGTAGCTTTGGATGAATTTGATATTGAGCGTTTTTCTTTGTGGACAGGTATTGCTGCTGTAATTGCTGGGTTACCAGTGATTTTCTATCGAGTTTTAGTGTTTTAAAGTAGTAATTTTAAGCGGGTTAATAGTTGGATAAACGCGATTAATCGCGTCTGTAATCAAGGGTCAAAAATTGGAATTTGACAACAGATTAAAACTCCAAAACTTAGATTTTGTAGAAGTTTTTTAATTTTGAATTTTGTTCGCCTTTGGCGTTCCCAAAGGCTATTTTGAATTTTGAATTGCTATGAGTCCTTACTTTTGTTTGTTCGCACTAGTGCGAATAGCTTTATCTAAATCTCGTAGTAATTCTTCTTCTGCATCTCGTTCTTGCTTCAGTTCGCGAACCATTTCTTGACTGGAGCCAATCAGCAAACCAGCCACGCCACCGATAATGGCGTATTTTGCCGCCAAATCCTTATACATTGGGCTTGTATAGGGGGAAGGAAGTAAATAGGCAATAATAAAACCTATTCCAGCGCCTAATAATGCAGTCACAATTCCAGAGAAAGCGATCAGTTTAGCGTTCATTTGCTTTGCTCCGATACTCAACACCCCTGTTATATCTTGTTTGGTTAAAGACTCATCATGAAGGCTGCAGGGAGCAAGGGGAAACAGAGATGCCCATATCATGATTAATTAACCGGACTTGATATTAAATTATCAGGGTACACTTTTATTGTCTCAGTGTATTTCTAAGTCGGATCGGAATCTTTAAAATTTTTTAATCAGCTGATATGCGTTTAGAGATAGGTGTGTTAAGTAGCGCGGCTACAGTTTTTTGTATTGTTTAACAAGGTGAGGACTACACAGTCTGCATAATAGAAATTTGCGATCGCTCTTGACTAGGATTCCAATATTACGCAATACGCTTGGGTTAAGCTCATTAGCGATTGATTTGCCACTTATTAAAAAAGCCAGATCAATTGGGGGATTCTCCCCCAAACCCCCTCCAAAATCATTGTTCTGTTTTTTTGTTGAGTAACTAGTTTTCTGGTTGTGTTATCAATTGATTTTCTTCACTGAACTGTATTTCAATATCACCAGTCAAAATAGCGATCGCAAAACATCTTTTGAGAACGAACAACAACTCAGAATTTTCTCCCTCCTCTCCCCTGCTTCCTCTGCTCCCTCTGCTCAAATTTACCTGGAATCACCAGAACCGCGCTCATCACCACCGTGGCTTCCCACCCCAGCAACTACTTGTTCTTCCTCTTGTCTATCTGAGTTAGGCGATTTGTTTTGATGACTAGGTTTGCGCTTTAAGAAGCGTTCTTCCAAATTCTTGATGATGACATACAAAACTGGCACAATCAGCAAACTTAAAACTGTTGCTACCAGTAATCCCCCAAATAATGCCGTTCCTAACGACCAACGGGAGGCGGAACCTGCACCGGAGGCGATGACGAGGGGGAAGAATCCCAGCAATGAGGCACTGGATGTCATGACAATTGGTCGAAATCGCTCTTGGGCGGCTGTTAAGGCTGCTTGGGTAATTGTCATTCCTTGCTCAAAGGCTTGGTTAGCAAACTCGACAATCAAAATCGCGTTTTTGGAGGCGAGTCCAATCAACATTACTAAGGCGACGTTGGCGTAAACATCGTTAACCAAACCGCGCAACGATAGCGCACTCAACGCACCGAACAATGCTAATGGTACGGTTAACAGAATAATGACGGGGTCAACATAACTTTCATACTGAGCAGCTAGGGTGAGGAACACCATAATAATCCCGAAGCCAAAAATTAGAATCCCCAAGTTACCTGCGGATAATTCTTCGCGGGCGGTTCCTGTCCAATCACTACCCACGCCTGGTAATGCAGTGGCGGTTACTGTTTGCTGCATGGCTTGGATTGCTTGTCCGCTACTGTAACCCTGTGCTTCTCTACCTTGGATACTAATGGCGCGGAAGCCGTTGTAATGAGAGATGACAGATGGCCCTGTAATGGGTGTCAGTTTCGCTACTTCACTCAAGCGCACCATTTGATTGTTTGCCGATCGCACATAAAGTTGATTAATATCATCTGGCGATCGCCTGTAATTCCCTTCGGCTTGTACATAAACGCGATAGCTCTGCTGTCCCAAGGTAAAATCATTGACATATTGCGAGCCAATGGCTGCGCCCAAGGTGTTGACAGCTTGCTGAAAATCGACATTGAGTGCTTCTAGGCGATTGCGATCGAAGTCGATTTGAAACTGGGGTGTACTGGCGGTAAACTGCGTAAACACACCACCAGCCAGAGATGGTTGTTGATTTGCTTGAGCAATCACTGCTTGGGCGTTGGCGAAGAAGTCATCAATTGTCAATCTACCGTTGGTGCGGTCTTCTAGTTGTAACTCAAATCCCCCCAAGGTACTAAAACCTTGAATTGGCGGCGGATTGACTGCGGTAATAATCGCTTCTGGTATGGTTTGAAATGCGCCATTAATTCGCTTTAAAATTGCTGAGGCGCTTTGGTCTGGGTTGGTGCGTTCCTCCCAAGGTTTCAGCTTGGCAAAGAAGACACCGCGATTTGAGCCGCTACCCGCAAAACCAAATCCGGAAGTCGCAAAAACGTTATCAATTTCTGGTTCTTTTTGCAGAATTTGTTCAAGTTGGGTAATTACTTCATCTGTATAATTGAGGGCAACTCCATCGGGGCCTTGAATAATGCCTAAGACAATACCCTGGTCTTCGTTGGGTACAAATCCTGTGGGCACCTGGGTGAACATAAAATAAGTCCCGAATAATCCCACAACAAACAATGCCACAACAGCATAACGCAGGCGAATTAAAAAACGGACGATCTCCAAAAACTTTTCAATAATCCAGGCCACAACCTGATTAAATTTGGTAAAAAACCAGCCCAGTGGCCCGCGTTTGGGTTGCGGCGGACGCAGCAAAATCGCCGCCATACTAGGACTGAAGGTAAGGGCGTTAAAGGTTGAAATAACAATAGAAAATGCAATGACTAAGGCGAACTGCTGATACATTTTTCCGGTGGAACCTGGGAAAAATGCCACCGGAATAAACACCGCCATCAATACCAAGGATGTTGCAACTACCGCCCCCGTCAGTTCTTCCATTGCTTCAAAGGAAGCTTGCAGGGGTCTGACTCCCTGTTCAATTTTGCGAGCGATCGCTTCGACAACGATGATCGCGTCATCCACTACTAACCCTGTGGCTAAGATTAAGCCAAATAAAGTTAAATTGTTGAGTGAAAATCTGAATATGTAAGCAAATGCTAATGCGCCAACTAGGGAAACCGGAATTGCCACCAGGGGAATAATTGTGGCGCGCCAGTCTTGGAGAAACAGAAAAATCACCAAGACAACCAAGGCGATCGCTTCCGCCAGAGTTTTCACTACTTCTTCTAGGGAAGCTTGCACAAACCCCACGGTATCGTAAACTACTTTGGTTTTTAATCCTGGTGGAAACTCTTTACTCAGCTCCTCCATCTGCGCTTCAATGTTTTTCGCCACATCTAGCGCATTACTTCCTGGCGATTGATAAATTGCCAGCCCAATCGCAGGTTTGCCATTATTTCTGGCATTACTGGCGTAAGTCTCCGAGCCGAGTTCCGCCCGTCCGACATCTCTGAGTTTAATTAAATCTCCATTACTCCCAGCTTTAATTACCAGGTTCTCAAACTCCGATGCATTTTGGAACTGGCCATTCACCCGCAGGGGAATTTCATAGCTTTGTCCTGGGGGTATGGGTGCTTGTCCTATAGTTCCAGCCCCAGCGAGAATATTTTGCGATCGCAATGCTGTGGCTACATCTGCCACGGTTAATTGCCGACTCGCCAAGGCATTGGGGTCGAGCCATAACCGCATGGCATAGCGCTTTTCACCAAAAATCGTCAAATCGCCCACCCCTGGCGTTCGCAGCAGTTGATCGCGTAAATTTAGGTCAATATAGTTACTGATAAATAGCGGATCGTACTCGTTATTTTCGGCATAGAAGGTATACACCAACAAAATACTCGTAGAAGCCGTTTGTGCTGTCACACCCAACTGTTGCACGCTGGTTGGTAAGCGGGGTGTTGCCCGGGCGATGCGATTTTGTACGTTTACCTGGTCAATATTTTTATCTGTTTGTGCCCCGAAATATACTGAAATTTGGCTACTGCCAGCGGAACTGTTCGAGGTCATGTATTGCATACCCTCGACACCATTAATTTGCCGTTCTAAGGTTGTGGTCACAGCACTTTCAACCGTGGCAACATCTGCCCCAGTATAGTTAGCTGACACCTGAACACGAATTGGAGCAATATCTGGCAAATAGTTGAGTGGTAGTAGCGGAATACACACGCACCCCACAATCAGAATCACTAAAGTACAAACAGTAGTTAATACCGGGCGTTTAATAAAGTTGTTCGCGATCGACACGCTCAAGTCTCCTGGATTTAGGATTGGGGTTGAATGGGTGTGCCTTCTCTCAGTTTGAGAATGCCAGATGTAACAATGGTTTCGCCGGGTTTGAGTCCTTCAAGAACTTGATAATTCGTTCCTTGAATATCACCGAGGCGTACTAAACGCTGATGCACAATTTGCTGCGGCTTACCATTTACGGTTGTGTTTTCTGTGACAAACACAAAACTTTGTCCGCCAATCCGAGAAATGGCGACGGTGGGAATTAATATTCCTGGTTGGCGATTCCAAATAATCCGCGCTTGTACATATTGCCCATCACGCAATCGTCCTTGGGAATTGTTAAAGCGTGCCTTGCTCAAAATCGATTGCTGATTAGAACTGACTGTGGGAGAAATATAGTTGATTGCCCCCGTGCCGATGACTTGCTGCGTCGTCGGATCGACTAACTGCACCGACAAACCCACTCGCAGTTGCTTCAAGCGATTGGAAGGTACAGAAAGATTTAAATCCAGGGCATCATTTTGGATAATGGTGGTGATTGTTTGCCCAGTGCTGAGATAATCTCCGATTTTCACAGGAAATTCACCAACTATGCCATTAATCGGTGATACTACTCGTTTGAGATTGACATTCACTTGCGCCGCCGCTGTACCTGCTTGGGCTTGGCGGATATTAGCCTGGGTTTGCCTAATACCAGCATTAGCGGCTGCAACTTCTTTATCTGCGGCTTGTAAATCCGCGATCGCCGCTTGGACATTATTCCTGGCAATATCTAACTGCTGTGTTGCCAATGCTCCCTCAGCCACTAATTGTTGGGTACGCTTCAATTGCGTTTGCTGGAGCTGAAGATTTGCGGCTACCTTAGTACGCTGTGCCTGGGCTTGTTGTAGTTGTGCTTGCGCCGTGTTTAACCCCGCTCGGGCAGCATTAGCGGCGGCGATAGAACTAGCAACATTTGCCTGAGTCTGATCTAAACTCAATGATGCGATGGGCGTTCCCTTCTGCACCCGTTGCCCGCTAGACACGAGAATATTTTCAATTTGCCCCTGAATTTGCGGTTGTAGCGTGACTTTTTGCTGTGCTTCTAACGCTCCTACAAAATTGGTACTTTCTTCAGTCGTACTAGTGGCAACTTGCTGAACCTTCACCGGCAATGCGGCATTTTTAGCATTGGCGGCGGGAGCAGTTTTAGTGGGAGCAGCTGAGGGCTGATTACCAAAACGAGAAAACACAGTGATCCCGCCAATAGCTAAGACTATACCCAGCCCCAACCCTACCAACAGCCCTTGTTGTCCTGAAAGCTTTCTGAAAGCAGAATTATTAATTTTAGGATTAGGAGTTTCCATTAGTGCAACCTTTATACTGCCCAGGCAAAATTAATTTAGATGTAAATTGGTAAGGGTTTATATACTCAACTTCTTGAAGGAAGTCGGGTATCTTGCAGCTCAACAATATTAATGACCACTAAAGCGGAACAATCAATTATTAGCTGATCTAAATAATTAATCCTCCAACCTGAGTAGGAAAATATTCACCTCAACTCTGGATAGCTGCAAAAGCCTTCAATCTTGGCTGGTGATTACTGGTAACACTTGATTCCAACTACCAGAGATTTGCGGCTGCGTAGCGCCAATTCTCGTTGTTGTAACCTTTCTGAGAGAGTTTGCGGATCGCCAAGATAGGCTCATAATCATCTGGAATGCTGTATACTTGTTTGGCTTTTGCTACATCCCAGATTCCGCCATTTAAAAAAAACTCCACCCATAAGAGGATGGAGTTTAATGCCGACTTATATTTGAGGGAGATTTATTTTACTTGTAGTGTATTTATTCCCCTCTTTTTCAAGCTTGAATAGCAAGCCAAAAGTAGCCCTATGAGACTAGGTAATGTTGAAGTTGGTTCTGGTACTGATTTTATTTGATTACTCTCTGAGAAGTAATCACTTTTCATGAAACCAAACTGAGATGAGTGACTAAAGCCTAGTATTTGAATCCCTATTGTTGATATTTTAGGCAAGTCCAATGGTGCTAACAGTGATTTGCTTGCATCTGAGATAGTAGAAGGTGTTACTGTATCTGCAACAAACTTTGCAAAGAGATTTGCTGAAGTGGATGATTCCTCTAAAACTGTGACTTTGGAGGTAAAACTACTCAAGTTAATTGATCCGGTGTCTGTACTGGTTTCAGGATCAGCAGTGTTCAGTGTATTGATGAGAGATAACCCAGCTATTATTTGCTGATTATTCTTCATTGTGTTGTCAAGTCTAGAGTTTACCTCTGCCCCTGTGACAATAGTCCCGTTGAAATCATGAATTTTTTCCAGAGAAAAAACTTTATCAGGTTTGGGATGAAACGCTTTAGGTATAAAGGTAAGCTGTGAGGGTTTTCTAGATACCCAATTGAAATTGTTTTTACCAAAACTAGATGAGCGTTTTGGGTTGATAAAAGCTCCAGTAGAAATACTTGGAGTTGCAAACTTAGTTAGCCTTTTCGAGAAATCTGGAAAAGAGAAATTTGCACCTGATTGAAATCCAAAGGGTTTCTTCTCATTATTATCAAATGTGATCTTGTGATGATTTGCTACTGGCTCAAGGTATGGTGGCTTTGCACTATTAAGTGGCTTTTTTATGCTGACAATCTGGATAAAATCTGGTCTTAAGCTTACCCTGGTTTTATTGTGGTATGTGGCAACAATATTTGCACCTATAACAGGAAAGCTCCTTACAGGATTACCAGAAATACTGGCATCCTTGATAATGTTTTTAGTGTTGATGATGTAGTCAGTAACCTGATTATCATAGGAGCTATCAAACGATAGGTTATTTGATGATGAATAACGTAAACTAATTGGCTTTAGTTGTGTAACTATCGCTTTATTATGAGAAGTAAATAGAGTACCAGAGTCTCTATCTATCATATAGAAAGTAGCAGCTTCAGCCTTCCCAGCTAAGCTAATAAATATTATGGGAATAATTATTGATCCGCGTACCATAAGGTTAGAATTACCTTCCTATTTCTATCACGATGTAAAAATTCTTCGCATCCTATCATTTAGTTGAGAATACTTACTTTAACGACAGATTAAGGTCACTAGTTCTTTACATAATTAGGCTCTCACATAATGCTTATGTAAAGTTGCTCTGCTACGTTCCGTCATCGATGAACACTAAATACTTTATATATATAAGTTTCAGCAATTTTGATTCGAATTTATTAAATTGCAAACTCTCAGTATATACCCGTAGAAAGCCTAGAAAATTTATTAAGATAATTTGAATTTTGCCGCAGGACAACCATGCTCAAAAATGAAAGAAGCATTTATTTTGAATTTTGTAACGCTTTGTGATTCCTGCAGGGGATTTTGAATTAATATCACACGCCTTGATAGGGTTCTAGGGCTAAAGTTTTTGTTTCTTCAGCTAGGAGAAAGCGATCGCAAATTTTAAATAGTTCTACCTCAGTTTGTGCTTGACGCATCAACCGTAGGAAATGCCCTTCTGCATCTACACTTAAGGCAATGTAGTTAAGGAACATTTTTAGGTAGCCTACCCGCGCCCGCTCTGGTATATTTGGCGCTTCAGGAGTTTGCCATAAACGCTCAATATAGTTGCGTACCTCTACTAAAGGTACGGGTGCGATCGCTTCTCCTTGCAAAGCTTGGCGAATTTGATTAAACAACCAAGGATTCCCAATCGCCCAGCGTCCCACCATTACACCTGCTGCGCCAGTTTGGGAAAGTACTTCTAGGGCTTTTTTCGCTGAGTAAATATTACCGTTGGCAAGCACTGGGCAATTTACCCACCTTACGGCTTCAGCAATCAAATCATATTTGACTGGCCCGTGGTACATATCTTTGACCGTGCGACCATGTAAACTCAGTAAATCAATGCTGTGGCGATTGATCAAATCTAGAATCTTGTAAAAAGTATCTGTATTTTCAAAGCCTACACGCATCTTCACAGTTAAAGGGCGATCGCTGACTGCTTGTCGTAATTCTCCCAAAATCCGATCCACTTTTTCTGGCGTGAGCAGCAATCCACCCCCAACTTGCTTGCGATAGATTCTCGGTGCTGGACAGCCCATATTCAAGTCAACGCCAGCAATATTATAGTTGCAAAGTTCCTTTGCTGTTCTTACCAAGTCTGGAATGCTTTCGCCAATCATTTGAGCAAAAACCGGGCGACCTGTATCGTTTTCGGTGATTGCTGCCAGAATGCTACGATTTAGCCGTGAAGTCTCATTGACGCGAAAATACTCGGTAAAGAAGTAATCAGGGCTGCCGTATTGGGCAATTACTTTCATAAACCACAGGTTTGTCACATCCTGCATGGGTGCAAGAGCAGTGAGAGGTAAGCCTGTTTGCAGCGATTGAGGGAGCGATACCTGGGACAACATAGAAAATGAAGAGCATTAGACAAAGCATCACTCTATCAAAAAATTGTTGCTGCGGTTCCACCCATTGTGAGGGACTTCCAAGTTGTATAGACAGGGGGGCGGGGAGCAGGAGAGACAAAAAGTTGTGTTGAATCCAGAAATTGGCAGGACTTACGCAACTGGCACAATGCGATCGCCAATTGCTAGTACATAGGTATTAGTTAAATCTGATTCCGAAAGCCTTGTATTCGTAATAGAAGTCGGTG
>NZ_JACJQJ010000074.1 GCF_014696615.1 Nostoc linckia FACHB-104 | reverse complement strand
CGACTTAAGCGATCGCCTGACTCATGCCATTACTCCGGTAGTGGGCATTAAAGCTGTGACCTTTACTCCATATAGCTTATAGCTTTTCTTAGTGCCATTCGAGTTTGATATTCTCTGTTTTGAGACTTTAAACCTCAAGGGAATGCAAAGACTTTGGGGAAGAAAAATATCAGACTTGCCTAGGAGTGAGTTTCTCCAAATCTTAGAATGGGTTGCCAAGAAGAAACATCAACAGATAGTGTTTGTGGATCAGTGGTATCCATCCACTAAAACTTGTTCTCAGTGTGGGCATATTCTAGAAAAAATTGATTTGTCGGTTAGAGAGTGGCGTTGTCCTTCCTGTCAGTCAGTTAACGGGAGAGACGAAAACGCCGCACGTAATATTCAAATGGTTGGGGCATCAGCCATCGGGTTAGGTGATGTAAGTCCGGCTATGCCTGCAATTGCTGTTTGAGCCTAGAATCCCCCGAATTCAATTCGGGGGAGTATGTCAAAAACCTATTCAATCTGTGATTGATGTGCAGGTAGAGGCAGAAATGGTGGATGTAGTTGCAAGGTTAAGTCCCGTATTGACTTTTAAAGCTTAATTAGTTTCAATGTAGTGCTTTTGCATCAGCAAACAAAAAGCCCCCGGTAATTACCGGGGGCGTTCATCTTTATTCCCACTCACGAGGATCGCATTTTTTAGGGTCATATTAACACTGCTTTATGCAAAAAACGCATTTTATTAATACTTTAATTTCATGAAAAGGCAAAATATGTTACCAGTCATACAAAATTTGCCATAAATCCTCATAGTTCCCGGACATAGGCTCGGTTTAAGCTCAATACTTTTTGGTGAAGCATTGGGTAAGTGATATGATTGCCCGCAAATAACATTTGAGATCAGCATGAGCAGATCTATAACTTTTTTGGCGGTATTCATACTTTTTTTGTCAATAGCCTTTCCAGCAGCTGCATCTGTATGCAGAAATTACAACGGACATCAAATTTGCGTTCTCAGTATTCAACGAAGCGCTAAAAATTACTGGGAATACAGAGCAACCATTAGTGTGGATGGTGTGAAAAAGCCTATGGCAGTTTATAACTGCCGCGCTCAAGTTAAAATTTTACAAGATGGAGAAACTGCGCCATTTGCGCCTCAAGACCCTGGTAATCTGATATGCAATTTCTTCAAGAAGTAGTTTTTATTTCTTTTGTGCGGTAAACACACCCCAGATAACAACGGCTGTTAAACCTAAGTATCCGAAGACAGTTACCCATTCCTGCCAATTACTAGATAAGTCAAGTTGCAAGTCATCCAACATCAAAATATTCATCATGAGCGATCGCACTAGTTCTGTTAATCATAAAACCTTGGGGAATATCTTTTGCACACAGTTCCATCTCTTTTGTCATTGAGGGAAAGAGCCATTTAACCTTTACCCTTTCCCCTTTACCCACCGCAACAAACTACGAGTCATTTTGCGGAAAACGGTGTGTACTTCCCTCCCAACCCCTCAACAATTGATTGTGTATTAGCAATCAACATTTTTTGGTAAGTCTCGGCTTCACTACCTTTTTCTCCCAAACCATCAGCATACAGTTCTCTGTCGGCAACTTTGACATTTGCACTTTTCGCAACCGCTGTAATTAGCTTGGGATTAATTGTGACTTCTGCAAAAATTGTTGGTACACCTGTTTGTTTGAGTTCTTTCACCAATGAACTTACTCGTGCGGCTGTGGGTGCTTCTTCGGTACTAATACCACCTAATGCTTCTTCTACGGGTATTGCGTAGGCTTTGGCGTAATAACCTAAAGCATCATGGGTAGTTACTAACTTGCGAGATTTTTCTGGAATTGTCGCTACTTCCGATTTAATCCAATTGTCTATTTGGCTAATTTCGCTGGTAACTTTTTGCGTATTTTCACTATAAATTTGTGCTTTTTCGGGTTTTAATTTACTCAAGCTTTCGTTAATGACTTTGGCAATTGCTATACCATTTTGAGCATTATGCCAAACGTGGGGATCGGTGACAGTTTTGCCGTCTTCCTCAAATTTTTGGGGATTGGGAACAGCAAGTTCATAAACTGCAACTTTGCTAGCGGGATTAGAGGTGGCTGTGATTAACTTCACCAAATCATGTTCAAAGTCATAGCCACCATACAAAATTAACTTAGCTTGTTCAATGGCTTTGCGATCGCCTGGCTTGGGTTGGTAAACATGAGGATCGGAACCTGGCTCAATTAGACATTGTAAATTCACAGTAGTAGCAGCAATTTGCTTGGTTAAATCACAAACGATTGTGTTGGTAGCTACTACCAAAGGAAGTTCGCTAGATTCCGTTGCTGGTGTGGCTGTGGCAATAGAAGTGGCGCTATCGATGGATTGATTTTGTTGGCTGGTTGGTGTAGCCTCGCACCCCCACAAACCGAGACTCAGTGCTAATACAGCAATACTTTTGGTGTGTAGATTTTGCAACATTTTTGATGCTCGCTCATATTTTGGTTATGATAATCATTATCATAAAAACGACTTGTAATGTTAGAAGTTCGTCATTTAGCCGTCAGTTACCGAGGCGTATCGGCGCTGGCTGATATCAATTTCCGCTTACAACCGGGAGAAATTGTAGGCGTAATAGGCCCCAATGGTGCTGGGAAAAGCACGATGCTGAAGGCGATTTTGGGTTTAATTCCCTGTGAAAGTGGGGTAATAAAATTTCGTAACGCCTCTTTGAAAAGACATTTGGCAAAAGTGGCTTATGTACCGCAGAGAAGCCAAATTGACTGGGACTATCCTATTACAGTTGGGAATGTAGTCATGATGGCTAGAACTCGCCATACAGGGTGGTTTCGCTCACATTCTCGCCAATCTCAAGAAATAGTCAGAACATCTTTAGAACGAGTTGGAATGTGGGAGTTGAGAAAGCGTCAGATAGGGGAATTATCGGGAGGACAACAGCAACGGGTATTTTTAGCGCGATCGCTTGCTCAACAAGCTGAGTTATTCTTTTTTGATGAGCCATTTGTAGGCGTTGATAAAAAAACGGAAGCGATACTTTTTGAAGTATTTAACGAACTCAAATATCAAAATAAAATATTAATGGTAATTGGTCATGATTTGGGAGAAGCTTCCCGCAGGTATGACCGATTTTTATTACTTAATAAAACAATTATTGCTGATGGTTGTAGTGCGGAAGTAATTACTCCTAAAAATTTACAACAAGCTTATGGTGATGGGATATTTTTAATGCAGCGGGAAATGAAGTATGAAGTATAGCAATCATATTTTAGTTGTGAAAAATAGTGGTTTTGACTGTTGACTGTTGACAGTTGACAGTTGACAGTTGACAGTTGACTGTTGACTGTTGACTGTTGAGTGTTAACAACCCTTGATGTCATATTTCACAAATCATTCGGGATTGCTATATAAAGTAGCAATTGGTTTAGTTACATATTACTGAGATATAAATTTTATTTAAATGAAAAATCAGGATGTTTTTATTCTTGTTTAGCTGTTCCCTAACTATATTGCTATATGTTGAATTTGCTTTTAGAACCGCTGCAGTTTGAGTTTATGCGGAATGCATTGTTTACAGCGATGATGCTGGGTGTATTGTGTGCGGTTGTTGGTAGTTATTTGATTGTGCAACGCATGGGTTTATTGGGAGATGTGATTGCTCATGCAGTTTTACCAGGATTAGCGATCGCCTTTTTTTTCGGGGTCGATATTTTCCTGGGTGCATTCATTTCTGGGACACTCAGCACCTTAATTATTGCCTGGATTCAATCTCAGTCACGGGTAAAAGTTGATGTAGCAATGGCGATGGTATTTTCTGGTTTTTTGGCATTAGGTATTATGCTAATTACTTTGCTTAAAAGCAAACTAGATTTACATCACTTTTTGTTTGGTGATATTTTAGGTGTTACCGCATCTGATGTTTGGCGCACTCTAATTATTACAGTGATTGTGTTATTGAGTGTCAAGCTTTTTTATAAAGAGTTATTGTTTTATACCTTTGATTCTCTAGCGGCTCAAGCAATAGGCTTACCTGTAAATTTAATTCATATTGGTTTAATTTCGGCTATTACTCTCACTATCATTGCTAGTATGCAAGCTGTAGGTGTGGTGTTGGTAGTATCACTGTTAATAGGGCCAGCTATAACAGCTTATTTATTAGTCAAAGAATTGCATGAAATGATGCTATTAGGCGCAATTATTGGTGTGATTGGTAGTGTGACTGGAATGTATATTAGCTACTATTTAAATGTGCCATCAGGGGCAGCAATTGTTTTAGTTATTTCTGTACTATTTTTGTTAGCACTTTTATTTAGTCCCAGCCAAGGAATATTAACCCGCCCGAAAATGGCTCATCGTTCCCCCAGAATTTTCCAGCGCAAAAGTGATCATTAGAACTTTTCCCAAAGTTCTTATTGCTAGTAGTCTGCCAAAGTTTTTTTGACAGGCGGGAGGGTAAAAGCTTTAAACCCTTCCCCCTTTCCCCTTTCCCCTCTCCCAAATCTACACCTGTCAATATTTGTCTATTGAACTACTATTTTTAGGCTGCATTATCGTTAAAAAAATTGTTACATTTCTTATAGATAGACAAATCTTTGTTGACGAAAAAGGGGCGTAAGGGTACAGCAATATGGCATTTCGTTGACAGTTAACCGTTAACAGTCAACAAACACCTAGTTTCACCATCCTTACTCCCCATATACCTTTATTTTTGACAGATTCCACCATGTCTCAAAGTGTTTTACACTCAGAGGAAAATTCTCTTAACCTAATTTCTCAACCCGAAGTATCACAAAACCTGACTGCTGGTGGACTCGATCCCAATCGCTTTGACTGGCAGGAAGTTTGGTATCCTGTCGCTTACATTGAAGATTTAGATAAATCTCAGCTAACTCGCTTTACTTTGCTAGAACGAGATTTAGTGTTGTGGTGGGATAACAATGAAAATACTTGGCGGGCGTTTGAAGACCAATGTCCGCACCGTTTAGCGCCACTATCCGAAGGCAGAATTAATGAAGACGGCTGGATAGAATGTCCCTATCATGGCTGGGCTTTTTCGGGAACGGGTAAGTGTGAGGTAATTCCCCAGCAAAAAGCCGGAGGAAAAGCAGAAGTATCCCAACGTGCTTGCGCGACTTCACTACCTACCACAGTGCGTCAAGGACTTTTGTTTGTTTATCCAGGGAAAGCTGAAAATGCACAACAGACAAAGGTTCCGGTTGTCGATGTTTTAGAAGAAGATGCTGATGGCTGGGTATGTCTAAATACTTTTCGAGACATACCTTATGATGCCTTGACGTTGATGGAAAACGTCCTCGACTCCAGCCATATCCCTTATACCCACCACCGCACTGTCGGTAACCGCGCTAATGTCTCGGCGGTGGAATTAGAAGTTGTAGAATCTGGGAAGTGGGGTTTTAAAGGCACTTGGGAAGAAGGGCCACGCAAAGGAACTTTAGGGCGACAAGATACTACTTTTATTGCGCCGGGATTAATGTGGCATGATTTGACATCCAAGCAGTTTGGCAGAACACTCACAGTAGTGTATGCAACTCCTATTCGTAAGGGAGAATGTCGCCTATTTGCCCGTTTTCCTTTCAAGTTCTCTTCCAAATTACCAGGAATATTCCTCAAGCTAACACCCCGTTGGTACTCACACATTGGTCAAAATGGTGTGTTAGAAGATGACCAAATTTTCTTGCATTATCAAGAACGGTATCTAGAAAAACGTGGTGGTAGCGCTAACTTTAACAAGGCGTTCTATTTGCCAACCACAGCTGATAGTTTTGTCTCGCAGTTGCGTTCCTGGGTGAATCAATATAGTGCTGAATCTTTCCCAGAAGAGAGTTTAGCGCCACCGCTACCCAAAGAAGTTTTACTCGATAGATACCATTCTCATACCAAACACTGCGCCAGTTGCAGCACTGCTTTGAAAAACCTACAAAGGTTGCGGTTGGGATTAGCGGTAGTCACAGCATTGATTTGGGGTTTATTGCCTTTAGTTATGTTGATTCAGGGTGAAGTTTCTCCGATAACTGTTGCTATATCTAGCGTTGCTACTTTGCTTGGTGGCGGAATCTGGTTTGGTTTAGGCAAGTTTGAGAGACGATTTTACGAAGGAAGGGAAGTTCCGCCGCGAAATTTACCTGAACGCAAGCGATAGAAATAATAGTTTGGAGGAAAGGTTAAAGGGTAAGGGTGAAAGGTTTTTATCTGCCTTTTCCCTTTACCTTTTTCACTTAATTATTTACTAATCAGTATTTGATTATTTTTATGTTTAGTAATTACTCAGCATCAGAAGATTTGAATATTGCTTTTGCAAGGCTTCAGGCTATTCAATGGGATAGGCTGGGCATGGGAGAAAAAGACGAAGCTCTAACAGAATTAATGGTAGAATTTCTGTCGCGAGTTAGACAATGGGCAAAATTTTTGCAAAGTGAGCAAAGGCATATTTTTCAAAATCTTGCTATCCAAATTCGCCCTGATATTGAAATCCCGTGTTTCATAGTGCAATGGTTACAAGAGTTAAAAGATAGCAACCGGATACAACCTTGGCGTGGCAGAAGCTATGTTATTCAAGGATTATATAATTATTTATCTTGGTGCCGTCTCAAGGAAATTGATGCAGTTCCTAAAAATGAGCTTCCTGACCCTTATGAGCCATTAATCAAATTTTTAGAACTTGGTGGTGGTATATACGTAGAACATGGTTATTTTATGGATATTTATCCTAATTATGTTCACTTCTTTTTGGCTGTTGATAATGCCAATTCAGCAAGATAATACCAAATAAAATAATATTTGCGAGATATCAATAAATATTCTAGAGGGCAAGGCACTGCCTTGCCCCTACCCATTTGTCTACCAAAATGCCAATTTTTTTATATTAAATTTGTGATTAAGAACCAATTAGAACAGCTTAAAAAAATTCATGCAAACTGTACTAAGCAACTTGAAAATTAAAGCTGAGAGTTGCCCAATTATTCACATCTAATACATAAGAATCAGCAGCAGTACCGTTAATTTCTGCTTTCACAGAACTAGCATTATGTAAATCTTGTAGTAAAGCTTGGGCAACTTCTAAGGGATTTAATAATGGGCCGATGGGTTGTTGATCTGTTGTCTGATTTTTAGCGGTTTCCAATGTAGTTAGGGTTTCATTGAAGGGACTGGTGCTAAAAATTAGTTGATGTTCGCATTCATAAGCTGGGCCTGGAATTACCCATTCAGCAGCCGCAGCGCTTTGTGGTAAGGTGAATGTTTGACCTGGGGCTATAACTAATTGTTTCACTAAGGGTTTGCTTGGGGAACTGTCGGGTTCTGAAGATGTTTGCCAGGGATAAAATGCGATCGCACTTCTGTTATTCTTTAATCCCAGCAAAATTAAATATACGGCGCGATCGCCTAAATTTTGTAAGCGATATTGCAATTTACTACCAATGGGTACAATCCCAGTACTAGGCGATTTATTGGTTGCAGTTTCATTACCCAGAGTCCGCATGGTTTCTCGTTGCATAATCACACGCGGCGCTAAAGTATTAATAATTTCCAAGCTGGCTTTGATGGCTAATCGCGAAGAACCTTCATTTTCGGTAAGCCGCCATAATTTAGCAGCTAACAAGGTGGGTAATTTCGGCCCTAACCTTTGCACTGCGATTTTTACCGCTTCTCCGGGTTCGCCTGCAATGTTGGGTATGGCTTCGCCACTCAGAGAAAATAAACTGTAGCGAGTAGGTGTTGGCGACAGTTTGCCAAATAGATAATCTGCTGGTTGTTCTCCCGCCACGACAGCGGAAACATGGGCGACTGAAGCGAAGGCGCTGGTAGCATCTACTCGTTCAATTCTCTCTAGTGCTGTGTCTAGAGCCACAATTAAACTAATATTGCGGGGTAAAACTCGCACCGCTTCTTGCACTAGTTGCCCGACTTGCAAAGGATTAGTACTATCTAGAACTGAGAGTTGTGCTTTGGCTGTTAACCCAGTACGCGATCGCAATATTAGCTGTTCTCCGGTAACTAAGCTCAATCGGGAGTTAATACTGTAGTTTTCCAATACTTGGGGTGGTAATCCCGCTAACCATAAACTCACGGTTTTGCCATCTTCTTCTATGGCTGTAATTGCACCTTCACCCCCAACTGAGATATCAGGGGCAAAATTCTCGGCAATTAAAGCCGCTTGAGGATTTTTCTTACTACTCACTAAAGCTGGCTGCTGCTTGCTACCCAGCTTATGCATCGCCGTTTCTATTTGAGAAAGGCTGACTTGAATTGTCTTAGTTGGTGTCACTTCCCATAAATATTGCGTTAAAGCGTAGGTAAATAACCCGGCGCTAAAACCTGATAGCAAAACTTCCCGCGCTGCTTGCTGAGAATCTCCTGTAGCGGACAATAGCAACGGTGGGGTAACTTCTCCTTTAATCAGAGAATTTTGCGTTTTCAGCTGTTTCAGAAATTCCAGTTCTGCAGTTGCTAGCTGACTATCTACTTCGGGACGGGAACGCACTCTTAATCCTGGTAACCCAGCACTATTTGGTGCATAGTAACTAGTATCTAATACTGCAGTGACCCGATCTGTAGAAAGCGATCGCAACAATAATAATAAAGTTTCTTCTAATAAATAATTGCTATTTTGGCTATTTTGTGTGTTAACTGCAATGAGAGCATTTTGCACTTTATCGGCTTCTACATTGATGCGAGTACCGTAGCCGCTAAAGTGAAACACCACAACATCACCTGTTCTCGCTTGCTTACCCAGATGTTCTACAAAAGCTGCTTCGATAAATTCTCGATTAGCTTGTTCCTCCGTTAACGTGAGGATATTAGCGGCGGGGAAGCCAAAGCGATGCATCAGCAGTTCTTTTTGCAGTTCGACATCAGTCAAACAACCACTCAGGGCAGGATTTTGGGAGTATTGATTAATGCCAACCAATAATGCCAATTTACGCAGACTAGGTTGTGCTAACGCTTGGTAATAGCGATTTCCCCAGTTCAACCACTCAGCTTCAGTTATACCCAAAACTGCGAGAGTTGAACCAATCCGTTGTAAAAAAGTCCGACGCTTCATAAATTCGCTATCAGCCCTCAGCCCATCAGCATAACAGCTTAAAGGGCTAAAGCCTGTAGTGTAAAGTTAAACTCGATACTGTTTGCAAATGGCAAGGTGATGGGGCATTGGGCATGGGGCATGGGGCATTGGGCATTGGTAATAGGTAATGGGTAATTGGTAATTGGGATATCTCCCTCATCTCTCCAGTCCCCAGTCCCCAGTCCCCAGTCCCCAATCCCTACGCTAACACTTGCACTTTCATTGCTCTTGCTAACTCCGCCGCTACCTCTGGACGAGAAAATTCTGGGGGAGGTAGTTCACCCCGGCGCAGCATTTCTCTGACTTTGGTTCCTGACAGATGAACGCGTTCTTCTGGCTTACTGGGGCTAGTTTTGGTTGTAGCCATTTGTTTAGTACGGGTACAGTAAAACGCGTGTTCAAACTTCATGGGAACAATACCCAATTCGCCTGGCTCAAATTCATCAAAGATGTATTGAGCATCGTAGGTACCATAGTAATCACCAACGCCCGCATGATCTCGTCCCACAATAAAGTGAGTACAACCGTAGTTCTTGCGGACTAAAGCATGGAAAATTGCTTCTCTGGGGCCAGCGTAACGCATAGCGGCTGGGTTAATTGCCAAAATCACCCGATCCACAGGATAGTAATGTTCCAGTAAAATTTCATAGCAGCGCATCCGCACATCAGCCGCGATGTCATCTTCTTTTGTTGCCCCTACTAATGGGTGCAAAAATAGACCATCTACGGTTTCTAGCGCGCACTTTTGAATATATTCATGGGCGCGGTGGATGGGGTTGCGAGTTTGAAAGCCAACGATAGTTTTCCAGCCTTTGGTTTTGAACATTTGCCGAGATGCGGCAGGATCGATTTGGTAGGCGGGAAAATGAGGATGGGGATCGCGTTGCAATAGCCAGACATCACCAGCCAGATTTACAGACCCTTGGTTATAGACTACTTGTACACCTGGATGTTTAGCATCATCAGTGCGATAGACATTAATAGCTTCGCGGGTTTTGTCGTAGCTATACTTTTGGGATAGCTGTAAAACCCCGATATACTCACCATTGGGGTTATCCAGACGAATTAAGCCACCTTCCTTGAGTGGGGAAGCTACTTCTTCGGTTACCGACAGTGTAATAGGAATTGACCAAACAAGACCATTAGCTAGGCGCATTTCCGTAACCACGCGATCGTAGTCTTCCTGGTTCATAAAACCTGTGAGTGGACTAAAACCGCCGATCGCAATCATCTCTAAATCAGAAACGGCTCGCTCGTCAAGTTGCACTCTTGGCAAAAACTCAGCCTTTGAGAGAAATTCTTCTCTTTGTTCTGGTGTGGCGATGCGATTAACCAACTGTCCACCGTGCGGGGCTATGGCTTCTGGATGGTGACTCAACGTAATCCCCTCTTCGAGTTAAGGTAATTGTTTCAAACTATGTACTAACTTATCAAAATGCTGACACTTATAGATAAGCTATTCTGCTTTTAAGTTGCACAATCAATCATGAGGACAGTAGACCTCTGGCAAAAGTGTTTTTTGCAAGAGAGGGAAAAGAGGAAAGGTTAAAGGGGAACGGACTTCCAACTAAAAAAATATACCATCCCTGCGGGACGCTACGCGAACGCTGCTTAGGCAGGGGGCAGGGGGCAGGGAGCAGGGGGAGAAAGAAAAATCTTATCTGAGTAAATGGGATAATTTATTTTCTGGAAGTCCCTAAGGGGAAAATACAAAACCTTTCCCCCTTACCCTTTTCCCGACTTATGCAAAAAGTTTAATCAACAGTCAACAGAAGTTTTTTTGGGTAATTTGGCGAAAAATTTCCGGAAATTTGCAGATAGACTGAAGTATCTAAATATATCCTGGTATTTACCTTGAGTTAGGTTGTGTATGGCAGTAATTACGATTCGGGAACAGCAGCCAACAGAACAGGGTTTTGCTGCAAGTCTGATTTTTGAGGGTGATAGCGAATACCCAATTAATATTACTGACCCTTTTACACCGCAGCAAGAAAAGCAACTGGAATGGTATTTTGAGGAGTGGCTGACTTACCCGATGTTGAACGGGAGGAAAGCGGAAGCAGCGAAAACCAGTGTTGCTAGTTACGGGGAAAGTTTATTTGAGCAGGTTTTTAAAGCTGATATTGATGCTTATAGCCATTACCGCGAACTGCGGGGCAATCTCAAGCAGGTAAAAATTGAGATAGTTGGTAATAGTCCCGAATTTCACGCGCTGCACTGGGAAGCTATGCAGGATAAGGATTGGCCGCGACCTTTGGCTGTGGATTGCGTAATGATACGTAAGCGCCTTGGTAAAGCGGCATCAGTGGCGGCGAAGATGGCGGAATCGCCAATTATTAACTTATTGGTGGTCATTGCGCGACCGGATGAGGAAAATGATGTGGGTTATCGTACCATTGCCCGGCCGTTAATTGAGGTAATTCAAAATAGCCAATTGCCTGTAAATATTGACTTATTGCGTCCGGGTACTTATGAAAGTTTAGAACGGCATTTAGAGGAAAAAGGTGCAGGATATTACCATATCATCCATTTTGACTGTCACGGGGCGTTGATGAGTTATGCAGATATTCAAGCAGAGGTGAAACGCAACCGATATACTTATCAAGCAAGGTGGGGACGGGAAGATATTCAACCCTATGAGGGGGTAAAAGCATTTTTGTTTTTGGATGGGGAAAGTAAGGGAAAAGCTGATCCCGTAGAAGCGGGGGAATTAGCGGATTTGTTGACGGGGAAGGGGATTCCTGTTTGTATTCTCAATGCTTGTCAGTCGGGGAAGCAGGTACGAGGTAATGGAGAACAGGGAGATACGGGGGATGATGGAAGGGAGGCTAGGGAGACGAGTTTAGGTAGTCGGTTGATGACTGCGGGAATGCAAATGGTAGTTGCAATGGGGTATTCGGTGACGGTTTCCGCAGCACGGTTAATGATGGAACAGGTTTATCAAAACTTGTTTGGCGGGAAGGAAATCACCGAAGCGATTCGGTTGGGGAGAAGGGAGTTATTTAATAATAAGACGCGCAAGGCTTATTTTAATACCAATATTGATTTAGAAGATTGGCTTTTGCCTGTGGTTTATAGTAACCAACAGGTAAATTTGAATTTGCGGAAATTTATAGCTGAGGAAGAAGAAGCGTATTTTGATAACTTGGGTAATTTATATCAATATACGCCGCCAGAATATGGATTTATTGGGCGAGATTTGGAGATATTGAAGATTGAAAAGGCTTTATTTCGCCATAATATTTTGCTGTTGCAGGGAATGGGAGGGACGGGAAAAACTACGCTGTTAAATTATTTGCGTAGTTGGTGGCAAACAACGAACTTTGCACCAGAGATATTTTATTTTGGGTATGATGAAAAAGCTTGGACGCTGACACAGATTTTGTTTGAGATTGGCAAGCGGGTATATAAAAAGTTTGAGTTTGCGAATTTTCAAGCAATGAATTTAAATGTACAGAAACAGAAATTACTGGCAAAATTGCGGTCAGAAGCTCATGTTTTGATATTGGATAATTTGGAGTCGGTGACGGGACAAGCTTTAGCGATTCAAAATACCTTACCATCCGATGAGCAACAGCAAATAAAAGATTTTTTAACAAGGTTGGTAGAGGGAGAAACGCGGGTAATTTTAGGTTCTCGTAGTGATGAAAGTTGGTTGAAAGGAGCTTTTCAACAGAATGTTTATAAGTTGCAAGGATTAGATGCCCAAGCGAGGACGGAGTTATCTAATAAAATTTTAGAACGGAATGTTGGGGATGAGCAGAAGATAGCGAAGATTCGGGAAGATGAGGATTTTAGGAAATTGATGAAGGTGTTAGCGGGGTATCCGTTAGCGATGGAAGTGGTGTTAGCAAATTTGAAAAATTTGTCATCTCAGGAAATTTTAGGGAAGCTGCAAGCAGCAGATATTAATTTAGATAGGGGAAGTGAGGATAAAACTCAGAGTATTCTAAAATGTGTAGAATATTCCCATAGTAATTTGTCGTCTGATGCTCAGAAATTATTATTGTGTTTGGCTCCCTTTAGTGGGTTTATTGATAAAAGCGATATTCCTAATTATGCTAAGAAATTACAGAAGTTAGAGCCGTTTCATGATTATGATTTTGATAAGTTTGATGGAGCAATTCAAGAAGCGATAAATTGGGGTTTGCTCTCGCTGATTAATGAAGAGATTCCGCAGTTATTACAAATTCAACCTGTTTTTCCCTTCTTTCTCAAAGCAAAATTAGCAGAACTAGATGCAGCTACCCGCGAAGCATTACGAGAGGGTTTTAAAAACCACTATATTGGTTTAGCTCGTTCCTACAATCGCTACATGGAATCGAAGGAAGCACAAGAAAGAAAAATCGGGATTTTCTTCTGTCGGCTGGAATATGAAAATTTATATAATGCCTTGCAGATTTGCTTAGAGAAACAAGAAACTATTGATATTTTCTTTTGCTTGGGCGAATACTTAAAGTTAATTAATGATATTTCCAGTCGTTTGAAACTGTCGGAATTTGTCTGTAACGCCCAAGCCGCTTATCCACCAGAAATTAGAACAGGTGAGATAGGGTTGGAAATTATAATGGCGCTTTATCGCCTGGCTACGGGTTATTTCCAAACACAAAATTATCCCCAAGCCAAAGAATCATATCTGCAAATTCTCGAATTATCCCAACAACTCCAAGGTGTAGAAGCAACACAAATCAAGTCTGGTTTAGCAAGCACTTACCACCAGTTGGGAAGGGTTGCCGAAGAGTTGCGAGAATACGACCAGGCACGGGATTATTATCAACAAGCCCTGGAAATAAAAATCGAATTTGGCGATCGCTATAGTTGTGCTAGCACTTACCACCAGCTTGGAAAAGTAGCAGAAGCATTAGGAGAGTTGGAGTCAGCAAAAGCCAATTACCTACAAGATTTGGTAATTACAAATGAGTTTAATGACGAGAATGGTTTGGGTATTTCCCTGCGTAATCTTGCCCGTTTTTATCAAACTACGCAGGATGAAGAGTTATTAAAAGAGGTAGCGAAGATATTTGGGACAACGGTGGATGAATTGAAGGAAGCAATAATCACTAGTGAGGAGTAAGCGATCGCATTTTGGATTTGTGGAGTGCGATCGCATTTTGGATTTGTGGAGTGCGATCGCTTTTTGGATTTGTGGAGTGCGATCGCGTTTTGGGGTTGTGGAGTGCGATCGCGTTTTGGGGTTGTGAAATGCGATCGCGTTTTGGGGTTTTGTGGAGTGCGATCGCGTTTTGGCATGATATCCTCAATAATTATTGTGCGATCGCGTTTCAGGGTTTTGTGGAGATGCGATCGCGTTTTGGCATGATATCCTCAATAATTATTGTGCGATCGCGCAGCTTAACGAAGTTATTTGCCAGGTGGTAAAGTTCCCCCATCACCTTTATCGGTATATTGACAATAAACATTCAAGCCAATTTTGAGAATGTAGAGAACAATAATAGTAGCAATTGATGGATCGAGGGGAATTGCAGTTAAAGCCATGAGAGATGTAATTGCTGCTGTAAGTAACACAGCATTTTCTGGACTTTTGGTATAATCGCTCAAACGCGCCCGAAAACCTTCATCTCCGCAAAGTTCATCTCGCAACACATCTAATGTAGTTTGCCAGATTTTTTTAACTCCCATCGCCGATTGTCCGTGTTTTTCAATCCACAGTTCCTCAAAAGAGGTTTCGAGATTTCCATTGTGACGTTCTACCGCATCAATGGCTGTGTGTGCTGGTTGATATTCTTTGAGTAATTTGCGTACTGAATTAATTTCGTCTAGAGTTAGTTGTGCATTCATATACTTTTTGATTTATAGCAACCATAGAATACTCTTTATCAGATAAATTTTAAACTGTTAAGTTGCGATAAATCTAGATTATTGCAATATTATAAAGATGTATGAAATTCGATCCCCCTAAAACTCTTAATAAAGAGGAAGAGGAAAAATCTGTCAAATTCTACTGGATAGAGGGGTGTCAGATAGCTTTTTGAGGACATTACTTAAAATATCCCAAAATCAAATCAAAAAATCGATATAAAAATTCGGTCAGGATGGTTATAAAGGTTTAATTTGTGAAGTTTGTAAGCTATTGATTTCCCAGCGAAATGGGGGACATAAAATACTATTGCCCTTAACAGTTGAATTAACAATTAGAGGGTATGCGTGCCAGTGATAATCATAAGCATATTCCCAATTATGCTTATAAACTCCTATATCGATAAAATATTTACCTCCCGCCAAATCTAAGCGGTCAATATGCAGTTTAATTTTTCCTTGGTCTAAAATTTTTTGGAAAGTCAACCCTGTTCTTTCAGTATTGGTCTGAAAGCAGACTTGACCATTTTCGCGGCTAATATCAATGCTAAAGATAGGAAATTCAATTAGCTGATTTGAGAAGTACTCAATCTCCAGAGTTAAAGCATCACCGCTATTAATCTCTGAGCTAGGTAACATTTTAACTTGCGTAATTTCCATTTCTAATGAGCCAAAGCGGTTTTCGTTGACTCGGAGTTCTAAACCTGAGTTGGTCAGCCGAACAGGCCTTGCAGGAGTACGTTTGCGGGTTTGTTGATGCATTTCAGCCGTGTATTGTTCAGCAACAAATTCTGGTTCCCCATAAGCTACGATTCTTCCTCCTTGCAACCATAAGGCGCGATCGCATATTTCTGCAATTTGTTGAGTATCGTGAGAAATATAGACAATGGCACAGCCTTGTTCTTTCAGATAAGTAATGCGTTCTAGACACTTAGCTTGAAATGAAATATCTCCCACTGACAGAAACTCATCGACCAATAGCACTTCGGGGTAGGTATGTATAGCGATGGAAAAAGCAAGGCGCATTTGCATACCTGTGCTGTAGGTGCGTACAGGATTGTCAATAAAATCTGTGAGTTCTGCAAACTCTACAATCGTATCGAAACGCCGTGAAACTTCTTTGCGAGTTAAACCGCCAACCACACCAGAGACAAAAACATTTTCCCTTCCGGTTAAATCAGGAGAAAAACCAGCTCCTAAGTCTAACAAAGCACCAATTCTACCCTTTACTTTCACTTTCCCTGCATCAGGAGAACCAACACCACCCAAAAGTTGTAAAAGCGTAGATTTACCTGCCCCATTTTTGCCGATAATTCCTAACATTTCGCCAGGAGCAACATTAAAGCTAATATCTCGTAACGCCCAAAACTTTTCCACGGCTTTCATCTGGCGGAAACCTTTGAGCGCTGCTTCCATAATCGTCATGGGTTTTTCCGCATGATAGCGGCTGTAGCGCTTTCCTAACCCCTGCACAATAATGGCATCTTGCATTTATATTTCCTCCACAAAGCGATCGCTCTGTCGTTGAAAAAATTTCAAACCAATTGGTAAACAAATGGACATAATAATAGCGATGATTCCCAAAGATTGCCAATCAGGTTGTGTTCCTTGGATGAGTACAGCCCGATAAGCAGTAATAATATGTACCATCGGATTGAGATTATAAAAGAAATGAAATGTAGGCGGTACATTTTTAATATCGTAAAAAATTGGTGTGACATAAAATAATAGTTGTAATATCACACCAAGAGTATGCTGAGTATCTCGCAAACTAACATTTAATGCTGCTAATAAGTAAGCCAAACAAACAGTTAGTAAAAACTGTAGAGCTTGTAAGATTGGTAAAAATAAAACAACAGTTTTTAGCTGAATACCATCAACTAGTAAAAAGATAATTAAAACAGGTAATGCGAGCAAAAAGTGAATTAACCCTGTGGTTGTAGTTACTATTGGTAAGATAGCAAGGGGAAAACCAGGTTGTCTAATTAGTGGTCGGTTAGCAATGATCACTCCTGTAGCTTGGTATAAAGAACTGCTAAACCAGTTCCAAACTAGCAAACCAGTAAATGTAAATGAGGCATAGCGAGGAATACCCGCAGGTAGTATGACTTGAAAGACAAAGGCAAAAACTACCAATTGCAGTAATGGATTAATTAGTGTCCAAGCTACTCCTAAAACTGACCTTTTATAGAGTAACTTCATATCGCGCTCAACCAATTGGCGCAGGACATCAAATTTTTGACCTAATTGATTATGAGAGCGCGATAGACCAAAAGACTTCATAAGATAACTGCGTGATTTTGGTTTTTCTCGATTTCTGATTCTACATAGGTAGCTGAGATTTTCTTTGCCCAAGCTTGGGATTTTCTATAAGCTAGAGGACTTGTCAGCATTCCTGCTAACTCAATCACTGCAATATAGCGGGGTAACTTGCGTGGTGGGCGAACGAGGTTGTGCAAGATCCATTTAAATAGCCAATCATACAAAAAGAATTTCAAGATTGAGGTTCCTTGAACAGTACGATTACGCCAACAAGTAAGGAGATAACAGCCAAAACTGCGACCATTGTCATAAATTTGGCGGTGCAAAGCCGATTTATGCCTTCTATGGGTATGCCACACTATTACTGCTGGGTCATAAACTAGGGTATGACCTTGAGCAACAAGACGATGGAACATCTCAATGTCACCTGCACCATGACTGGGAGTTCCAACATCCAGTGCAATATCAAAATTGCCGATGTGAGTAAAGATATCTCGACGAAAAGCCATGTTGGCACCAACACCAAAGCTACTGGCCCACAACAGATTTCGCTCCGTCAGTGTTTCTGTTCTGACTATTCTACGGCCGAATCCATGACCCATACCCCCATAGTCGAGTTCAAAAATAAACTGGGCTGGTGTTTCGAGTTCGGCTGGGGCGACAAATCCAGTAACTGCCATTACTTCTGGTTCAGTGAAGGCTTTAGCAATGGCTTGTAACCAAAAGCGATCAGCTCGTGCATCATCGTCTGTGAAGGCAACAATACCATAGCGAGCTTCCGCGATTCCCCGGTTACGCGCCCAGTCTAGCCCAGGACGCTCTTCCCGGACGTAGCGCACTGGTAAGCTAGCAGCCAGTTTGTAAGTATCATCGTTACTGGGCGCATTATCTACAACAATAATTTCATAAGTTGGATAATCAAGCGCTAACAGCCCTTGCAAACAATCAGCAAGTTGCTCGGCGCGATCGCGAGTACAGACAACGACGCTGATCGGTTCTTTAGTTTGCTGCTCTAGTTCCTGAGTTAAGTATTGACTGCCAACTGTTGCCAGCAATATTTTTTGTCCTAACTGCTGTGCGATCGCCTGTCGCAACTGTTCCGCAGAAACCATTGGCATACTTGGGTTAGAAAAAGAAACCCAAACCCAGCCAATTGGTACTTGATGATAGCGCACTAAAATCCAGAGGCTATCGTAACCTTCTCCTCCCCAAATTGGTTCAATCTCCTCAGAAAACTCTAAATCTAATACCTTTGTTGGCATAAATATTCACCTTATATTTTCTTCAGCCAAATACTAGTTCCAGGATTTTTAGCACATAAAGGCATTTTTTCCTTTAATATATCGCTATGAAAGTAACCAAAAAAAGAATTAAAAAATAGGATTTCAAAAGCGCTATTATATTGTAAAAAAGCTCTTAAAATATAAGCTTCATTCCAAGCTCTTCCTTGATATATCCATGTTTGGGGATACTCAAACGGATAACAGATATCATGAATATGAATATAAACTCCACTAGCAAGTCGTGGTAATATTCTAAACAAAATATGGTTGACATCACTATCTATTTTTGAAACATGAGTAGAGTCAATCAACAGGATATCTCCTGCTGCTAGAGAGGAAAAAATATTAATATCTGTTTCTTGTAACGTTGTAGGAACTATCTCTATGCTACTCAAATCAGATTCTTTCAAAAGGGAGCTTAATAATTGCGGATAAGGCTCAATAAAAGTACAATCTACCCTATTATTAAAAAATAACTCGTTAGTATCTAAAATTGCTGCCGAAGAATAGCCAGAGCCAATTTCAATAATTCTTTGAGGCTGGATTTGCCTGATGAGGCTATAGAGGATAATTGCCTCTCCATAAGAATAATTAGGATTATCAAAAAAGAATCTCAGTTCTTCTTGTTTGCTATCGCTCCAAGGTTGCTGATGATAATATTGTGCCAGATCATGGAATAATGCTATTTGTTTCTCTTCATTGAGATTGATACCCGAAATTTCTCTAGGGATGTCAGCAAAAATTTTTTCTGCCCTGGCTTTAACTTCTTCTATAGATGGAATAGGTGAATAAAAATGTCCTGGTGGCCAACCAATTTGATATTGGTTAAGTATAGCTTGGAGATTGACAATTTTACCTTGTAGTTGTTGTATTTCTGCAGACAATTGTTTGACAATCGGTAATTTACTAATAGTATTTCCAATTATGTTATTCATGAAATTTTATTCAATTCGTTACAACAGTTGACCGCAAAAAAAACTCAATCATGGATAATATCCAAAAAATACTTTTTACTTTGTTGCTGAACAAAGTAAAATTTTTGTGAGAATGATTCACACAATTCCCATGAGTTTTACAGGCTCGATGGTGCCTTTGAGTGCCTCTACTTTTTTGTCACTTCTCTGATCGAGTACACCATCAAAAGCTAATGCTTGTAAGAAAGGGAATGATAAAGTTGTTGCCAAAATACGACGAAGGTGAACTCCTCGAAGCCTTTCCGCACCAGCTTTTGGTGGTATCAGACCAACAAATTGTTGCCCATAGCGAATCCGCACACTTATAGGACGTGTTTTATCCAATAGTTGCTCCGCAGCTATTAGCCCTTGTTGCAGATCTAATTCCAGTTCTGTATCTTGGCGATCAAGGCGAATTAATCCACTCTGCAATAAATTTGTCAATGCTTTATGAGTTTTCAATTGCTCGACAATTCCCCTAAGATACCAATATCCATGCAGCTTATTGTTCAGTTCTAACCATAAACTTCGGATACGCAGCCACTCTAACAAGTTCAGTACCTGTCGTAATCCAGTCACTAGCAAATCACTGATTGCTGGGATGCGGAAGGCAAGAAATAGAAAAATATGATCTATAAAAGATAGCGCATCACCAAAGTAGGAAAGGCGTAATTTGTAGATTAAATCAGGGTGGCGTTGCCCAAGTAATACATCAGCACGCCCTTCTTGTTTTTTGCGTCGGAGTGAGCGGTCAAGATTGGTAACTTCGTCACGATGGTAACCTAAAGCATCAGGAACAAAAATAAAGTCGCTACCAACTTTAATTAATCGTGCGCCTAATTCATAATCTTCACGACACTTAAATGTAGAATCAAAACCACCAACTAACTTAAACAATTTTGCTGGTAAAGAAAAGTTGCCACTGAGCAAGTCATCATAACTATAGCGATGACCTATTTGGCGCATAGTTTGAAACTTTTCTTCCCACCAGGCCCATAAACTAATATGAAAAAAGCTAGATTGGCTTTGTAGACTGGGCGGTAAGTAACCAATTACTACCCGATTAGGTAGATAGTGAGCGTTAATGTGTGCCTCAACAAGATGCGGAGATGGTTCAATATCGTCATCTAAAAACAGCAACAGACTACCTGTAGCCATTACTGCACCTTGATTGCGTGCGGTAGCAGCTCCTTGTCCTGGTTGTTCTAAAAAACGCAAGGTATAGGGCGCTTGATATTCTTTGAGCATCTCGATAGTTGTATCACTACAGCCATCAGCTACTACTATGACTTCTATGCAATTTAAAGGGTAACTCTGAGTCTGTAGTGCATTTAAGAGCCGTTGTAGAGATTGACATCGGTTATGAGTAGGAATTATCACGCTGATCAATGGTGTATTTGCACTCATAGTTGTTTGCTCTTGAGTTTGTATTGTTGGCGAGAAACGAAATAAGACCAAGGGCCTACCAAGCAACCTTGCAGTTCAGCTAAAAGTAAATCTAATGGTCTACTACCGGGAAAGCGGAAAACAGACTTGATCAAGTTAGGTAGTTGATCGTGTAAAAACCAACCCAAAGGCAGCAAAAGTACACCAAACTCTCTTTCTACTAATAAGCAGCGTGCCCAGAAACTATATACACCTACTCCGTAACCATAAAGTGCTTTGCGTGTTTCTTCCCATGTCCGACGGTGGCGATGCCAGCTCAATGCAGTTGGCTCATAGATAACTTTGTAACCTCCAGCTAAAATGCGGGAGAATAATTCGTGATCTTCTCCGCAACGGGTAGGTGTACCAACACCAAGTACCTCATCAAAAGCACCAATGCTATCAAGTATGTTTCGACGTAAAGCCATGTTGGCTGATACACCGAGTTTTGCTACATGAAATCTGTGAGAAGTAGTACCGTCAAAAACTAGACGTTTAAAGCCTCTTCCCAAAGGGCTATAATTCTCAAACCATTCTTGAGCTTCATTTTCTAGTTCTAGTGGCATGACTTGACCAGTCACACAAACTACCCGAGGATCGTGAAAGTTGCGGACGAGAGCTCTCAACCAATTAGGATCTGGTTTGGCATCATCATCTGTAAATGCCACAATTTCGTTTTTTGCCTCACGTAGTGCCCGGTTACGCGCAGCACTTGAGCCAGGAAAATCTTCTCTGACGTAGCGAACTCGCGGATAATTCTCTACAATACAGCGCGTGGCATCGGTTGATGGGCAATTATCAATGACTAAAAATTCTTGTCCATCATCAGGTAATTGCATGAGTGCGTCGAGACAACGCTTTAAGTCATCGGGGCGATCGCGCGTACAAACAGCTACAGTTGCTGTTGGTAGTGCAGAGTTACCTGTACCTGTTTCATGCCACTCTAAGTAATTGTGTAGCCAACGCTCCCACAATAATGGGCCTGCTGCATGGATGAGCTGATCTTGCAATTCAACTCCACTTATTCGTCCTTTAGTTACTGGTAGCAGTGCCTTACCAATGGGTTGGCCTTGCAATCGAATTAAAATAAATGCTTTTTGGTAACGATCTAATCCGCAAATTTCCTGGGGGAGTTGCTTTAAATCAATGTCAAGAACAGCAGTTGCCATATTATAATTTCCTAAATTAATGCCATCGCCCGATGTAACATACTGCTAAATAAAATTTTTAATTGGATGTTTAATTGCGACTTATTGATGTTGGTAACATTAATATATTGATATTTATGATTTACATTATTTTTTCTGATCATCTGTTTGAGTCTGCCAAAGATATTTGCCTGAAAGACAAATAGCCACGGTAAAAGCTGAGATATACTTCTCAACAGAGTTTTAAGACTTAAGGTATATAGATTTAAATGCAAAATAGGTGTGAGGTAATTTGATTTTAAAGCTTGAGATAGCCAGAATAGAGTATTGCGATCGCTTCCAGTTTGACTACTTTGGCGTGCTAAGTACATATAAAAACTACTGCTGGATAACCCATAGACTAAGTTGGGGATTTGTTGATGGTTTCTGCGTACAGCATCCAACATTAATTTATGAGATTTCGCCATTTTCTGATAATCTCCAGACATACTGCTACCAACCTGACGATAGCCAATCAGAAATTCCGGCACAACTTTAAATTGATAATTTTCTGCTATTCGTAGGGAGAGTTCCCAATCTTCACAGCCTTGGGCATTATTTGCTTGAAAATTGCCGTTGTAGCCACCTAGAGCTTTTAAACAAGTACTACGAATTAAACAAGCGCTAGCATTGCCTAAAAAATAGTGGCATAACAATGTTTTGTAAACCTTACCCTCGATATGAGAAACACGAAAAGCGCCTGTAGGTACGTCATTTTCATCAATATCTACCGACCATCCATAGACTAAACCAACATTTGTACCTGCCTCTAAGATACATTGCACTTGCTTTTCTAGATTTTGGGGATACCAAATATCATCGGCATCAATTGGTGCAATAAATTCGCCCTGGGAATTTTGAATTGCTAAGTTGCGAGCAGCAGCTACACCAGCATTTTTCTGGCGTAATAATCTTACACGTTGGTCTTGTAACGCAATTGATTCCACTATCTCGGCTGTTCTATCTTGGGAACCGTCATCTACTACTAATACCTCTATATTTTTATATGTCTGTGAAACAATAGAGCGTAATGTTTTCTGAATAAAATTCGCTGCATTATATGCAGGCACAATCACTGATACTAAAGGCAAATTAAGCAAAGAAATCTGAGGATTTGGCTGATAGCTACCCATTGTCTAAGTACATATGTAATTTTTTTTCAGTTGTACTGCAAAACGGCTGGTACTTACGTATTTTTTATCTAAGAAAAAAATCATCTACTTGATGACCAGGTCGTGCACAACGGTAGTTGCCCTCTAAAAAGTGAGGCTAACACATTAAATTTGTATTTTTTAATACTTTACGAAAACTTCATAAGATTTTTAAGATACCGTGAAGATGCTGAGAATACTGTTCCGCTTTAATGACTCTTAATAAAAATAGTTAGAATACACATGCACACAAGTTACTACTTAGGTAAAAGAAATTGGCTTTATCAACATTGCAAGATTTACCTAGTATCTCTGTGATTATTCCTGTCTACAACGGTGGCAAAGATTTTAACAAATGTCTTCAGAGTATTTCCCAAACTGTATATCCAGACTATGAAGTAATCGTAGTAGCTGATGGTGATACAGATGGTTCTTGGCTCCTAGCTAAGAATTTTGGAGTCACAGTAATTAGAAATCCTATATCCGTTGGCCCAGCCAAAGCACGTAACTTAGGTGCAAAAATGGCTCGAGGCGAGTTACTTTTTTTTGTGGACGCTGATGTGGAAATTTATCCTGACACCTTAGAAAAAGTTGCTATGACTTTTCAGCAGGAAGCAGATATATCAGCATTAATTGGCTGTTACGATGACGCACCCGGAGCCAAAAATTTCTTGTCTCAATACAAGAATTTATTTCATCACTATACTCATCAGACAGCATCAGAAGATGCATCTACCTTTTGGGGCGCTTGTGGCTCTATCCGCAGAGATATTTTTTGGGAAATAGGTGGTTTTGATGAAAAATATCGTCATCCATCTGTAGAAGACATTGAGTTAGGCTATCGGCTAAAGCGGAATAATCATCGAATTAAGCTCTGTAAGAACATTCAAGTCAAACATCTCAAGCGATGGGAAGTAATTTCTTTACTCAAAGCCGAATTTTTCTATCGGGCCCTTCCTTGGACTGCGTTAATCTTACGCGATCGCCAAATGATTAACGACTTAAATTTGAAGTTGAAAAGCCGAATTAGCATTGTGTTAATTTACACAATTCTAGTTAGCCTCGGAGCAAGTTTTTGGTGGACAAGTTCCCTGATACTGACTTCGGTTTTGAGCTTTATACTGCTGATACTTAATGCTCCTGTTTACCAATTTTTTCACACAAAGCGAGGTTTGTTGTTTGCTCTGCAAACCGTTATTTGGCATTGGTTGTATTACTTTTACAGTGGTCTAGCATTTGCCGTTGGTGTGATCCATCATCAAATATTTCATAATCGTTGGCCCTCTTTGGGATTGTTAGAAAAGCTTTCTTTCGTTAGTCGTTAAGCATTAAAGGCTGGCTGTGATATTGCACAGTAGCATCGTGAAGTTGGAGAAACACTTAATCATGCCGCTTACTTCTTCTCTCCATTCGGTAATCCATAAAGATTGTAGAATTCGCAAATTATGACTTTGAGAAAACATCCTGTAGTAATCATTGGCGCAGGCCCAGCGGGTTTGACTGCTGCCTACGAACTGCTCAAGCATGGAATAAAATCTGTAGTGCTGGAAAAAGCTGATAAAGTAGGTGGTATTGCTCGTACTGAAGTTTATAAAGACTACCGCTTTGATATTGGCGGTCACCGTTTTTACACCAAAGTCGAGGAAGTCAAGCAACTTTGGCAAGAAGTCTTGGGAGAAGAGTTTCTTAAAGTACCTCGTTTGTCACGCATTTATTACCGGGGTAAGTTCTTTAACTATCCTCTATCAGCATTCAACGCTCTATCAAATCTTGGTATTGTTGAAAGTGTCTTGATTTTATTGAGCTACTTCAAGGCAAAATTGTGGCCTAACCCTGAAGAAAAAACTTTAGATCAGTGGGTCACTAATCGTTTTGGCAGTCGCCTCTACAAAATATTCTTCAAAACCTATACTGAAAAAGTATGGGGTATTCCCTGCAATAAAATTCAAGCAGAGTGGGCGGCACAACGCATTAAAGGATTATCTTTGAAGTCAGCTGTGTTGAATGCCTTATTTGGTAGTAACGATACTAAAACCTTAATTAAGGAATTTGATTATCCAGTTTTAGGGCCAGGTTTGATGTGGCAACGTTTCCAAGAAGCTGTAGAAAGGAAAGGGAGTGAAGTTTGCCTCAATACTAAAGTCACTCGGGTTCAACGCGAAGGAACCGAAATTAAGAGTATTACTGTTCAGGAAAATGGTAAAGTTCGCCAAATTACCGGAGAACATTTTATCTCCACCATGCCTGTAACACTACTAGTCAGTCGTCTTGATCCTCCAGCACCAGATGAGGTGATTCAGGCAGCAAAATCTCTCAATTATCGGAATTTTATCATTGTATCGCTGATCATTGATGCCAAAGATTTATTTCCCGATAACTGGATTTATGTTCATAGTTCCGAGGTGAAAGTAGGCCGAATCCAAAACTTTAAGAATTGGAGCGCTGCTATGGTTCCCGATCCCAATAAAACTTGTTTGGGGATGGAATATTTTTGTAGCGATGGTGATGAAATCTGGACTATGTCTGATAGCGAATTACTTGATTTAGCAACATCTGAAGTTGCCAAATTAGGGCTTGCTGATGAAAGTATAGTTGAGGATGGTGTAGTATTACGCCAAGCAAAAGCCTATCCAGTATATGACCGTGATTACCGTCAGCATTTGCAAGTAATTCAAAATTATTTAGCAAAATTTGATAACATGCAAACAATTGGCCGTAATGGAATGCATCGCTATAACAATCAAGACCACTCGATGTTAACAGGTATGTTAGCAGTTAGGAATCTACTTGGTGAAAATCATAATTTGTGGGAAGTCAATACTGAACGCTCTTACTATGAAGAATTCACCAAAGATGACTTGAAGCCTAAATCTAAGGCACTCATGGTGCAAAGATTTTAAATATCAAGCTCCAATTTTTCTCTAATGCCAATTAGCAATTATTTACCCCAGGCGTTCATCTACCAATTCAATTTTTTCTATTAATATTCGATTCCGCGATTACATAACAATTAAATCTTGTAGGAAATTATTATCATAGCTCTGTGTTCAAAATATATAATAAAAAAAATAAATTATCTATATTTTTTATCATAGCTTTATTTACATTATATTTAGGAGTTTTTCTATTTTTAAACAAACTACAATTTCCACCAATTTGGGATGAAAAGAGCTTTTGGCGCACTAGTCTTTTATTTAGTAAGAGTTTGATTCCTGATATATCTCAGTTAAAAAATTATGCTGAGTTGAACACACCACTGCCGTTTATTATCTTTGGTATTCTTGAGTATCTATTTCATGGTGGTTTATTTGCTGGACGGCTATTAAATTTATTACTTTCCTTGACAATTATCTGCTTAATTGGATTTTCTAACCGTAAACATATTAGATACAGATTACTAGCAGCATTTGGACTTTTATTATGTCCATATTATCTCATGTATAGTGGGCTGCTATATACAGATATTATTGCTATTTTTTTTGTTGTACTAGGTTTTTGGTTCTATACAAGTTCTCATCATATTCTCAGCAGTTTGGCTTTTATTTTGGCAATTGCTTCACGCCAATATATGCTGGCTTTCCCCGTAGCTATAGCTGTTCACGAGTTGCTTACTTCTAGAAAAAATGGGGTAAAGCTACGCATCCAATTATTAGCCCCTGTAATTGCGCTATCATCTATTTTCGTGTGGATTTGGCTGTTTGGTGGACTCGCCCCTCAAGCTGGTTTAGAGAAGAATGTCACACCAGTAATTCAACAAATAGCCTGGTCTTTCTCCATAAATGGTAGCCTTTATTTTTTATCATGGCTAGGCTTACATTTTGTAATTGTTGAGTGGCTTTTATTTTCGCGAAAGTTGCAAAAGCAAAATATTTTTAATCGTAAAAATTTTATTATAGCCGTAAGTTTACTACCTTTATTTATAATATTTTCCAGTTCCTTACAATCTCATGGGCTGATGAATAAATTAACTAATTTCTTACCAGGAGATTTATTGAAAGTTGCTGTATTTTACGGTTTAGCTTTACTAAGTTGTGTGCGCTTCTCTAGGATTAATTTGGCTTTCTGGCTGGTAGTAATGAACTGTGGGATTATGCTGAAAGCTTATCCTTGGGAAAAATATGTTCTGCCCCTAGTTGTAGTATTGTGGTATCTCAAATCTCTAAATTTACTAGACAAGAAGCTAAAGCCTAGCCTCCCTAATTCCCAGAATTGAGGATAAATAAGGTATTTAGGCAGAAAATACGGTAATTTTATCAGTAGCAAAAGAAGCAGTGCTATTTGGGAAAACTATTCCTGGTGGAAGTTTCCCAATTTGAAGACGCTACAGAACTGCGTGGGTTGGCAAATTTTTTAGTAGGCGATCGCATTCATTGAAAGTAGTTTTTAGGTCAAACTACATCAAACTGCTGCGCTGCGATCGCTCTATATTACAGCTTGATTTCTAGTTATAATTACTAATCTATAGTATTTAAATGATACTTTAAGAAATTTTATAATTTTCAGTGGCTTATATAAAGATTGTATAAAAATAATATTTTTGACTTTTAATACTGGTAATCTTTGGATTAGCTTAGTCATTCTCACTGAAAATATTCTTTAAACCTTAAAAAATTATACCTAAAAATAAAATGGCAGAATTGTTATGTCTACGTATTTAAACGACCATTTATATTTACACAGCACAAAAACTATATTTTTGCCGAAAGCCTGGACAATTCTTAAAAAAGTTGGCTTGATTGCAATCTGTGAGATAGTTTTCCTCGTCAGCATTGTGGTTGATGAAACTTCTGCTATGCAAATCAGTGTTATTAATCCTAGTTCATCTACCTGTATTAAAGGTAAGGATGCTTGCGTTCAGAAGATTAGCGATGACATTCTCTCAGATCAAGAGGAAATTGATATATTTTTGCGGATTGAATCCTCTGCGGCTAGTACTAGCCAGCAAGGCTATAACACAGATGCACTTTTAGATAAGTCTCTCAGTACAGAGATAGCTTCTCACTCTTTAAAATTAAGTGATGTACCAATAGTTAATATTGGTGGTACAGAGTATCGTGAGTTTATCTTAAGAATTAACGAGCCAAATATTCCGAATAATAACCAAGATTTATCAAAAATTGTTTTAGAAAAGTTAGAAATTTTCTTAGGAAATACACCTAATTTGGCTAACTATCCCACTTTTGATGGCAAAGCTAGCAAAATTTTTGATATTGAGCAAAATTCAGTTTTGCTTCAAGATATCAACTCTGACAATAATAGCTACGATTATTTTGTCTATATTAAGGAAAGTTTCTTTTCGGCACAAGTCAAAAAACAGGAAGCACCGCAATATGTTTACCTATTCTCTGAATTCACTAAAGCTGAAGGTGGAGTGGAAGAATGGGCCGTGAGAAAGGTAGATAAAGAAGCCATATTACCCCCCATAATACCTGACGGAGAAGGAGAGGGAGGTGGAGGAACAGGAGAAATTTTATTAGGTTCTGTAATTGCAGGACTAGGATTACCACAGATTGTTGGTGCTGGTAAAGCAACTAGTTCTAGTTACATCAATCCGCCAACTGTCAGTGGGAATAGGATTTTACAGGAAATAACAGTTCCACAATCAGAAGCACCAAGACTAGATGCAAGAAACTCAAGTGATGTACCAGAACCAACAACTTGGTTAGCCTCTTTGATGGGACTGGGCTTAATAGTTAAAGGAAGATCTATATCCCGCGATCGCCAGATTGGGAAATAGATAATTGGTGATGGAGACAGGGAAAGTAAATCACTAAAAATGTTGTTTCCTCTTCCCCCTTTTTTGCGGTTAAAAATTAGATGATATGCTGCAATACGCTTGGGTTAAGCTCATTAGCAATTGATTTGTTAGTTATTAAAAAAGCTAGAAGCATTGGGGGATTCTCCCCCAAACCCCCGATTGGGTGACGGTTGCGTCCCCCAAACCCCCTCCAAAATGATTGTTCCGTTTTTTGTTGAGTAACTAGTTTTTTGGTTTTGTTATCAATTAATTTTCTTAACTTAACTGTATTTTGATATGCTACTCAAATCTTCTTCGGTCATTGAATTGAGTAATGTCCAAAGTTGCAAGCTTGTAAAATCTGATATTGCCATAAAAGCACCAACTTCTAGTAAGATTTTAGGATCGTGGGTAGAAGCAATACCAAGGGTGCGGATATCAGCAGCGACAGCAGAACGAATTCCTGAGGGTGAGTCTTCTAAAGCGATCGCTTCATCTGGCTTAATCCCCAATTTACTGAGAGTAACTTGATAAGGTGTAGGGTCTGGTTTACCCGCTGTACAATCTTCTGCTAAAACAACTATGTCAAAAGCTTGTTTGATGCCTAAAACTTCTAGCATAAATTCAGCATTTAATCTAGGCGCATTTGTGACTAAAGCACGCTTTAATTGATGTGCATCTGTCCAAGCTAAGAGTTCCGAAAATCCGTTTAGAGGCTGCAAATTGGGTGCAAGTTCTCGGAACAGCGCTTCTTTTTCATCGGCAAATTTTAGTCCTTCTACGTCTGATAATTGTGGCAAAATATCTTTAACAATTTCTGGGTTCAATCGTCCACTAATTCTAGATTTGTAGAAAGTCTCGTCAATTTCTAGGCCATAATCAGCCAGCTTTTGTTTCCAAGCCAGGTAGTGTATGGGGTCAGTGTTTACAATAGTACCGTCTAAGTCAAAGAGAATTGCAGATAGCATGGTTGCGGTATTATTTAAATAATTGTTAAGTTTATTTACATAGTGTACATGATTTTTTTAAGTTTAGATTTAATCTTGGTTAAATTACCCATTTTTAGTGGCTATTTTATTGAGCAATTATTCCTTGATAGTAGAGAGAAAGCAGATTTATCCTTGAAATCCATCTAAAATCCAAAATTGTCTGACTGCTATGAGAGTTGCCTTTTCGGTAAAATAACTTGGCAGCTTTGGAAAGGATAGGTTAATTATCATGGCAGAAGCGCAGATTGGGATTATTGGTGGCAGTGGTCTTTACAAAATGGATGCACTCAAAGATATAGAAGAAGTGCAAGTGGATACGCCGTTTGGTTCACCTTCTGATGCGTTAATTTTGGGAAGATTAGATGGTACTCAAGTAGCTTTTTTGGCTCGTCATGGTCGCAATCATACGTTATTGCCCTCAGAGTTGCCATTTCGTGCCAATATCTATGCCATGAAGCAATTAGGTGTAAAGTACTTAATTTCAGCTAGTGCGGTGGGTTCACTCAAAGCAGAAGCTAAACCGCTAGATATGGTAATTCCCGATCAATTTATTGACAGAACAAAAAACCGGATTTCAACGTTTTTTGGTGAAGGGATTGTGGCTCATATTGCCTTTGGCGATCCAGTTTGTCATAACTTGGCTGGTGTATTAGCAGATGCGATCGCATCTTTGAATTTACCAGATGTCACTCTGCATCGCGGTGGCACTTATGTATGCATGGAAGGGCCAGCATTTTCCACCAAAGCGGAATCAAATCTTTACCGCAGTTGGGGCGCAACAGTAATTGGTATGACAAATTTACCCGAAGCAAAGTTAGCTAGGGAAGCAGAAATTGCCTATGCAACTTTAGCACTGGTAACAGATTATGATTGTTGGCATCCCGATCACGATAGCGTCACAGTGGAAATGGTGATTGGAAATTTACAGCGTAATGCAGTTAATGCTCAAAAGGTAATTCAAGAAACTGTACATCGCTTAAGTGAAAATCCACCTGCTAGCGATGCACATTCGGCTTTGAAGTATGCGATTTTAACTCAGTTGGATAAAGCACCAACAGCTACAAAAGAAAAATTAGGATTGTTGTTGCAGAAATATTTGAAGTAGAGAATTGGTAATTGGTAATGGGCTAAAACCCTTTACCTTTACCATGTTGATATATAGCAATCCTATTTCAGTTGTGAGTTCATTTAGGATGCGTTAGCAGCGAAAGTACAGCATCAGTGCCAAAGCTGAGATTTTTTCAGAAATCAAATCGGATTGCTATATTTGATTTTTAAAATTCAAGGGTGCGTTAGCAGCGAGAGTCCAGCACCTGTGATAGAGCTTTTTGTACTTTACGGCTTACACTCCACACACGCTAGATGATACTGGGATTTTTAAAAGAATTAGATTTGATTCCAATAGATTGGACGTGAGCAAATAAAATCTATCCTAAGACAAAGGTTGAAACAGGACGATAAATCTAAGCTAATAGGGTTTCCATTCACAAAAGTTCAAAAGATATTTCCCTCGCGCGTCTGGCATAGAAGCTCCTGAATCTATTCAGGTAGAAACAATGTGCAATCAATATTTAACAGCATGAGCTTTATCTATTGCGCGCCTAGTTTAGAAATAACTTTAGCAAATCAGAATTCTTTGCTAAGACAAAATTTTCTTTCGCACTAGTGAAATCATCGCTCAAAAGGTAGACATTATGATTGCTGAATTACCAAATTTTAGAGTTGCAGTTTTAGTAACCGATGGCTTTGAAGAACCAGAACTCATAGAACCTGTACGAGCGCTTAAAGAAGCTGGTGCAAGACTAGAAATTCTCTCGACAAAATCAGGACAAATCCAAGGGTTTCGGCATCACGATAAAGGTATAAGTGTGAGTGTTGATCGCCTGATTGATGAAGCACAAGCCAGCGAATATGATGCGGTGTTATTGCCTGGTGGGGCGCTTAATGCAGATACCCTAAGAATGGGGACAAAGGTGCAATCTTTTCTGCAACAAATGCAGCAATCAGGTAAGCCATTCGCTGCTATTTGTCATGCACCTTGGGAATTAATTTCTGCCAACTTGGTAAAAGGACGCACCTTAACTAGTTATTACACAATTCAAGATGACATCCGTAACGCAGGTGGTAACTGGCTAGATCGGGAAGTTGTTGTAGATAGAAACTGGGTGACAAGCCGCCAACCAGATGATATCCCCGCATTCAATCAAGAAATGTTGAATCTATTTGCACAGTTTACACCAGCTGGATCTGGCTCACGTTAATCGTGGGTTGTTCAAAGTGCGATCGCTTTCATTACTACAAACTACAGCTTGATTAAAGGGGAAACATTGATGATGCTCAACAAAATACTCTCTACTGGTTTAGTAGCAATTTCTATATCTCTAGCTACTGCTTGTGCCCCTACTGCCCAGCAAGACCAAAGTACATCAGAAGCCCCGTCTGGTACAACTCAGCCTGTACAAACAACTGAAACTACATCACCCACTACTGCAGGGCAAAATAACCTCAGTTCTGCTGATAGGACGTTTATGACAGAAGCTGCTCAAGGTGGTTTAGCAGAAGTTCAACTAGGACAACTAGCATCAGAACGCGCCGCTAGCAATACAGTCAAACAGTTTGGACAGCGTATGGTTCAAGATCATTCCCAAGCAAATACTCAACTCCAACAGTTAGCAACGCAAAAGGGTGTAACGCTACCAAAAACTATTAATCAGGAAAATGAGCAAGTTAGACAACGGTTAACTAAGCTTTCTGGTGCTAACTTTGATCGCGAATACATTAATCACATGGTTAAAGATCATGAAAAGGATGTCTCTTTATATCAGCGTGAAGCTCAAGAGGGACAAGATCCAGACTTGAAAGCATTTGCCGCACAAACATTGCCCATCCTCCAAGAACACTACCAACAGGCTCAGTCCATTAATCCTGGAAGTTCAACCAGCACCGCAGCACCAAATACTACTCCATAATTAGGGCATGGGGCATGGGAAAAGCCAATAATGCCCCATACCCTAATTAAACGAGAAAATAAGGTTTTCTGGGTGCGATCGCATTATTTAGATTGCGTCATCAACCCTATAAAATCGTATGAGTGAGAGGTAATAACCCCATTGACAAGATGTATCCTTTTAGGGGCGGGATGAGCTTAAAATTACCCATTACCCATTACCCATTTTCCCAATCCAAAATTTCTCTAATTGGGAGGCAATTCTAAAGGAATTTCGCCCATTAAGCCTTTACGATAATCTGTTAAAAGATGCCTAGCGGCTCTTTCGACATCACCTTTATAGCGATGTTCTGCTAAAGCGTGTAAATATGCTTCCCCTGTATGGGGCGAAGAATCAAGTTCATAGCGCGCTTCCAAAGGTTTAGCTGGTAATAAATCTGTAGCTACATCTTGAAGGTAATTCAGTATATTTACTAATTCTGCTGCTACTAGTTGATTATCGTAAGACGCTTCGCCAATATCATCACAAATAGCTAATTTTAATGCTGCTTCTTGGTTTTCCAACTTAAGGGGGATAACACCAGGAGCATCCAATAATTCTAATTGGTCAGAAATCCGCACCCACCGCAGTTGACGAGTCACCCCCGGACGCGCTGCACTTTCTACTACTCGTTTTCCTAAAAGCCGATTAATTAAAGCTGATTTACCAACGTTAGGAAAACCAATCACCACAGCGCGCACAGGACGAGGTAACATCCCGCGATCGCGTCTTCTTTTATTCAATTCTACCCCAGCCGCTTGTGCCGCTTTTAACACAGCTGTTACACCTTGACCCTTTTGGGCATTAGTAAAAAAAGCTACCTCACCTTGGCGTTTAAACCAGTCTACCCAAAGCGATCGCACTTGCGGAGAAATCATATCCAAGCGGTTCATTACTAATAACCGCGTTTTACTTCCCACCCACTCTTCTATTTGCGGGTGATGCGTCGCCAAAGGAATACGTGCATCTCGTACCTCCAGTACTACATCTACCCGCTTTAGCTGTTCTTTTAAATTCTTTTCCGCCTTAGCAATGTGACCGGGATACCATTGGATCACATTTAATTTATAGTTTTGAGTTAAAGCCATTGGTTATTTGTCCTTTGTCATTTGTCATTTGGGCGTAGGGTATGGGGCATTGGGCATTGGGCATTGGTAATGGGTAATTGGTAATTGCTCCTTGTCTCCTTGTCCCCCTTGCTCCCCCTGCTTCCTTATCTCCCTCATCTCCCTCATCTCCCAGTCCCTAATCCCCAATCCCTTGATGTAAAATCAAGCGATTACCATCAGGATCGTAAGCGTAAATTTCTCTGCCGTGGGAAGCGACGGAAATCTTTCCGGGTGGGGGATAGCCCAAATTGGTAAGGTGAGCGATCGCAATTTCTAAGTTACTTACTTCTAAACACAAACTTATCTTACTTTTGGCTGTAGTTTCAAATTCGGTTTGATGTGTGTTTTTTGGTTGAAAAATACCTAAGCGCAAACCCGAAATTTGAAACTCTGCATAAACATTAGGCAGTAATGCTGTTGGTTTTTGTGCTAAAAGACTGGTATAAAAACTCACTAAATCATCAAAGTTAATTGTTGCTATGGTAACGAGTGCATCGGTATATTGAAAAACCATAATTTAAACTAAAATACATTTAATTATGCAGCTTAAATGTGTGACAGCTTATTACCGATTATGTAAGATAAATTGACTGTTACCCGCACAGATTATCTCACAAGTAGCAGTCAATTTAGTATTTAATTTCTGGCTATCTCGATCATCCCCATGATTAAAGACTGATTGAGGCTTAATTTATTTAGCTGGCTGATATTGTAAATCCCTAACTGGATCGCCTAAAGTGCGGGTATTTGCTGCAAACTCTAGCAAAATGCCATCAGGATCGTAGAAATAAATTGAGGAAATAAATAATGCTTTATGCTGCGTCTATTCTTTCCCAACCAGTGTACACATTAAATTTTTGCCCACGCAGAAATCCAATTAAGGTAATGCCAAATTCTTGAGCGACAGATACAGCCAAATTACTAGGTGCAGAAACAGAACAAACAATAGGTACACCAGCCGCGACGGACTTTTGCAAAATTTCAAAGCTAGAACGCCCGCTTACCATCACAATATGATGATTGAAAGGTAATTCATCACTTAACAAAGCTGTACCAATCAATTTATCTAATGCATTGTGTCGCCCCACATCTTCTTGCAAGTTTAAAAGTTGTCCTTGCAAGTCAAATAAAGCCGCAGCGTGTAAACCTCCAGTAGCCCTAAAAATGCCTTGAGCAGAACGCAATTTATCAGGTAAGCTGTAAATAATCTCAGGCTTGATTCTTAACTCTGAAGAAATTACTGGATAATCTCTGAGTCGCAAAGCTTCCAAACTAGCTTTACCACAAACTCCACAAGCGCTATTCGTGTAGAAATGACGTTCTAAAGGTTGTAAATCTGCAATTAATCCTGAGCGTAATTGTACATTCACAATGTTGTAGCGTTGTTCGCCATCAATTGATTCATCCACACAATAGCTGATACGTTGAATATCTTGCTTACAGCTAATCGCACCTTCATTATAAAGAAAACCAGCAGCTAATTCAAAATCTGCTCCTGGAGTTCGCATAGTAATAGCTACCGTGCGGTTTGGGGAAATTAAGCGAATTTCTAAAGGTTCCTCTGTGGTGAGATGATCGATATGGGTACGTATTTTGCCATTTTCTACAACTCTGACTGTGGCTTTAGTTTTGCTGCCAATTCGCCTATTCATAGCGATCATCTCTGGAAATTTCTGTAGTTAATCTTTGTGCGATCGCTAGATTCAGATTTTTTCTAGGCGAGCGATCGCATTATAATCTGGTACGCCTTCTACAGAACGTTTAGTTTTATCGAGAAGTATATTTCCTTCTGGCCAATGTACTTGTAAATTGCCTGGTTGAATAGGTGCTAAATAAACTTGTCCAGTGAACTCACCTAAATCATTTTTGAGAATTACCTGATCTCCATCTTTTAAACCTAATTTTGCTGCATCAGCAGTATTCATAAATATGGCTTCTCTGACTGCACCTGTAATCGCATCTTTGCGTTCCTGCACCATACTATTAAATTGTTTACCCCGACGAGTTGCTACTAAAAAATAACCCACAGATAATTGTTTTTGTGGTGGTGATAAAGGTGTAAAATGCGCTTTGCCATCTGCTGTATAAAAATTCCAGCCAAAGCACAGATGTGAACCACCATACTGAAACTGATCGCCCTGCTGTTGTAAATGTTGAATTCCTGCATATTGGGGAACAACTCGAGCAATTTCTTGCCGCATAGCAGCTGTATTTTCAAAATATAATTTATCTGCTAAATCTGGTTTTATCCGTATTGCTAAATTCATAAATACTTCCCATTCTGGACGCGCTTCGCCAATGCGCGGCCCTGATATTTCTGGGCTGAAAATTATCCGTCTTTCAGTGCTAGTTTCTGTTACCCCACTTGGGATTTCGTAGCGAGTTGTTGCAGGTAATAGTACTACCATATCTGCTGGTTCTACTAACATTTGACTAGAAAGCACAATATCCATGTGTACTCGCAAAGGAATGCGCTGCAAAGCCTCTTCTACATAATCTGGTTCTGGGAGAACTTCTAAAAAATTACCCCCCACAGAAAACAACACATCTAATTTTCCTTGATGTGCAGCATTAATCATTTCTGGCGCAATTAAACCCTGAGTTACAGGTACTTCAAAACCCCAAATTTCCCCTAATTCAGCAGCATTTTCCGCAGTTATTGGCTTACCCCCAGGAAAAACCGTGGCGTAACATCCCATTTCTGCACCACCCTGCACCCCAGAATGACCCCGAATTGGCATTAAACCGCAGCCTTCCCGACCGACAAAACCTTTGGTAAGAGCTAAGTTGATAATACTGCGGACATTGTCTTCACCACATTCATGTTGCGTAATTCCCATACTCCAAACAAATACAGCTTTGTTGGCTTCTGCAACCATTTTGGCAAAGCTATACATTTGCTCGCGGGTGCTTCCAGAAAGTTGCTCTAATTCTTCCCAAGATTGCTTTGCTAATACTGCCTTAAGTTCTGCAAAACCAGCAGTGTAATTATCAATAAACGACTGATCTACCCAATCGTTAGCAATCATATGCTTAATTGTGCCGTTGATAAATGCCATATCTCCGCCCAAGCTGACGAGAAAGAAATCTTCCGCAAACTTGGTGCCAAATAAAGCACTTTCCACAATTGAGGGAACCCAGTAACGTTCCATTCCCGGTTCGCGGTAGGTGTTAATTACAACAATTTTTGTCCCAGCTTTCTTGGCATAGTGGAGATATTTAACTGTAACAGGCTGATTGTTAGCCACATTAGAGCCAATAAAGACTAATAAATCAGTACCAATCCAGTCTTTATAAGAACAAGTAGTAGCCCCCGCACCCAGTGTAGACTTTAAACCTGCGGTGCTAGGAGAGTGACAAATTCGGGCAGCGTTATCAATATTATTACTGCCCATTGCCCGCACAGCTTTTTGCGTAGCGTAGTAAGTCTCATTTACCGTGCCGCGACTGGTAATGTAAAAGCTGAGACGGTCTGGTGTAGTAGCACTAATCCGGCTAGCAATGACTTTTAGCGCTTCATCCCAACTCACACGGCGAAAACCCTTATCCCCTCGTTGGCGGATCATTGGGTAGGGAAGCCTTCCCAAATCTCGCAATTCAGCACTTCTTAGGGTTTGCAGCGCTGAAATATCCTCCAGCAATTTTGGGTCAAAAGCTGGCATAGTATTCATCTGTAACAGCCGCAGCCTCACATTGCACAGATGCAGACCATCCAGCGTCCAGTCTTTCATCCCCGTGGTTCCCAAAGCGCAACCATCGCAGACACCCTGATTCAAAATATTCCATGCATAGGGTAGCTGCTTGCGAGACAACCAAATTGCCCGAAAAACTTCCCAGTAGTTATTTGGGTACTGTTCACCAATGCCGAATGGCTTCCAGCTAGCCCAGTGTTTAGGTGTCCAAAATCTTTTTGGTGTAGGCAACATAGCCAATTAAGATAAGTGAGCGATTCTCCTTCAAGGCTATCGCTTTGCAAAAGATTTGAGTAGCATTTGAGCAAGTCTCGTTGTTCCAGGCTAAAAGCCCGACAGTCATCTTATCGCTGCTTTGCCTGGGCCTGTTACCAATGCCCAATGCCCCATAATCAATTTGCCCAAGCTCTCACTCTTTGTAACCGCCGCAGAATCCGGTTAGCTAATTCCACGCCTTTAACAGGTTTACACAGATAATCATCACCACCAACAGCAAAAGCTTGATTCTGGGTAGTGGAATCTGTTGACACACTCAGAAATAATACTGGTAAACGCTGCCAATGGGGATCGCTGCGGAGAATTTGGCAGAGTTCAAATCCATTGATTTGTGGCATATTTACATCTAACACCAAAGCATCGGGAGCAACTGCTTGGAGTACTGTCCAAAATTGTTGTGGATCGGCAAGGGTTGTTACCTTGAATCCCCAGGGTTTCAGCAAGGTAGGGAGAGTGCGTAACCAATCTTGATCGTCATCAAGGATCATGACCTTGTTGGGAACTTCTGGATCTCGTAATAAATTGACTACAGTATCAATCACTTGCTCTGCTGGAGTTGGCGTTACTAAAAAAAGTTTTCCACCCCGCCGCATTGCTTCCAAGCGATCGCCCATGTCACCGCGATCGCCGATGACGACTATTGGCAAGTTAGGGTAACATTGTGCGAATGTCTGCAATGTCTCCCAAAAGTTACTGATCTCGGGGTTAGGCTGATCGATGACTTCCGATCTAGATGGAATTGAGGGTAACCGCATCAGGATGACATCGGGATCTTCTCCTAAACCATCCAAAACAGATTTGTTTGTGAGCAAGGCTTGAGCCACATCTGCGGCTGGAGCAATCTGAATGCGAATTCCTCGGCTTGCTGCTACAGCTACAATTGACTGGTTAAACTCAGTATCCGAACTAATAATTAGCAACAGCGGTGACTGTCCAGCGGGAATCTGAGACATTTGAATCAGTGTGGTATGGTCAATATCTTGCTGCAAAGCCGTTACCAGAGTTTTCATTAATGGTGCGTGTTTTGGTTGCAGTGGTTCTCGACCGCCTAACCAATACTCCAATTGCCGTGCAATGTGCATTGTTTTGGTTAGCCCAAAAATTCCCAAAGTCCCTGCGAGTTTGTGAACTACCTGTTGTGCTTGTGCTTGTTGCTGGGCTGTAAGTTGATTGGTTTGTAAGTCTCTAACGGTTTGTAATAAAATAGCCATCTGGTCAAGACTTTGCGGTTTAGTCCTTGTCCAAGTCTCATTGAGAAATGCCAGGTATTGTTGTTGCGAGTCTGGCGGCATCAAATGCTGTGGGCGATCGCTCTGGGTTTCTCTAGATGTAGCTATTACAGAAACGCTTTGAGAATTATTTTCTGGTGGTGTTGCCGATAAATCGGTCACTTCTTCGGTGCTAGGCGCTTTCAGGTAGTAGCCCCGTCCATGCATGGTAGCAATAAAATCATGGGGGGCACCCGCAGCCACTAGTTTGTGCCGCAGCCGCCGAATATGGGAACGTACTGTAGCCTCAGAGGGAAAATCTTCTGAAGACCATAACCTGTCTAGAAGTTCTTCACTACTAAAGACATGCTGACATTGCCGCAGTAACAGTTCTAGCAAATCATATTCCATCGTTGTCAGGTTCAGGGGGCGGCCGTTGTAAGTCACTTCACAAGTACTAGGATTAAGTAGTAAATCCCCCCAAGTTAACAAGGGAAAAGGATTGTTACTTCCGCGTCTCAGCAATGCGCGAATCCTGGCTATGAGTTCTACCTGCTCGAAGGGTTTAACAACATAGTCATCTGCACCTGCATCTAACCCTTGTACTTTGGCGGTAATGTTATCTTGAGCTGTCAGCAATAGAATCGGGACAGTGTATCCTTGTGTCCGGAAACGCTTGCATAAGCTAATGCCATCCAACTTTGGCAGCATGATATCCAGTAATATGAGGTCATACTCAAAGGTGGAGCCATAAGTCCAGCCCATTTCCCCATCTTTGACAACATCTACAATATAGTTCTGGGTTGTCAAAATTTTGGTCAGAACCTTAATTAATACGTCATCATCTTCTACAAGCAAAATTTTCATGGATGCAGCTACCAATAAAAAATTTTCAGTTCTAGAGAGTTCAAGGGTTTGGTAATTACACCACGGAATCCCAAATCATGAAACTGATGCTTTTCTGCCGTTTGTGCTATGGCAATTAAAAGGATAACCGGAATTTGTTCAGTTTCAGTCAGCATCAGATTGGAGCGCCTGAAAGGTAGCAATACCATTCATATCTAGCATCATCGTTTCTCTGAATGATAGAGCAATCGCTTGACTCCTTTCATAAGTGCGATCGCCTTTGATGTTGCTTGTTTCAGCATAATAATTATGTTAGCCCTCATCTTCTGTTTTTAGAGCGCTTTTATGGCATCACCGATCAATCCAATTGCTATCATCGCAACTGAAGCACCGCTGCGTACTAAGCCGACAAACTATCCAGAACCGTTCGCCTCTCGCATGGCGGGTAGGGAAAAACGTCCCCTGGGCGACTTATTTGGTATAACGAACTTTGGTGTCAACCTCACACGATTAGCGCCAAATGCAATTTCTGCCCTGCGTCATGCTCACTCTAAGCAAGACGAGTTCATCTACATTTTGCAGGGGAACCCCACGCTACAAACTGATGAAGGGCGAACTCAACTCTCACCTGGTATGTGTGCAGGCTTCCAGGCGGGGACAGGGAACGGACACAACCTCATCAACGAAACCTCAGAGGAAGTTTTATACCTAGAAATAGGCGATCGCACCCCAGGGGATGAAGGCACATATCCCGATGACGATATTCAAGCTTTACTTGTAGAAGGTAAGTGGCAGTTTACCCATAAAGACGGCACACCTTATTAAGAAAAATTAAGAACCCATAATTTAATTGCACCCTAATTTTAATTATGGAGATTTCTCTGTTGCCTTTTCATTACAGTATGTAATTCATTTACTTAATACTTCGGTTGTCCGTCGATTCAGGTTGATGATAAGTTGCTAACAGCATCGAAATTCAAGGTGATTTGTATGGCAACCACAATAATTGATCCTGGCGATTTTAGTGACTATAGCGATCGCCAAGTGACAATTGAAGTGACAGGGGGCTGTCATCGAGCATTAATGCGGAAGGCAAAGTACATCAAGACAATTCCTTATAGTTGTCTATCTCAAACGATTCAGGGTATTAATCGCCTTGGTGGTAAGATTACCCGCGTTACCTTATCACCTTCCCATACTCAAGTCTCAAATATTGAGTTAGTTCAACCACAATCCGACATTGTTGAAAGCGATGTCCAACCTTCAGCACATCACGCTGAATCTCACTTTTCATCGCTTCACCATCAAGAACAGAATCACTCTAGTGAAAGTTGTCAGATTAAACAACCAACTCCAGTAAAACAGGAACCACAACCGATTCCAGTTTTCAGTTCAGGAGAATACACCTTTACAGAAGAATGGTTATAACTAAACCAATCCATTTTGGATTTTGGATTTTGGATTTATTTCACAAATTAATCTTGCTTGCTCTAATCATTTCATGAAGCAAACAAACTTTTTTAAATCTTAAGTTGTGAATGTTCAATCCAAAATCTAAAATCTCAAATTTGATGTGCAATATCGCGAATTTTGCAGATGTCAAGCAGTCTAATATCAATTAACTGACTATTTGTATACAATCTGTAATAATATGAAACAATATTAGCTAAACTAATTTTTATAAGTGAATTAATGCAAGGTTTGAAAGCAATTCGCTGATAAGTATAGTAGAAATGCGGTTTCTTGAAAGAGCGTTAATGTCAGAACCGATAGCACCAGGAATAACTTGATCGACAGTTTCCACCACCGATCCAATAGCAACGCCAGCATCGCCAGGGTGAAAATCAGGGGTAGTACAAGCACGACAAACACATCCACCCGCGGGATGGCGCACGTTAGCAAGATTTGCTAATTTTTTGAGTGCTTTAGCTTCTACAGGAAAGCCTTCCGGTAACAGAACTTCTGCTGCTGGGGTATCAGGAGAATTAGCAAGACGAACAGAATAGGTGCGTAGGTGTAGCCCGTCGTAGACATCGCTATAAGTGACATTCAAACCCTGCCGTCCTAAAGCACGCAAGAGACGTTGAAGATTTTTTGGCTGCATGAAATTTTACAGGAGTCTTGAACAAGACCCTTAATATTGAAAAGATTAAGAGACTGGGGTTCAGCAGCCGCGTCTCAAGTGTAGTAGGAGGTTTTTCCCAAAAAGGGGAAGGGGAAAAGGGGCAAGAAAAAACCTTTAACCCTTACCCTTTCTCCTGCGGAGACGCTACGCGTAGCTTGCTTCCCCGCAGGGGTACACCATTTCCCCAAACCAAATTCCGAGTTGAAAATCCTTAACCGAGCAGTATTGGAACAATAATACTCTTGCTTTCTCAGCCTCATTAACTTATCCAAACCGTATTGTATCCGACATTCCGCAGGTTAGTTAATAAAGAAGATAATATTTTCGACAAGGAGCACCAAAAAACTGGAGAATCCATTGCCTTTCCGGGGTTAAGTTGGTAATT
>NZ_JACJQJ010000073.1 GCF_014696615.1 Nostoc linckia FACHB-104 | reverse complement strand
CACCTTATATTAGAGGACGCAAATCGTCTTAAGTTCAAAGAATTGGTTCGCGACAAGCTATCGCGAACCAATTCCCTTTTCCACATCCCGTGAAAAGTCAGAAACTAGCGCAGGGGTATGATTTTGTTTTCATTGATGGTGCACCAAGAGTTTCTGACTTAACCCGATCAGCAATCATGGCAGTGGATTTTGTGCTGGTTCCTGTGCAACCATCTCCCCTGGACGTGTGGGCGGTGCATGAGGTAGTAGAACTGGTACAAGAGGCCACTATATATAAATCTGACCTAACAGCAGCATTTCTGATCAACAGAAAAATAGTGAACACTGCTCTTGGGCGAGAGGTGACGGAAGTTTTAGCGGAATACCCCTTTCCAGTGCTGAAAGCACAGATAAGTCAAAGGGTCGCATTTGCTGAGTGTTTGAATATTGGGAGTACGGTTTTGGAAGCTGCCCCGAAAAGTGCTGCAAGTAATGAAGTACGAGCAGTTGTTGAGGAAATATTAGAAGCAACAGAGGAAACGAATCATGGCAGAAGCTAAAAAATCACAAAAATTAAGTTTAAAGCCAAGTGTTCAGAAACCATCTGTTCAAGAAGAAGCAGCAGTATGGGTGGAAAGTCGCAATGGTTCTGAATTGTCTAGTTCTACAGGAATAGATTCAGCTAACAATGCTAAAAGCAAGCGCGTTACTTTTGAAGTCACCGAAGCACAGCACCAGGAGATTAAAATCCGTGCTACTAAAAAGGGTATGACCATTAAGGAGTATATGATTGCTCTAGTTGAGTCGGAGCTAAAGAGATAATGTAATTAATTGCTTTATTACATTTGTATTTAAATACATAATTACATTATTACAACTGTAACTCAGACTGAAAACCCTGCTTACTGGTCGAAATATGAATGCTCACAAGATAGAAGTCGTTTTAACTGAAGATGGTACTCTAACGCTACAGGGTTTACCTTTTCATGCTGGGGATGCTGTGGAAGTGATTATTCTGGAAACTAAAACTCCACAGCAGCAAGGCCAAAAGTTACCCAAATTAGGTACAAATCCTTATCCTTTGCACAACACACAGCCATACCGTTATGACGACCCCACAGAACCCGTCGCTTTAGAGGACTGGGAAGTTTTGCAATGATTATACTTGACACTCATATTTGGGTTTGGTGGGTACAAAACGATTCACAACTGACCAAACAACAGCAAAAATGGTTAAAAGATTACGAGTCTGACGGTTTAGGAGTCAGCATTCTTTCATGTTGGGAAGTTGCCAAATTGGTAGAGAAAAAGAGATTAATTTTACCTTTGGCTATTGATAAATGGTTAGAAGTTGCTTTAGCTTATCCTGGTGTACAGTTATTAAATTTGTCCCTGCCGATAGTAATTGATTCAACTCAATTAAGTGGCTTTCATAGCGACCCGTTTGACCAGCTTATTGTGGCTACAGCTAGATTTTATAATTGTCCTTTGTTAACTGTAGATGCGAAGATTCTTAACTATCCTGATGTGCAAACTCTTAGGTAGTGCTAGTCGCCTTATCAATTGGAAAGCACAGAAAATATAAATAACTATTAACTAATGTCTAAAAAAGATGGATAGCACCACCCTACGGCAACTTGTTTGGAAACCTGAAGAAAGTGCAAAGCTTGATTTTAAGATTGAACTGTACAAAATTTATGAGTCTAAACCTACAACTCAGTCTGATATTCAGGAATGGGCGAAGGCCAAAGAGCAACAATGGGCAGAGTTGATAAAAGATGTTATTGCACTTGCTAATGGTAATACTGGAACTGCTGCACAAGCAGGATATCTTGTTGTAGGTGCTGATGATAAGTTGAAAGCTGACGGTACTCCAACTCTACGTGATGTTGGAAATGCCATACCTACACGAAAGGAGATTCTTCAGAAAATAAATTCGTATTGCCAACCTCAACTTCCTGATATTCAATGTGAAGAAGTTGTAGTAGATGGCGTAAAATTATTCGTTGTTTCCATTCCACCATCACCTTATTTACATAGGTTATCTAAACAATTAAAAACGCCTAAAAAAGAATATTCTCCTTATACAGTTCTCCTTCGTCGTGGAGATGGAGAAGAAACATACGAAGCCTCTCCTGAAGAGCAAACAGCCCTTAAGAAAGAAAAACAATCAATTCAGGTTGGGACTCATATCAAAGCTAGAAAACGTTTAATAATTACTTTGCTTGCTGTTTTAACTGGAGGACTTATATTTTTTGGAATTATCTCAAACTATATAAACCAAACCTCCAATACTATCCAAGTTAGCTCAGTTAAAACGGTTGAAGATAGTGAAACTGAGATTCGTGAGTCTGGTGGGCAAGGGATTATCTCAGTTTATTGGGAAGTATTTTTATCTAATCTAGGGGATAGTGACTTATCTGTAATCAAGTACAAGGTTATTCAAGTAGGAAAAGATTTTCCAGCAATTTGGTATACAAGTATGGTTCAAGGCTTATATCTGTTTGAAAATGGAAAAGCTAAAATATTGGAATTACCTATAAATATTCCATCTGGAAATACACAAAAAATTTTCGTGCGACTTGGATTAATGATGACTCCAGAAGTATTTAAGCTAGTAAAAGAAAAATTTTCAAACTCGTCAAATTCTGATGTTACTCTTAAAAATATTTGGCGTTTTTTATATACAAAAGGAACTGATTTTTATGGCAATAAAGTAACGACAGAAGTTATAAAACCTACGGGAAAACTCATGAGAAGATTTCCAAGTATGGAAGATATACGTGAACAAACATTTGTCATCTCTTTTACAACTTCACGTGGAGAATCCATAGATAAATTGTTATCTTGGTATAAGTTTGGTGGTTTTTATGATCCAAATCGATACTGATAATGCGCTCATCATAAATCCATAAGGTAAATTTCTGCTCGCATGACTGCAATTGTTGGGGGTAAATGAGCAATCGTGACTAAGCCGCCCTGTCACCACGATTGCTCATTTGACCCCTTGTTAATCGCTAGAGATACTCCCGCTTTTGGCTAATCGGTGGCTAAATGCCTTACTGGTGGGGCTTTGCTCCCGATGTCGTGATAGCTATGTTTTCCGCTTTTCACAAAAGGAAGAGGCGATCGCACTGGATCGCCTTTGTGTTTTAGTTTAGAAGCAGATGGGATATGGCTTCCCTACAGCATTTTGAATAATGCCACTAATAAGGAAACTATTGCCGCAATGGCTCCTAATATTGGTTGCCAGAACTTACATAACTGCCGAAATCTCCAGATTAAAGATTTCTGCTGCTTAATAGGTGATGCTGTGTCAACGTCTGGATTTACATCAAATCCAGGTTCTGACCTATCATAAGATTGAATGTAAATAATCGATTGGGCTTCGTTGTCCATGTCGGTTTTTTCCGTATTTTGAGTTAGTAAGCCACCTTGGGAGCCTGAGAAACGTCCAAGTTGGCTTTGTTCATTTTTGTGTGTACTATTCATTACATTTGTCTCCGTATTTTGAGTTTGAGAAGCAACCTGGAAGCCTAAGAAACATTCAGGTCGGTTTTGTTGATTCTTGTAGCTGTTGTTTTTCATAAAGTGTCACCATGTTTGATTGGGTCGAACATAACAAGTTGTAATCGTTACAATCTGAGCAATAATGGTTTTTGCTATTTCAGCAAATGTTAGTTACCTCCTTAACCTTCCTTACCTCCTGCTTTAGCACCAGAGTTGGGTTCTACTTTGAGAGTGTCACCATCCCAGGTAAGTATTCCTATGTGGGTTCCTTCACCTCCCTAACTTTGTCAACTTCCTTTGCTCACAAATTTTGATTTGTTATTCCCAACATTCTTAATGTGGTTGTTTTGGTCAAAGCCTCCTATAACTAAAATTCCCTACATAGCTTTTGTCAGAGTTGATAGCGTTTGGTGAGCAAAAATAACCACCTCCTCAAATAACTTTGTCAACTTTGATAATGTGGTTTTTGTGGTTGTAAAAAGTGGGCATCTTTTATTCAGTAAGTGTCACCACCTCATGCAAGTAGCTAACCTAAGTTGCCCATGCTCAAAGGCCGTGGCTTGACTGTTATTCCCACCTGCTGTAACTGCCCTGTTATTTCCAAAGAACTCATAACTCAGAGTTCCCTACTGTTTGCGTTAGGGGTAAAGAGCGCAGTTTTCAATTCTTTTCCCTTCACGGGGACGGAAACATTTTCGGCAACGTTGCGCGGTCGTGGCTTGACTGTTATTCCCAACCAATTTGTATCCCAATTCTGCCAATTGCCCAAAGGCAAGTCATTACGATAAGTTCCGAAAAAGTAAGGTTAATATTTATCTACACTCAATCATTAAAGTTTATGAGTCCTGAAGAAGCAATCAAAGTTGCCGATGAAGCCTTGTATGCCCACACTGGAAAGCATTTGACAGATATTCAAAGATTTATTTTGCATGAGGCTTTACTCAACAAGCGGTATGAAGAAATGCAAGGTTATGAGGCGCAGCACATTAAAAATGTAGGGGCTGAACTCTGGAAGTTGCTTTCAGATGCATTAGGCGAAAAAGTAGGTAAATCAAACTTCCGGGCGGCATTAATACGACGCTGCGACATTGCCATCGCATCTCCAGTTTTGGATGTCAGCATACGCTCGGATGAACTGGAGGAAATTTTAAGATTATTCTCAAAACGAGATTCTGCCGTATTAAAAAAAGATAGAAAACAGTTTCTAACCACACAACTTGACGGGCAAGAGATCAGGGGTGGTGCTTCAGCAGGTTATGTTAAATGCTCAAAAATGACAACTTCAATATTACGGGTAGGCAGCAAATTTAGTCAGGCAATGCTCGATACATGTGGCCCAAATCCACCTGATAAAGCTATTGTTTATGCTGTTAATGTCAAAGAAGTGTATGAACACAATAATAAGTATTCACACTCAGGATATATTTCTTATTTCATAACAAGAACTGATGATGGTCTAAAAATAGTACAATTGAGGAATTTGCAAGAAAGCCAACTCCAGGATGCGGTCTAACAAATCAAATGCAGTGGACGGTTGAGAGCCGGTGGTGGTGAGTTCGAGGTTGCTTATCGCCGCTGATTTGAGCCGTTAAACATTACACTTGTAGGCAATACTAAACAAGAATTAGTTATCTCCCAAATTGGCACGATGACCCCTAAATCTATTTCCAGTTCTAAACCATCAATCCAACCCGTCCATTAACAACTCAGACATTTCCAGCTGATCGCGGTTGCGGTTATCGTCATAAATCTGGAGCGTGTTTAATTTGACGTGTCTGCTGAGTTTCTGAGCTTTCCGCACATTGCCATCGGTCTTTTCAAGTACAGCAGTAATGGCACTGTGGCGACAGCGGTGCGGCGACATAGTTTTTTCAACACCAGCCCGTTTAAACAAACGCTTGACTATTTTATAGATGCCATCCCCGGTTAACCTGTGACCAAAATTTTGGAAGTCAACCGAAGTAAACAACGGACGGGACGAAGACATATCACCACCCCTTGAGATCACCCAGTCAGTAATAGCTAACACAGTGACTTTTGGCAGATTGATTGTCATTCGTACTTGCTTACCCTTACCCAAAATCGATAGCGTCCCCTTAGATCCATCAAAATGCTTTAAGTCCAAGGTGCTAATCTCGTTTCTCCTCAAAGCATTGCCCCACAGCAGTAGCAACAAAGCATAGTCCCGCTTCCCTGCCAAAGTCGAGCGATCGCACCCTTTAATCACGCTCAAAAATTCTTGTTCGCTGACACCGCTAGTATCGCGGTAAGCCTGGACTAGGATACTGTCCACATCCACCGCATAGTTGCACACCCCCAGCTTTCGCCCGTAGGCCACCAGAGATTTTATTGCCGCCAGTCGGCGGTTAATTGTGTTCGGTGCTAGTCCCGCTTCCGCAAGCATGGCTCTATATTTAGTCACCACCAGCGTTGCTTTGTGACCGTCCAGGTGTAAAAACTCTAAGATAGAATCCCGGTTAGGGCGCAGTCCCGTCATGCGCGTAAAAAAATCCGTGATATCTTTGCGGTAAGCCCGACGAGTTCCCTCACTGTTTTTAGATTTCAGCAGTTCCTCCAAAACATCGGGGTCAGAGTCAATTACGCCAGCAAAGTACGCCTCAATTTTGGCACTGAGGGCATTTTCTAATTTTTGGACTACAACTAGCTCAACTCCTTCTGTATCTTCGCTCATGACTCCCCGCAAGCTACGGTATCGAGAATGGACTTTTCCAATACCACACACATTATCCAGCACAGGGGGTCACGGTGTAGGGCTTTTGTTACTGTTGCGGCAGAATTATCTACACTTACTTCTATACCCCCGGTTGATTAATCGTTGCTATCAGTTTTGATATCAAAAGTGGACTACGCCAATGGCAAACTGTACTGTCAAAATTCCCAAAACCCTTGATTTGATTGGGTTTGAGCATTTAAATTAGTGAGTATGCATCACAAATTTACTTGAGTCAACTTTTCATGCAATGGGCATTAGTATCGCATGAAATTTTCGCTTTAACTGTACTGTCAAAATTCCCAAAACCCTTGATTTGATTGGGTTTAAGCATTTAAATTAGTGAGTATGCATCACAAATTTACTTGAGTCAACTTTCATGCAATGGGCATTAGTATCGCATGAAATTTTCGCTTTAACTATGCTGCCAAAATTCCCAAACCCCTGATTTGATTGGGTTTGAGCATTTAAATTAGTGAGTATTCATCACAAATTTACTTGAGTCAACTTTTCATGCAATGGGCATTAGTATCGCATGAAATTTTCGCTTTAACTATGCTGCCAAAATTCCCAAACCCCTGATTTGATTGGGTTTGAGCATTTAAATTAGTGAGTATGCCCTCAGCCTTAAACGATCAGATTTTTTCCAGTGCTAAAACTAAGCCATCATGATCCTGAAGGTGGATCTTCTCCAATCATCTGTTGTGCTTCAGGTGGATTGTTGCTTTAGGATTGGGTTTGCTGTTGCTTGGTGGTGATTGTGGTGGTCGGGTTACTCTGAAGGTAATCTGCGGTGGGTTAACTGGAGGTTGGGCGGGAAAAGTGCCAAATATCTACCTCAAAATAGGGGTAAAAGTGGTCAAGGTGCATTTTGCCGCTATGCTGCTTCTGAAAATATTACTCAGACCAGTTTAAAAAATTAACTTTTACCCCATTATGGATTGCATCACAATCCTAATCAAGCTACTGCGTTAGATTGTTGCATATGGGAAATTTGCAACAGAATTGCTTGTATCTGGTCAAAACATCTGCTTTTTAGTATGTCATAACTAGAGTTTAATACTTCTGCTCATTTGGCTCCATCTTCAAAAAATTCTAACATCCAAGGAAATGAGTCAGAGAGTAACATTTGATAAGGAACAAATTTCTCTGTCTCTAAATCTAAGTTTTGACTTGGTTTCATTAATGGCAATGATTGTTCACTCATAGGCTCACTAGTAATATTCTCAGTTGGGTCAATTTCAAAATATTTAATGAATATTTCATTAATTGCTTTGGAAGCAGAAAGCCCACGTTCCTTTTGAAACTCCTTAAATCGCTTATACACTGCTTGAGAAACTGTACCGCAAATTTTATGATTACTATTTTTCATGGAACTAGTCCTTAACTAGATCAGCCTAAGTAATCTAACATGAGCGAAATAATTCAGATGAAAACCTGAGCGAACTTTATAATTAATCGTAGAAAGGGTAACAGTGGTTTCAGTTGCAATTATTGTGGTTTTGAGACCACCTCTAGTTGCAGATTAATGTGGTTTCAAATTTGCTGTGATTGCAGTTTTGGGCATTTATGATTGCAGATCGCTACAACTAAAGCACGTTGACAAATTAGGAACTCTAGTTCTGTAGTTAAATAATATTTCTCATGCAAATTAACCGCAGAACTCACAAAAGAATCGCCAGTCTTGCTGGTAGCATAATTCACAATCCTTACTTAACTCCAGACGAAAGGTCTCATGCTGGTTCATACCTAGAAGGCGCAAAACCTCGTTATGCGAGACTTCAGGTAAAGCCGATTGGCATTGAGCCGAAATGCGATCGCTGTTGTCCAACTATTCACCAATAAAAGAGCGATCGCAATTACTTGATTCTGGCAATGAACAAGCTAAGACTGGACCATATTCATCAATAATCATGACATCAGAATTACTATCTGCCCATTCACGGATTTTTACTCTCAATTTAGGGATATTACGCCAAACCACTTGTTTCTGCACCACTAGATCTAATATTGATTGCTCTAGAGGTGATTCTTCTGTGGGAGGCAATGCTGCTAAACTTTCCAGTGGTTTGATTTTTGAAGTAGCAGTAGCAGCAGCATAGGGCATGGATTGGTTAGATGCAGTAGCAGCAAGATTCGGCAACGCTACCTCAACACCTCGTTCAACCAATTGTTCAAAATTCGCCATTAGTTGTTTGACATTCTCATGAGTTGCTTCCGGTAACGATATAAATAAGGAAGGGAGAATTGCTTTAATATCATTAGCTAACTGTTGATCACAGTTATTAACCACGTTATCTAGATATTGCAGAAATTCCGGGAACAGCACCGAAGTAGTTTTCTGCCGATTGTTGTAGAACTCTGAATGAGCATTACCTCTAGCATTCGTTTCCCACTTTCCACCTTGGGGTTTGTAATGCATCTGTGCCCTCCAGTTTAAGAAGACAGGGTAGGGATGCCCTGGCGCTATCTCCCAAATCTCCTGCGACGCAGTTTCAGAGATTTGTCTATTATCATCCTTATTGGGTTTAGTTCGATTTTCTCGAATTTTTGAACTAGCCCCGGAATTTTTGTCTTCACGAAATCCTTTGTTGTCAAAGGAGGATTTTTCTTTAATTTGTTCAGTGCTGAGAGGATCTGGGTTCATTGAACCCAATTGTTTGTTGGTATTTTCAACTTCTTGTTGTTGATTTTCTAATTCTCTCTCTTTCTGAGCTTCCCGGTTTTGAGAGAGATAAGGTTCTTTTATGTATATAGAAGATTGTGCAGATTTAGACGATGCATCATGCGGATCTGTAAATTGGTTCGTACAATTTTGCACATTGGCTTGTTGCAAGGGTTTCAGCTTCTTGTTGGATTTTTGAGGTGATTCGCTGCTAGTACCTCCACCAGCACCTTCGTTGAGTAAGTCAAATCCTGTATCTTCAAAAATCTTTTGGTAGTTAAGCTTATACCACTTCTTCTGGTTATACTCTTGCCATCCCTGTGGAGGATTACCAACAAAACCTATGTTTTTATTGAGATTATGGAAGCGTTCACTGATTATCCATTCTAAATCTTCCATTTTGCGGATTAACCTACCAATCTGATGTTGGCTCAAAACAGGCAACTGTTCTGCAAGTTTTATGTAACCGTTGTATATCCATTTACAACCATCATTGAGAAGATACCCACAGTTGGGGTTTTTCAACCAATAGTCTAAATGTTGCAGTACCAAAGCTGCTGCAATGTCATTAAGGTATTCAGCGATTGGATAGTAGCAGATGCTAAAAAATGCCGAGTTTGCCATATGGTGTCTAAAGTTACGTTGATGTAACTCCCACTTCTGTATGCAAACACAACACAAATTTTTGAAATTTTCTTGGACTTTTGAAAGTTCCAAGGTAGAATTCCAATAGAGAAACAAATTTATTTGATTTTGTGTTTGCTCTACTTAGTGTGGAGCAGTCATTTGATGCCCGGTGTTCCACCACCGAGCATCGCCTTTTTATTAAGATACAACGATTTACCACAGAGATCACTTATAACCTCTGTTTTTTCTTTTTTTTAAGATTTATTGCAAGTATTGCTTAGTTTTACCAATTTCTGATATCTCTTTTCAAGATTTGCTTGATAATCAAGGTTCTTGCTAGATTCCAGACAAGATGAGATTTCAGCATTATGGATGCTGACACTAGTAACTTGGAAGGGTAAGTAAGCGTCTCTAAGATGAAATAGCTATCAAAACAAGATAGAAAATGATGTTTTTGAGTTATTCCCAATTTCAACTCCAAAAACGCAGTCAAATTCATGGTGTCAGAAGCAGAACAAGTGCAAAACTCAATGCTGGGTATTCCACACTCCAGTTTTGAGATGCAACTCCGTTGATGTGGAGAATTAGCATTATTGCATTGAGTGCGATCGCACTATGGCCGATGAATCACTGTAGCGCAAGTATTGCCAAAGTCAAATCTTCGGGTGAAATTTATCTAAGTCCATTTCTCTAGGTTCAATTTCCCAGCTAAGAATTTTAATGAGGTCGTGCCGTTCAAGTTCAGCGATCGCAGATGATATTTGTGCTGTAGTTAGCTGCTGACCAATTTCAGTTTCAAACCATTGCTGAAATGCTTCAATATTCAAGAATGTGCTATTAGCTTCACTGTTGAGGCACAGCCAATTATGCATAAGGATTGCTTCTCTGCTTAGACGAATCCTTTTACGGCTCATTCCCACCAGTTGTCCACAACGCATTTAATCAAATCATAATCTTCAGTAATTGTTTCTGCATAATTGTCATCAATTTTTACTGTATGACCAACCAAGGCGCTAAACGCTTCCTTGTAGCCATCATTACCTATGGTTCTTAAGTGTTTGGCTCCTATATGTCGGAAACCATGAGGACTCAAAAATTTAGCTTCTCCAAACAAAGCTAAAGTAGCATTTCCCATTGCTGTGGTTATTCTAGGTGTAATACAGGATTTAACAACTTCGTAAGAACAGGCGAATCTTTTTGGGTGACTACGCCCTAGCACAAAAAATAGATGATCGCACTTTTCAGCATTTTGTTTGGCTATCGCCCAAGCATCAGTTCGGTTTTTCATGCCTCTAAGTGTTTGCCTAGCATATTTAAGATATTTTTCATCTGGATTCTGCTCAGCTTCAGTTTCTTGAATTTTCTTTTCTAAATTTGCTATTGTTTGTTTACTATAGCCCCAGAATGCTAACCAAGTATTAATAGTTTCAGGAGCTTTAATAGCAAGTGAGCGGATTTTATTAATCCATGTTGTTATGTCTTTAGTTAAAATTTTAGGAAGTGGGTAATACCTAATCTTTCCGGTCTTGTTAGTATTCTTATGTTCTTTAATCTTGACTGCGTACCGCTCTACTCCTTGAGAGTCTTTTACTAAAATTAAAGTTTTACCAATTCTTAACTTCGCTAATTCCTCCTGACGTATAGGTGCATAAACTAGAATTTTAATCATTAAATAAGTTTGCCAATCATCAAATAATTCTGACGGTTTTCTTTTGTCTATAATCTTCTCTCCATTGCCTCGGAAATAAATACGTTTTTCTTGACAAGTTGTTTCGTATAAATATTTAACTACTTCTTGGGCTTGTTGGTGAGATAGTTCTTTCTTATCCCATTTCTCCTTCTGAATCTGTGGCTGTTCTTTTTTGTCCTGTTCTGTAAATAAGTTTCTCTGGCTCCTGAGAAATTCAACTAAGGAAATATCAGACCAGTCAACTGTGCGCGAATTTTTGAACGTTCGATATTTAGCGACTGAAATACCTACCTCTAGTACTCTTCTTCCGATACCAGAACCACACGCTCTATCTTTGATTAACCAAGCGATGTAAGGTTTTAAAAAAGTCTTGCGAGTGATTAAATCGAGAGATAAATCATTAATGTCATATCCTTCGATATTGACACACCAACCAAAAAACCTAAAAATCTGATCCTTCCGTTGGTTTAAAGTTGACTTACTTACCTTACTAAAAACTGGTTTAAGATAATAATTTCCTTGACGAGCTTCTTCTTCTGCCTGCTTTAATCTTTGAATTCTACGGTCTACTTGGTTTTTTGTAGTTTGTTCAGAATATAGCTTAGTAAAATCTGCGGTATGGCTGTCTTGATTCCAAAAATTTTCGTAGCTTTCCAAATCTAGGAGAATCTCAGGAGTTAAATCTTTTTCGTAAATTCGGTATAACCTCTTACCGTCGTAGGTTATCGCTGGTTGACGATGAGCATATACTCTTTTAGGATGTATTTTTAACTGAAAAGATTCAGATTGTTTAATGTACCAATCCTCGGTCTGCAACCAGTTAAAAAACTTATTAATAGCAGCGCGGTAATTTTCTTTTGTCCGTGCAGATAGTTCGCCAGCCTGAATGCGAACCTCAAAAGCTTGATTAAAGATTAAAATAACTTTATCATACTCAAGTTCAAAAATACTAATTTGATTGCAAAAATCAGAGAATTTTTTTGCTGAAAATTGTGAAGTTTCTTGATAACCTAAATTAGGCAGAATATGAATTTTTAAAGCAATTTTTAGCAAACTAAGTAGCCGTGTATTGATTACATTTTTAGTTTGTCCCCAAAGTGTCATTGCTTGTTCTAAAGACTTTATAGTCATACTCTATACCTGCTAAACAAATTTTAATTAGTAAAAAATTGTTATCAAAACGAATAATTTTACATTTATTTCCACCATTCATCCACAGCGCACTCAATTAGTTCATAATCTTTGGTAATAACTTCGGCGTAATCATCATCAATTTCTACTGTGTGTCCTAAAAGTGCACTAAATGCTTTTTTATCTTTATTCTTGCCAATACTTCTTAAATGTTTAGCTCCAATATTTCGGAATCCATGTGGATTTAAAAACTTAGCTTCCCCAAATAAAGCTAAAGTAGCATTAGCCATTATTTTTGATATCTTTCTAGAAAGAATACCGGAACTTCTATTTTCAAAAGGAGAACAAAAACTATTTGGCTGGCTTGAGCCTAAACTAAAAAATAGGTGCTCACATTTTTCAGCATTTTCTTTAGCTATTGAGTAAGCTTTAACTCTATTATGCCTACCTTTTAACCTTGTTTTAGCTGACTCAATATATTTTTGATTTTGAGTTTTCTCTATCTCACATCTTTTTATTTTTTCTTCACAGTTAAATATGGATGTCTGAGTATACCCCCAGAAGGCTAACCAACTATCTATAGTTTCAGGAGCTTTAATAGCAAGAGGACGAATTTCATTAATCCAAGTTGAAATATCTTTAGTCAAAATTTGAGGAAGGGGATAATATCTAATTTTTCCGGTTCTATGAGAATTCTTATGTTCCTTAATTTTGACTGCATATCGCTCCAATCCTTGAGAATCATTCACTAGGATTAAAGTTTTACCAATGCGTAATTTTCTCAATTCTTCCTGGCGAATAGGTGCATAAACTAAAATTTTTATCATTAAGTAACTTTGCCAGCTATTGACTACTGCTGATAAATTTCTGTTGACTAAATACTTATAATGCTTATATGTATTTCGGTTTTTAAAAGCACAAGTTTGATATAAATATTCAACAATCTCTCTAGCCTGCTGATGAGATATTTCTTTTTGTGACCATTTTTTTTCTTGGATTATAAGTTGTTCTTTTTTTTCTAAATCCTCAAAAAAATTCATTCTACTTTTTAAAAATTGGACTAAAGGAATATCAGACCAGTCAATTGTATGAGAATTTGTGAAAGTTTTGTATTTAGCAATTGAAAGACTGACTTCTAATACATGTCTGCCAATACTAGAACCGCAATTTCTTTGTTTTATAAGCCAAGTAATATAATCTTGATAGAAAGCTTGTCTAGTTAGTAAATCAAGAGATAAATCTTTGATTTCATATCCTTCAATATTGACGCACCAACCCAAAAACCTCAAAATAAACTCTTTCCGTTGACGCAAAGTTGTTTTGGATAACTTGTTAAAAACTGGAGTAGCAAGACAACTATCTATTCTAGCTTCCTCCTCAGCCTGTTTTAACCTTTGCATTCTCAGTTCAGATACAGTTGTTGCAATTTGTTCAGAATCAAAATTAGCGAAATCTGTAGTATAACTATTTCGGCTCCAAAACTCTTCATATCTTTTGATATCTAAGTGTATTTCCGGTGTCAGTTCTTCTGGTTTAAGACTGTAAAAATAATTATCTACATAGATTTTTTCAGGTAATTTACAAGCAGAAACTTTTCCTGGATAAACTTGTGGTTTGACAAGTTTAGTTTGTTCTAAATACCAACTTTGAGCCTTTAGCCAGCTAAAAAACTTACCAATAGCAGAACGATAATTTCTTTTAGTATTAGTAGATACTTTACCTGCTTTGATACAAGCATCAAATGCCTGATCAAAAACTACCAAGATTTTTTCTTGTTCTAAATCATCAATTTCAACCTCATAGCAGAAATCAGAAAATTCACCAGCTGAGAGTTGAGAGATAAATTTATAGCCTAAGTTAGGCAGGACATAAATCTTAAAAGCCGTTTTGAGGAAACCAACCAATCGCGTGCTTCGTACACTTTTGCTTTGTCCCCAAAGAGATATGGCATGACCTAAAGACTTTGTAGTCATAACATGTACCTAAATCATAATAAATTATTATATATACAAATAGTACGAAATTGACAACTATATATTTAAAGTTTCGATGCTCAGTTAGCTTTTAACGTAATAGCTAAAAACGCTATAGTTCTTGCTTTGTAAAGATAGTAAAGGTTTTTTAGATGATATATTCGTACTATGTTTAATACGAAGGCTTAAAATAGCTAAAAGCCTTATCTAATCATGGTTATATAAATACCAAAAGTTTTTTGCCTGTTAATTATAATTTTGTTTTTAGCCTGATCAATCTATAAGTAAAACTAATTAAAAAACAGATGTAGAGTCTGTTGCACTATTAGCAAAAAAATTCCTGACAAGAAAGAGACGTGAATCTAACCACGTCTCTAGGTGATGGAAAAACAATCTCAACGATTACGCTACATCCGCTATGAGCAATCCGTTAACAGCAATGATGAAAAGCTGTGCTAATTCAGGGGTATCACAACATGGTCTTTCATCCCTATTAGAAGGTTGCGCTACCCATTTCCCATTCAGATTTTGATAAAAAGTTCCCAGCAGATGATAGCTGTTCCAAACTCGATATAGTTCTCCAAATTCATCTGGCACTGAATCAACTTCGATTTCTAGTGCTACTGCATCACCTAACTGATCAATGTCCCCAAACTCTGATTGCGCCAAAGTTTGGTTGTTAACTACTTGTTGTGTAATCATGTTAATGACCTCATCAATGGGGTTCTACAAAAGGCGATCTCATTCTCTTGCCGGAGGGTGATCGCCTTTGTTTTTGTCTGTCAATTAATCTACGTTGCACGTAACCTATTAGACTTGGCTGTACTGTGTGCTTGCACATCTATTTTTTTGAGTGCATTGCAGTTAATCACACTATAGCAACTATATCCACCATATAACATAGTGGACATATATAACATGGTTATAGGTAACTGTCGCTTGGATAACAATGTGATATATGTTAAGCAGTGGATATAATAGAGTAACGTGCTAATGGGTAAAAAAGATCTGGCTGAAATCAGAGTATTTGTTAGCCCTGAGTTACGCCAAAAATTTAAAGGAAAGTGCGTAACTGAAGGGAAAACTATGAGTGATGTTATCGCAGCTTTTATGGAGCAATATATTAAAGAGGAACCAAAGGCATGAGCGACAACAGCAATGACAACCTAAGCACACAAGAATTAATCGCTAGACTAGCCAGACAACAAGCTAACACTCGACAGCAACTAGGTAAACTTATAATCTCTATGATAATTATTAGTAAATAAAGTAATTCCTAATGAAGAATAGGTATTTATCAAAAATTATCAAGTTCATTCAGGGTGTATAAGCTAATTTTATGCCCCAGTATACGATTGCGTATTGCCCCGAACTGTTATTTAAAGTATCAGGTGCAGATTCACATAGTGCTAGGTATAAAGCTACTCAGCAAATCGCGTTCCTTCTCAACGAGGGTCAATTAAAAATAAATCTTCCCGAAGGTTTTAGTAGCAGACAACTTATTGAAATTACAAACCAAGATTTAATGGCGGAAAATGAGCATAAAGTCATCGAAGCTGTAAAAGTTATTAGCAAGCTTTCTGCTGCGAAACAAACAATTCAACAGATCCATAAGCAAGCATTGCAAACTCGTACTAAAATAGATGCTCTCTTTGGAAATGAAGTCTTAACAAAGCAAGATTTTGATGAGATTGAGAGCAACTTGAAGGTTCTAAAAAATTTTGCCATAGCTAATCTCCGGTACAAAGAAGCTTTATCCGAAGCTGACAAAGCTCGTCGTCTACTTGATGAAGCTTTAAAGCTCCCTACAGAGGCATAAATTCTTGAATAAGTAGTGGATAAAATTAATGGAATTAAAATACTTCTCCCAGCATTATAAAATTAATTTAACTAGTTACGAGGATTGGTTCGATCCTCGTATGTCGTTAGATACATCACTTTATATAGACCCGTTTATGGTCTTTAAAAGTAAACATCCCTTATTTTCAAACGCTAAAGAGAAATTCTTTGATTTTTTCAAAGCGGTATTTGAATTAGCTCACGAAGCTATATCTTCTAAGCTTGCTTATCAGAAATTAGAAATTATCCTTAAATTTCCCGAAGTTAAGGAAGTATGCCTGGGCGTTTCAAAAAAAGGTACTTCTGGCTCTGGTTCTGGAGGTGGTGGCTCTAAAGCTTTTGCGGAGGCTTTTGTGAAATTAGCTAAAGCTGGATACAAAGATATTAAGCACTTCGAGGAGGTAGAAATCTTTACAGGAGGGATTGGTGAGGATAAAATCAGTGATGCGACAGCCAACATAATCAAACTTGAATTAATTGAATACACTCAAAACATATGCAAAGAGTTGAATGTGCCTACTCTGCGTTGTGCAATCAACAATGCCAGCTTTGATTTTGAGGATAAAAGCTGGGATAGTCGTATTTTCAATCTACCCAAGAATCCTTTCTTTCAAAAGGAGCGAGGCGTAATTCTTGTACCAAAAGAATTTCTAAGAGAAATGCACGCTATCAGTTCTGACGGTTTTGCAGAATACATTAGTGGTAAAAAGAATGAAGAACTAAGGGCGTATTTAAACTACGATATCAATCGAGAATTAAAGAAAACAGATATTAAGAAAAAACAGATAATAGATTTTGCTCAAAGGAATTCTAATATAGTACACGAATATGTACAGCATCTTGAAGAGAATGAAGCCGAAATCCAACCATACAACCTTGATGTAGACAAGAAAAATGTATATCGCAATGAGAAAAAAGCTTCTGAATTTATTCTAGCTAACCCGCTTTCCCTTTCGGCATCCAACAAGCAGGAGTTTGTTGGCTTTCTTGAAAGGCTAATACAGCAGTGTAAGTTTTTGATGGAAGAAAAAGATGGATATAAGCTCCTTTGGGACGAATTGAAGCAATTGCCTGACGCGCCCGTTCAATACAAATATAGAACTGAATCCGAAGCTCAAAAACTGCTTGCCGAAATAATCTTAGGTTACTGCCAAGCTAGCAGTATCAACATTTATAATGAGTCGGAAATTTGTAAACAAAGTATTGATTTTCAATTTATATCTGGTTACAAAGGCAGAGCTTTAATCAAATTACAATTGGCTGAAAGTATTCCAGCCAAGCAAGCCAGCTTGGAAAAGTTTTTAGCTGATATTAGAATTAGTAGGACTGGTTACGACTATTACTTGATTATTGCTTACACATATAGAGACCTTGAACGTGTAGATAGCCTACTTAAACAAATTGAATCAATGGATTCTAAAGATACTGAGTTTAAGTTACTGATAATAAATGCTATTTTAGACAAATCAATTGGAGAAGGAGTGGTTAATTCTTCATCCAGTTCTATTTGCCAATCAACTATTATTGCCACACAAAATATATCAAGCAATATGAATTTATCTGGTCAGCAAAAGAAAAAATTACAAGAAGCTTTAATTAATGCTTTTCCTAATATGGCTTCTTTAGAACAGATGCTGTCATACGGACTAGATAAAAATTTAAGAGTGATTGCTGGCGAAGGTAGTTTACAAGAAATTATTTTTAAATTGATACAAGCAGCGAACGCTCAGGGATGGCTTCAAGATTTAATTCGTGCTGCGTGTAATGAAAATCCTGAAAACCAACAACTAAAAGATATCGCGCAGGAACTATTGCCAAATCCTGACCTAGAAGCGCCTCCTATTTCCTTAGCTAATAATCCCTCAAAAGAAGCTAACCAGCTACGAAAAATATTGATTTTAGCAGCAATTCCCCACGGTCTGCGTTTGGATAAAGAAATTCGAGGAATTGAAGAGGCTATAAGACGAGCCGCAAACCGAGATTTATTTGAAATTCGCATTAGAACCGCCGTGCGTCCTCAAGATATCCGCCGAGCGATCGCAGAAGAAGAGCCTCAAATCGTTCATTTTTGTGGACACGGGTTAGAGGATGGTAGCTTACTATTAGAGGATGATGGAGGAAATGACAAACCTATTGTTCCAGAAGGGCTAGCATCACTTTTTGAACTGCACGCTGATTATGTTGAGTGTGTAGTCCTCAATGCATGTTATTCAGAAAAATCAGCAATGGCAATTACGCAATATATTAATTATGCAATTGGTATGAATCAAACAATTGAAGATAAAGCAGCGATAGTATTTGCTCAAGGGTTTTACGATGGACTGAGCTATAAGAAATTAACCGAAAAAGATGTGTTTCAAAGAGCTTTTGATGAAGGGAAGGTTGCTATAAATTTGGAAAATATTTCACAAGGACAAATACCAGTATTATACCAAAAAGGTCTATAAACTGGACTTTATAAATCGTTATAGCGCCTTGGGTTAGACCTAATACCTAAAGGCTATTAAAATTTCTGTTGGTGCTGCTTGCCACTAGCTTCAATGAGTAGAGAGTAACCCCTGCCCTTTGGCAATCATTTTGATTTCATCTGAGATGCAGTTTTTAATCCTAATACTGGTAGTTTGTCATTATGAGTTAGATGCACATTCTTTTTCTGTCACTGTCCCTTTTGGTATAAATCCAGAATCTTTATCTTTATCTTTATCTTTACTTTTATCTACATACTCAAATGTAACTATACTTGGTTCTATTTTACGATTTTCCGTAGAAAAACTAATTGTTCCAGTCACTCCTTGAGAATCGGAATCGTTTTTAATCTCATTAATATCAACTTTTCCAGGGTTTATTCTGACCCTATTTATAATTACATTAGTAGCATCAAACGCCATTGCGGTACGCCAGTTAACATCACCACCCCAAAGGCAGATTGCAGAATTAAGAAATCCTTTTCCCTTTACGGTTCCTGGATTCCAAGGTACGACTACTTTCATGTCGTTAAAAGCTTTATATACCTCATCTCCACCTTCTTTAATTATGTAGGCAGCGTTCATCGTAGGCGAACCAAACAGTTTTATGCGTCTAGCTTCATCTAAATTTTCATTAATAGATTTTAACTCTTTAGCTACATCTATTGCTTTTTTAAACGGCTCTTCGTCAATATGGGGAGCTAGTAATATAGCATTAATGTTTCCATCCTCTGAAGCACTTCTAAGCACATTTCTTATATCGTCTAATCCTGCATCAAGGCGACAACTATAATTGTTATTTATCTCAACCTGTGGAAATTGTTTAATTCCAGATTTAAATTTTCCAATAAAGTTTATACTATCATTCGACTTTTCATCAAAACAAATTAGTATTTTTCTTTTCACAGAAGAAGATTTTGATAAGCTCTCACCTAATTTTTTTACAAGACCATCAACTGAGGTTTCTGATACCATTTGTAGAGCATTACTCTTATTACCAAAACCATCACCAAACGCAGTTGGAGAAATCATTACAATATTATGTTTGTCATAGGTTTCTGCTGCTTTTAGAGATGTCGTAGTATTGTTGCTGCCAATTACCGCTAAAACCCCTTTATCCACAAACTCACGAGCAATCCCCTCTACCGTTTTTTCATTATTTTCATCGTTTCCTATTATCACCTGCAATAGCCTGACTTTATTCGATTTATTAGATTTATTAAACTCGTTTTGAGCCTGAGCCACACCTCTTAAAATCTCCATTGCCACATTGGGACTAGTACCGATAGGGACGCTCACACCTATTATGAGAGGGTTGCCTCGTGCAAGAGCCATTGCATTATTTTTGAAGATTAAGGCTTCAGCATCGTTACGATTTGTTTTTCTCTTTTTAGTATCTGTGGTATTAAAGTAGGTGTTAAATGATTTCACAACATTTTCATATTCTTTGGCAGTTTTAGCTTTATTAAAGCTATCAATTATTGATGTTCTTTGTTTATTTATACTTTCTATGAAAAAATCTGATGGAAATAAGCTTATTTCTCCATAACTGATTTTCTTACTGATATCGACTTTTTGCTCAGGTTGTGAAGGTAATGTAGCTGATGGTTCTTGTATTTTTGGGGGAAAAATCAAACTATCAACTTGAAAACCGAAAAAAGCAATTAAAGCAATTAAAAGTAAAATTTTTGCAGAGGAAATAGCTCTTTTTATGGCTATCCTTAAAGCGTTTCGTTTGAGGCGAACATAAATCCTTTTTAAATCGTTATCGCACAATTTTGAAGAAGGTGGGATACTCCTTAGTCTTGGATTGACAAACAAGCCTGAGATAATAAATAGCCATATTACTCGGCTTAGATTTTGCTCGTACTCCCGTTCTTCCGATTCATATTCTTTATCTACTCCACGCTCTATTATCATTATTCTGCTTCTGCTTAATCTTGACGACCGTCTTAATTCTTCATGCAGAGTGTCATTTGTTGGGTGTCCATCTTGGAGAAATTGGCGATAATCTTGCTTGTATCTCTCTTCCTGCCTCTCTTCTTCTAATTCACTCACAGAGTGACTAGTTCTTTGCGGAGGATTGTTAGCTCTTGAAGTAGGAAAAATTTCTCGGTTAAGGATTGGCAATAATTTTTCTTTAATGGCTCTAAGTTCTGAATTGCCAGGGTTTGCCCTACACGCACCACAAATTAATTCACAAATCCGCCCGTCAGCATCTGTCTTGATTATTACTTCACGAATAATACTGTGTAAATCTGTTTCACCAGTTACTGTTATTAAATGTATATCTAACTCATATAAAAGCATTCGCTCCAAATCTTGTCGCTTAGGAAAAGCACTAATTAAAGCATCATGTAACTGCCTTCTGTGTTGACGTTCTAGAGTCATATTTAATATAAACCGCTTTTATAATTTAGAAATTAGTATAAAATGTGAATGTATTATCACAATCTTTTAAGCCACTACACCAAAAAAAGTGTTTTTTACTTTAGCAAGCTGAATAACTGCTCCAAGTATTATCACGGACAGGGTTTTTAGGTAAATAACCTGAAAGGGTACTGTTTATGCAAGAAAAGGCGGACTTTGATGTAGATTCGTTATTCATACGGATGTTTTAATAGAATATCTGTGCGCCTAAGGTGATTATTACGCATTATCACTCAAAACGTCAGGATATTATCTATACTCTTTTCAAAAAAAAATTAAAAATTGGCTAGCAAATTCCTTAGCATATATAGCTTTTGAACAAGCCAGAAATACCGTTACTTAGTTCTTGCTTACTTTCCGCCCACAACCATAAGTTAAGTTCTCGTATTTAGGCACAAACATTAAATAAATTCTATGGTATGTGATTAGAACTTCTTTCCAAGACCAGCACGCTAGTTTAGATGTTTAAAGATTTCGAGGTATTTTAGTCTCTAGAACTCGAGGTATCTGGACTTCTAGACATCTTTTTATTTAGGTATCTTTTGTACTAGCTATCTACATATCTAGACATTTAAAATGAATATTTGTATGCTCTGCTATATTGAATTGGGGTTTTAACCCATGCGAACTTGCTCATGTATCTCGCTCTCCGGTGGGCAGGGTAAGACCACTACTATCTTCTTTACTTCATTGCTGCTTGCACGACTTGGCTTACGAGTGTTGACTATCGACGCTGATCCACAAGCAAATCTGACTTTTTATTTAAATCACGAAGTACAGCCAAATCAGCCCAGTTTATTTGAAGTGTTAACTGGGCAAGTAACAACAGAAGATGGTATTTACCCTACCACCCATGAAAATCTATTTCTTATTCCAGCGGATAGGGGATTGTTTAAGGTTTCAGACTTCCTCAGTAGCAGTGGTACGGGAGCATTTATCCTCAAACTACGCCTCAAAGGAGTAGCCAATATCTTTGATTATGTCCTGATTGACGTGCAACCATCTCGTTCCCAACTGTGCTTAACAGCAGTTGGAACGTCTGATTATGTCATCATTCCCGTGGAAGCCAATGTTAAAGGAACCAACAGTTTACTAGATACCTTAAGCTTTTTAACAGAACAAGCCAACTTAATGGCATTTACAGGCAGAGTATTAGGGATAGTTCCTTTTCGCGATCGCTGGGTAGGAAATACTCAAACTTTAGAAGGTAAGCAAAATATTGAAGCGATGCGAGAGTTTGCTCAAGATATCCCAATTTTGCCTTCCATCCGCGAGTCGGAGAAGTTTAAGAGTGCAATCCGACAAGGGAAACTGTTGTCAGATCTGGGGCAATCCGACTTGCAATATCCATTTGAGCAAATTATTGAGGCGTTAACTCATGAGTGATGCACTAGAGCGCTTGAAGCAGCGGAATCGTCCTTCTGTTAAAAGTCGAGATACCTCCCTCAACACTGGAAGTTTAGATACCTCAATACCTAGAATTCAAGAAACCGAGATACTTGAAACTCCAGAAAATCTGGTTACTGTGTCTAAACAACCTTTGCAAACAAAACAAAGCACGCTGCGGTTGGAACAGGGAGTAAGCGATCGCCTACAGGAGGTGTGTCGAAAGAATAGTATTTGTCGAGAGGTTCTGATTGAAGCAATGTTTGAGTATTGTGAGGCAAATCCAGAATTTCTCAGTGTAGTATTAACTGAAGCGATAGCTAAGAACGATTACAGGCAACAAGTGGCAAATATGCGACGAGCGAAATCTATGATGCAAAAGTTTGGATAGTGTATTAGACCGAGCAACTTGGGGGTGAGCAGTAAAATTAATATTTTTAAAAATCTAGAAATTGTGATTCCATCTAGCTGAGTAGCCCTTGTTGAAAGTGCCATTTTCGTCAACAGGTGTTGATTGCTTACACAGCATTTTTTTTGGCTACTTTCCTTCTTTTATTAATGGGTGTAGAAGAAAATTATTTGCAGTAAATGGTAATTCCAATATGTGTAATGTATAGCCATGAAGAAGCTATCACCTCATGAATAACAAAAGTAACCGTAATACAGAAGAAGTCCTAGATTTGCAAATTTTCCTGACACGATCACCTGGATATCAACCTTTCAGAGATGAAGGTTTACCATCTTTTGTGATTGCCGGAGAAGGTCGAGAGCCGACTGCACGTTATAGAGAGACTGTACCTTCCAAGCAATCTAAAGAGAATAGTTTTTATATAGAAGCTGGATATATTGCTATTGCCAACTCCAGCGTTGTAGAAGAAGTTGCCTTTCCATTTTCTGCAAAAGTAGTACTTGAAATGGTGAATAAGCTTGAAAGTAATAAAGCAAAGCTAGTGGAATGCATGGAATTTGGAATCAAACTTTTTGACTTTGCTATTCATGGCTCCATTCGAGACTTATTTCGAGAGTTGAGTAACCAGGGGAAAATACTACGTCTAACAATCTCAACATCTATTCCAGAACTAGCAATGTTGCCTTGGGAGTTGATGTGTGATAACAAATCTGGCTCTTTTCCTCAGTTTCTTTGTTTCCATCCAAAATTACGCTTTTGCAGAGCCTTACACTTATTTAATAGACAAGAATTTATACCCAAGAAACCTCTTGGAGATGATGATATCCGTATATTATTTGTAACCGCCAACCCAACAACGCAGTATCTGGATTTCAGCACAGAAGCAAGGTTATTGGATTTCGTCTTACATGAGTCTCCAGTTCTAAGCGATGTGAAGCTTGATATTTTATCTAATGCTAGTAGTAATAGTCTGAGGGAGCGACTTTTAAGTTTTCACCCTCATATTTTACATTTATCTTGTCACGGAGGATACAACCGAGAAGAAAATTTTGGATTTGTTACTCTTGCTTCTTACAAAAATCCTAAACAGCCAGATTATGTCAATTCTTATCGATTAGCATCTATTATTCAAGAAGCTAAAGATTCTATACAAATTGCTGTAATTAGCACTTGTTATGGAGCTTTTGGAGGCGATAACTCAACTTTTTCAGGAGTCGCGCAGTTACTTCATGCTGGTGGGATAAATGACGTTATTGCCCTTAACTTTCAGGTGATGGATTCAACCAGTCACGCAATTCTAGCAAACTTCTATAAATATTTGCTGAGGCATGGCTTTACGGTTGAAGAAAGCATTAGCCAGATTCGTAGATTTCTATTCATAAATGGGTACAGGGTTCCTGAGAGTTTCGGCTTAACCTTATATCAATCAAATGCATCCCTCTGTAGAGTTGAGATTGAAGACCCATCTCTCAGATATGCAGCAGATAGCAAGGAATTTGATAAAACCTTAGAGAAGCTTGAAGAAAGCCTTGTTAGACCAAGTTATCTTGATTCTAAAATTTCGGAGCTACTGGATTTGGGTGACTTGAAAGATCTGACTAAAGGATTGTCTTCAGTTGATATCATTCTAGCGTATAAAATTTTTAACAATATAAATATAGGAATTAAACTAATCAAAGAGATTGTAAGTTCTAATGTTGATAAAGACTTGTTTTTAAAGCTTACAGAAGTAGCAAGAATACTAAGTCAACGACGAAATGAGCGAAAATCTATATCAACCTCACTAATATTAAAAACTGATGATTCTGAAAACAGTTATTTTGAAAAATACAAAAATAATATTGTTCAATTCCTCGGAGAAAATTTTTTTGACAGTGATATTAAGACACTAATTGAAAAAGCTTTAAATGTGAATGGTGAAGATAAAACCTTTGTTGTTTTAATAACAGATAAGAAGAAAAAGCTATATAAAGCCTTTGTACAAGATTTGGGTTCACTTGATAGTGAAGCGATTCAATATATAGATGATTTCGGATATACCCGGTGGAATCGTGTTCAATTTCTGATTCGAGAATCTGGTTGTGCATTAATATTGCCTGGGGATTCAAGAGTTAAAATTCTTGCAAAAGGAGAACAATTAGCAGAATTTCGTGATGGCGAATGGAGGTTTATGGATTTTAAATATTACAAATTGAAAATTAATGAATTAGCTCAGTTATCATCTTTCGACGAAAATGTTTTGTTGAATGCTTTTCAAAAGTGTATAGCTGCCTCAGAGTTGACACGGGGACTAACATTAGTAATTCAGTTGGATGGACAAGGAGTTCTAGAGCGGTGTCACCCCGGTTATATAGAGGATTTACTGGATTTAAAGGAGAAGACAATCATGGATTGTGGTAATAAAGAATATCTGGATCGTATAGCTGGAGATAATGCTGTTATCCTTGATCGAAACGGACATACTCTTGCTATTAAAGCTGCATTTGCACCTCAAGCATCAACTCATGTAATACCAATTCCTGGTACGGGCACTAGGCACCTTTCGGCACAAAAGATGACTAAGGAAACAAAGGCAATCGCCTTTGTTGTATCCGAGGATGGACCTATTACAGTTTTTTTTCAAGGTGAAACAGTATTTCGTGTACTTTGATAATAAAATTTTTCAAAATTTTTTATGACATTCTAATGGAGTTAAAATCTTATGCACGCTTATGCAACAGATACTTCAGAGCGAGAATCAATTCCAGTTTGGTTGGCATTTTTTGCTGTGGCTGCTGCACTGCTCCTCAGTTCTATTGTGAAGAATATGAAATTAGAAGTTCCTTGGTGGATTGATGCTCCCTCGGTAATGGGCTTTTACGGTTTAATTTACCAATGGTTTGATAAGTTTTTATGGTATCAAAAATTTAAATTTATATCTTTCTCATCTATTCCCTATCTTCAAGGTACATGGGTAGGGGTTATTCATTCATCTTATGGTGGTGGTACTGATGTCCCAGGAATAATTTTATATATTCGACAAACTTGGACGCGCATTAATGTAAGATTGGTTACACAAAACTCCAGTTCATATTCTATTATGGCATCAGTTAATACGCATGATTCTTCTGAGCCAAGTTTAAAATACGAGTATATGAACGAACCATCAGCATTGAGTGTTAATACAATGAATGCTCATAGAGGAACAGCTAATTTACAACTGTCGCCAGATGGGAAAGAGTTGGCAGGAGATTACTTCACTGGGCGTGGTAGGCAGAATCTTGGAACTATGGAATTCAAATTTATTTCTCGTGAGTATCTAACACGAGAAGAAGCTTTGAGAAGAGCTGCATCTCCTTCAACACAACAACCTTAGATGCTATAAAGCATGGCTATTTCTGAATCTCAACTTCAAACATGGTCAAATCAAGGGGCAACGGTATCAGCCCAGCAGACTCATACATCTATTAGGAACGCATTGAGTAATTATCAGTGGATTTCTGGTGTTCGCTATGACGCTTACTTGCAGGGTTCATACAGGAATTCAACTAATGTTCGCGGTGATAGCGATGTAGATCTTGTGGTAGAACTCACTTCTGTTTTCTACTCGAATTTGACAGAAGCAGAGAAAACTCAATTAGGAATGACACTTGCTTCTTATAGTTGGTACGAGTTTCGGAAAGATGTGATTGCTGCTCTCTCTAATTATTATGGTTCTCAGTATGTTGACACATCGGGCAGTAAATCAATCAAGTTATTGCCCAGTGGTGTACGGCTCAAAGCAGATGTGGTTGTGGCAGTAACTTATAAACATTACGAAAACATGAGCTTAGTAGCAGAAGGAATGACTTTCTGGACTGTTTCCGAAGGACAGCAAATCTGCAACTTTCCAAAGCTGCATTATAAAAATGGTGCAAGAAAAAACTCTGAGCAACAAACAAGCGGATGGTACAAGCCTACTGTTAGGGTTTTCAAGAATGCTCGAAGTAGAATAGCTACGAGTCTTCTATTCCCAAAACAATTTCCGTCTTACTTCATTGAGTGCCTCCTTTACAATGTTCCCACTAGCAAATTTGATGTTAGCTTTCAATCAGTATTTGCAAATTCATTAAGTTGGTTGAATAACGAACTTAATAACGGTAACTGGCAAAGATTTGTATGCCAAAATGAAATGAATTACTTATTCGGTAATTCAACATTTCAATGGAATATCAATGATGCCCGTGATTACGTAGCAAAGTTAATAGATATTTGGAATTATTGATAGTCAGGTAGTTTTTTCCATCCTTGAACTCCTACCAATCAATAAAACCTTGACCATATAGGATTTTAATTAATTTATCATGAATATTTAACACAATATCAAGCTTTCAGAAAAGCATCTACTTTAGGACAGCAACCATAAGTAAATCATTCATTTTTTTATGAATTCACTACATGAAGAACTGCAAAAAGCACAAATACCCTTACCCGAATTAAACAGTGAAAATCAATTTTTCCGTGAAGTAAACTATGCGTTGAGTCCGCATCAGCATGAAGGTAAAATTGTTACTTACGGTTTTATATCAGTTTCTTGTTTTAAAGAAATAACAAAATCAAAAATAGTTTACTCTGCTGATATTGTAATTAATAATGCTCGTGAAATAGCTGATGGTAAGAGTATTTTTGTAATTATTGAAGATGGACGTTATTCTGGAATTTTAATTCTTGCTGAACCAAGAGAAACAGAATACTCTTTAGTTGCTTTTCAACAAGAAGTCAATGGCGTGGTATGTGTAACTGACAAAAGTGGAACTACTCGCTTCTTTCATAAGAATGGGATTTCAATTCATGAATTTCGTCAATGGAGATTTAAACCAAATATTGCAAGTGCTGTAAGTAAAATTTATAAAATAGCTCCTATGGTGAGTTGCAAAGACCTCAGTATGATATTGAAGTTTTGTTTTTATTCACTGAGTGTAGACAAAATAGGAGCAACTATTGTCTGGTTTATTCGCCAACCTAGTGAAGCCGTATTAGCAGCAGCAAAGCCACGAATAAATACTCAACCTCTACAAATGAATATAATTCATTCACTGAATTTATGGGCATTTCAATCACTTCTTGAACGAAACGATGGTGCAGCATTGATGTTACCAAATGGCGAAATTTTTGGAATTGGCGCACATCTTCAAGCATCCCAGAAAAGTCAGGAATTACTTCCAGCGTATTCTGGTACTCGTCACACTTCTGCTAGGCGCTTCTCTTATGACTGCTCTGAATCGTTAGTTTTCACGGTTTCTGCTGATGGTCCAGTATCTGTTTTTTCAGATGGTTCAAAAGTAACTGAAATAGAGTCATTAGATTACAATCACATCGCTAATTTCTACCGTAATATCAAAATAGAATTAGAGGACAACCCAAACGATGTAGATAAAAATGAATGGGAAGAGGTTTGCCCAAAATGTGGAAAAACATCTATTGTTCATGAAATTTTTATCTATGGCTGGAGAGAGCGTGAGACAGCGAATTGTCCAGTTTGTGATACACAAATAGCAGCCAGAAAATGCTATCACTTAGATTCTCAGCTAGTTAAGAGATTTACCTAATAAGGCATGACCGTGCCAGGAAAGGAAAATTGTACGAATCGGAAATTTTCAAGCCGCGACCTCTCAAAACGGTTGTGCAGTTGAGGCTAGCCAAAATGATTGTGGTAAGTAAGTTGTAACTTTAATACCACAAGCGTTTCTTATTTTTTGATTTCTTACCACTGAATTTTGTCTATCGCATTGATACTCTGGTATTTCTCTAGAGAGCGATCGCAGCATTGAAAACAGATCATCAATTCCTTAGTGTAACTTTCGGAATCACTGCTCATTTGAACCCAGCTTGTAGAGTATTTGCTAGAGGAGTAATAAGTGTTACTCCGGTTGATGTAAAGAGAATAAAAGCCCTATGTACAGGACAAAAACTGTACAACCGTCTGAAACTCTGCCATCTTCTCATCCAAGTTAAGTACGATGTTGCGGATGTAGTCAAAACCATAGCGAAAGATGCTCTTTTCTCTACGCCCGTGAGACTTCAGCCTCAGAGGGTTCTCCTGATGTAGCCAAAGCCCTGTCAGGAATGCCCAACAAAGCGCGATCGATAGGAGGGCAAACAACTTGCGCAGACGATAGGCATCGATAAAATGAGTAGACTCCAAACAAAAGCCTCTGGTCTTAAATGCACCGAATAACGTTTCAATCGACCACCTTTTAGCGTAATCGCGGATGGCAGACTCCGGGGCATCGTGGGTGATGACCAGCAGCAGAGAACGGTCTTCTAAACGGGTAGCAGCGACAAACACCCAGCGTCCCCACAAGCGTCGCCGTTTGCGGAGCACCTTCACTTCACCGGGTTGAAGGTCTGCAAACAGCACCGATGCGCGCAGTGATTGAGTTCCATCGCTGAGCAACTCAGATTCTCGAATGCGGATGCGAAAAGGAGTTTGGGGACATTGCAGCAAGTAGTCTAACCAGACTTTGCCAACAAACTCTCGGTCTGCGGTTAGGAACGCAATTTGAGGTTGCTTAAACAAGCTAAAGAATTCTTGCATCAGGTCAATGCGCTCGTCAGTGTTGGAGTTGCCGCGTTTGTCGAGCAGGAAATAGACCACTGGAAAGGCAATTCCTTGATGCACAATGCCCAGGGTCAGGATGTTAAAGACACAACTGCCAAACTGCCACTGAGTGCGGTCAACGCTGAGTATCCAGGGTTGGGGGATGTTCATCAATCGGACGACCATCTGGGCAATGGCAGGGTAGTCGAGGTCAAATTCGCTGAAGAAGCGTTGAAGGCGTTTGTAGTGGGAGTCGATGTGGACGTTGCCCGAAAAGGCGGTTGCCAGTTCGCGCAGGTTGACGGTCTTGACGCGAAACAGGGCAATCAAAAACAGGGCAACAAAGGACAGGCGAGCGCCATGCCAAGCGAGGTGGGGCTGCAAAATTTGTCGCAATTGGGTAATCTGGTTCATAGGGTTTCATTGTTTCATTTGCTTATTTCATGAAACCCTTTCCTACTCTCTTTTTCAAGCTTTTGTCCTGTACCAAGGGGATTTGTCTATGTTTGCACAACTGCCAGAGCGGCAAATTCATTGGACTCGCTGGGTGGTGACGGTTGGTTGGCTCCTAATCATAACCTCCCTGGTGTACGACCCCTGGACGTCAGCACTCACGGTACCCGATCATCCCTGGAGTCCTTTACGGCTGCCTGAAACCTGTATTCAGGTGCAGAGAGAATGCCTCTCTGAGAAGCCCTACCCGTTAGGAACAACCCTCTTCTGGGGAGCTATTGTACCAGCGGCAATCTTTATTCTGCTGGTGTTTGGACATGAGCTATGGCGACGAATTTGTCCACTCTCCTTTTTATCCCAGATCCCTCGTGCATTGGGACGGCAACGGCAATTCAAACGAGAGAACAAAAAGACTGGTAAAGTACGCTATGAGTTAGCCAAAGTTGACCCAAATTCCTGGTTGGGTCGCAACTATCCTTACGTGCAATTTGGCTGGTTATTTGCAGGATTGTGTGGGCGTATCCTGTTTTTCAATGCCGATCGCCTGGTGTTGGCGGGTTGGTTATTATTCACGATCGCCGCTGCAATTGCAGTTGGCTACTGGTATGGTGGTAAGTCCTGGTGTCAGTACTTCTGCCCGATGGCTCCGGTGCAGAGTATTTACAGTGAACCGGGGGGATTGTTGGGTAGCAAAGCCCATACGAGCGAGCAGACGATTACACAGTCTATGTGCCGCACTGTATTACCGGAGGGCAAAGAGCAGAGCGCTTGTGTTGCCTGCCAAAATCCCTGTATTGACATTGACGCTGAGCGTACCTATTGGGATAGCTTGAACAAACCCGAAACCTCGTTTCTGCGCTATGGCTATGTGGGTTTGGTGATTGGCTATTTTGGCTATTACTATCTCTATGCGGGCAACTGGACCTATTACTTCTCTGGGGCATGGCTACGGCAAAGCGATCAACTTGCTTCGCTGTTTGACCCCGGACTTTACCTGTTTGGGCAATCAATCAACATTCCCAAATTGGTTGCGGTTCCGCTGGTACTGGGGGGATGTACGGCGATCGCGTATTGGAGCGGACAGTGGATCGAAAAACGTGCCAAAGCCTACAGTCGAAAACACTGGAGCAGTTTGACGACTGAAACCATTCGCCATCGCATCTTTACCCTGTGTACCTTTGGTATTTTCAATTTCTTCTTTATCTTTGGGGGTCGTCCCCTGGTACAACTTTTCCCTTCGGGTTGGCAATACCTGTACGACCTGGGTTTAGTAGCATTGAGTACCCTCTGGCTTTATAAAACCTGGCGGCGCAGTCCTGACCTCTATTCTCGTGAAAATCTTGCAAATCGATTCCGCAAACAGTTAGAAAAATTGCAGTTTAATGTTCCACAGTTTTTGGAAGGGCGATCGCTGAGCGATCTCAACACCCATGAAGTGTATGTATTAGCCAAAGTGCTGCCTGGATTTACCCGTGAGAAACGACATCAGGCGTATAAGGGAGTGGTGCGAGAAGCACTGGAGGAAGGCTATGTCAACTACTCTAGTAGTTTGGAAGTGTTGCAGCAAATGCGCCAGGAGTTGGGCATTACGGATGACGAACACCGTCTTGTGCTGGAGGAATTGGGCGTTGAAGATCCCCAGTTGCTCAATCCCGATCGCAAACGCAGCCTGGAGAATCAAATTCGCTTGAGTGGCTATCGCAAATCCCTGGAACGATTAATGCTGTTGCAACAGAAACAAATCGATCGCACAGCATTTGAACCAGAATCATTGCAAGATTCAGCCGTTGTAAGTTCTCTACGTCGCCAATATTCCATCACTCCACAGGAAGAAGAATGGATTTTGAGCGGATTTTCAGCCAGCGCCAGTAGCGTCAAGAAAGCAGAATTTCTGCTCGCACAACTCCCCGACTTGATCGACCGTTACCGCGCCTTGAATCAACCCATACTGCACCCGCATCAAACCGTATTAACCCTGCTGCAAGAAAACATTCGTCACAAAAAAGAACTGATTGTGCGATCGGTTCTGGAAACCCTGGAACTGCTCCAATCTGATCCGACAGCTCTGTCCCTGGCACAGTCGTTACAACAAGCTTCACCCACGGTGTTAGGAGAGCTTTTAGAGCAGGAGAATTGGGGCGATCGCCTGCCACCAGCGATTCTGCAACATTTAACCCAACCTGGAGAAACGCCTGTTTCTTGTTCACTAGAGTTCCCCTCTCAAGCCATTCTGGATCATTTAGAAGCCTCACTCCAGGAGCCAAATCCGATGGTTCAGGCAGCATCCCTCTATGTCATTGCTCAATTGGACGCAGAACGCAGTCGGGCGATCGCGCGAAATCGTCGTCACGAGTTCAATTCCCCTCTAGTGCAGGAAACGAGCGATCGGCTCTTGTCCTTGCCCTCTACAGCAACCACACACCCATCTCTGACCGAATTCCCTAAACTGGAGAAGCTGGTTTATCTATTTAATAGCGACTTCTTCCATCGGATGCAGGGCGAAACGCTCATTGCCCTTGCAGATCGGGCAGAGGTGAGAGCTTACAAGCAAGGAGACCTGATCACAGAAGCCGGAGACACCTGTCGCGAGTTGTTGCTGTTAATCGAAGGGGATGCCAACATTCACTATCAAACAGGATCTGGGGTTCGGGTAGAACAACTTCATCCCGGACAAACGCTCGATGAGCTAGAAGTTCTAGCTCATAGCACCTCAGAAAATACGATCGTCGCAGATAGCAAAAGCACTCGAATTCTGGCAATTTCCGTGGATGCCTTTGATGATTTGCTCGACCATGATCCTGATTTCGCCCGCCGAGTTTTGGAATTAGAAAGTCGGCAACTTCAGCGATTTGTGCGTTCAATACAGCCACTTTAAGGATAAAAACTTTAACCTGTGAGTTAAGATAGGTAGGCGGGGAAAGACTAAACTATATAAAGTCTTATTAAGAACTCTTACTGTTCTGAAATTTGTATCGTTCTGTTGTCTGCCCAAGCTGCTTCGCTCTCGCATCCACTACACTCATTACCTCGTAGGCTAAATGTGATTTGAACGATATTTTTGCCAAACGGTCACGAAATGCTTCAAAACTCATTAGGACAAGATATACTTCATACTTTAGTTGTGAGTTGTAAGAATGATAATCGTGTAGTTGGGGGGGGAGAAAGGGGTGAGCCTTGCTCACCCCTTTCTCATTAATAAAGAGAATGGGAAGAAGCTGCCGTCGGCAGCTTCTTCCCCCACCCGCATGATTATCATTCTTATGTTGTTGACTGTGATTCATGCCCAACAGCGTCTCGCTTGGGTTTACGTTGTCCAACCCGTGTGCCTGACTTTTTCTGTGGACTCTTATCTGTTTGCTGTTGCGTGTCCTGGATTATCGTCTGAAGGTCAGCACTGGAATTACTAAGTGGCGTTTCAGTAATTTCAAGTGTTTGAGTAGATGTAGTTTTCTTGCGAGTCTGCTTTTTCTTCGGGGCTGGCTCTACAGGGATCTCGTTTGCTGTTGTGGTCGTAAATTCTTGTGGTGCAGGTACGTTTGGCTTTTTCCGAGTCCGCTTTGTTTTGGGTGGTGACTCTGTTTGCGATGAAGTGATTTCACCTCCGACCAACGGAGTTTCAGGAGGGACTGCATTAGTCGGTACATCCGTTGAACCCATCCCTATTTGTAGCAAATGCCATAAGTGTTCGCGGCGGCTCTCCATATAGCTCAGTTTTTCTTCGCCTTCAGTCGCTTCTATGGCCATGCGTTCGCACTGCGCTAGCGTTAGGGTATGTTCGTGTAATTGTTTTAAAGTTAAAGCTTTATTTCCATCATCTAATGCCGCAGCCACAGTTCTGATGAGCCAGTCTTTTAGGACTCCAAGACAGCCAATAGAATGTTCATAGAAGTAAAGCCAATGCTGCATTAATTCAGGAATATTAGTATCAAGAGGTACTTGCTTGAGGAGTGCCAATAACGCTGCTTGAAAATCCAAACGGTCTTGTTCATTTTGGTACAAATAGCGCGGAAAGTGGATATCCAGACCGCGCCGGGATGCTTGACCACTTAAATTGCGGAAATTTAACAGTTCGTAAGTACCAATCAGGATGTGTAAAACACCCGTAATATTCGTCATGGATTTAATCCAATCCAACTGGTCTAAAAGCTTGCCAGCATTACTTCCAGTCCCAATCTTCATTAAATGTTGCGCTTCATCAAGGATAACCGCACGTACACCACGTTTGGTCATCGCTTCTTCTAATGCGTGGCGCAGTTCTGGAGAATCATTAAACTGGGAAGCTTTGCTACTACGCCCACGCCCTTTTTTCTCCCATGCCTCCGATGTATCAATGTCTACAATGCTACGACGCTCGTAGAATGGCTCATTCAAAAGCTTCAGCGCAGTTCGGTAATAGTCAGTTCGATTAAACACCCCACTGTCAGGTGGACGTGTCTCTATCAGTAACAGAGGTAATTGAGGTACATAACCGTTGCGGTAGCTTGAGTCATTCAATGCTAAATCCTCACTGTGAGGAGCATTTAAACGTCGGGCAATTTGCCGTATCATTGTCGTCTTGCCCACACCGCTTGGCCCATACACCAACACATGAGCAAATCCGGCAGGTTCTCGAATCGCACGCATGAGTAGCATATCTACCCGTGCTAACTGTGGATGTAAAACTGCATACTCCTTAAATTGAGTAAGTAAGTTGATGTAATCACTCCCGTTCCTGTTTAAATCCATCTATTTGTATTCCGCTAATATTGGCAGTGAATTTAGATCCAACGGTTCAACGTTTCGAGATGGTGCGTGCGATGCAACATCTTCACTCTGTGGTGCCAATACAGCAAACGTTGACTGAACTTGGTTTACTGATGGAACAGAAGAATTACTAGACGTTAAATTGTCTAGTAAGCGTTTACTTTCCAAATCACGCAATCTTTGCAGCAACAAGGCTTCATGTTCTTGGACATTGGCAATGAAGTCAGCTAAATGTTTGGCGTTCAAATTCGTCGCCGTGACGCTACGTTTGTTCAATTGCCTAATTTCTTGTGCAGCTAACAACACTTCTTTTTCAGTGCGTCCCACGAAAGTACTGTAATACTGAGAGATACATCTCACCCAACGCCCGTCAACATAGGCGTAAGCAACTCCCATATCAAAAGGGTCGTAGCGTACTGGTACTAATGTTTTTTCTACATTGGGATTGCGGAAAGCATCACTCCAATAGTAGAGATAATTGACTTTAATCCCATATCCCGGCTGAACTTTCGCCTGACCTTTGGGGGTGGAAGGACGTGTTGCCATGAGGAACTCTTCGTTATAAGCAATTCTTCGGTGCAAGCGTTCTCCGGCAATTGACAACCCTTCGTTATAAACAATGCCTGGAGACGCACCTAATGAGTCGTGATGATTTGAGTCGTAAATCGAGTAAGCCCACTGGGTCAAGTAAGTATATAAATCCCCCAAATTCCAAACAGCTAACTGTTTTGGGTCAACAGTTTTGGTGAGTTGGCGGGGCTGTTTACTTGCTTGGGTGTTACCTAGTAGGTTATAGATAAACTCAGTATTTGTCGTCCCAAATAATCGTTCAATTACTGACCCAAAACGGGGTTTGCCACCTGGTCTGGTTTTCTTAGTGCAGTGGTAGCGTGCCAGTAAGGTGTCAAAGTATATACTGTGGAATTCTTTGCCACCATCTACAACCAATGTTGAGGGAAAACGACCTTGGCGCTGGACTAAAATACGTAGCCCCATCATGCAAGACCTGTAAGAAGGTGCATCGAAAGTCAGATAAACTGCTAATATTCGCCGGGAATAGGCATCGGTCAGTAATGTTAGCCAAGGTCGTCCGAGTAACCGACCTGTAGCTTGTGAGCGTAATTCAATATCGAGTTCGGTATGGTCGATATGCACTATCTCCAGCGGCCGGTTTCCGTGAGGGCGTGTATTTAAAGCTAGTTCCCAGACAAAAGGCTCTGTTGCGTATGCGGCTTTTGCTCCCTGACGCTTTAATGTTTGCTCATGGGTTGGGCGTTTTTTTAAACGCTGGTAGAAAGTTCGGTTACTAAGGGGTTGTATATTTAATGCTGTACAGGCTCTGACATACGCCCGATATACTGAAGCACCTGTCGCTTGTCTTGGTGTTTCAAAATGCTCTTTAATAAATTTATCTAATAATTCACTTGAATCTGTCGGCGATTTTGGTTGACGATTCCCTTGCTGATGTGTCCGTGGTAGTAACCCGACATAACCGCAACCATAACTCGCTTCTGCTTCACGGAACTGTTGTACCCATCTACGTAAAGTACGCGGATTGATGTCTTGATAGATATCTGTATGGCGCTGGAAATATGCTTGTACTATATTAAATTTTCGGTTCGCTTCTTTTAAGTGAACTGGAGAAGCGGCCTCCATTAAAGTCCGTACAGTTTCATTTCTTGTTACATCTGTAACTTCGTTGTGGATTTTAATGGTGCCACTATCGAATAACTGGAGAAAAAATGCTGTGGGCAACTGTATTGGGAAGCCTGACTCTGGTAATAGCGTGGTTGTGGTCTCGCCATAGTTAACTAAAGTCCATAGCGCCGAATCCCACTCAAGGGCTGTGTTAGGTAGCAGTGTTGTGGGACTACTGGCAGTATTCTTTGTAGTTACTCCTACAACAGATGCGTGTGTATAAGCGTCATGATTTTGTTGACTTACCCATAATCGTGTCCTGTAATGTTCAACTAAGGGGACAGCAGACAAATCCACGTACACAAGCTCAGTTGCAATCATGATGTATATGTCATTGGCACATACATCATTTAATTCTTGTAGCAATGCTGCAATCGTTATTCCTGGATTTGCTTCTAGGTAAGCCAGAACTGTCGAGTGTACATCTGTTGTCAAATTTGATTGAAATCCCAGGTAATCTGACAAAAACATTAAGTTCTGGGTAAAAACGGGATTCAATTCGGCATCAGTACGAACGCAGTATTTTAGACCAAATTGTGATGCGTGTGCTTCTCCTGGTGGGCAATGCCAATGACCGGATGCTGTTTTTTGATAACGCCCAGGATATTTTTGTGCTAATTTCTCTAGTTCCTTAACTGTTTTCCACTCTTCCCAGCACGCACCATCATGACGTAATACAAAAAAGTCAGGGGTATGATAGTGACCTATATTACGCCCTGCTTGATTTTTATACTGGATTTTGAATGGTGGTGGCTGGTCGTAGAACTCTAAAACTTGTGGGTCGTGTTCCATCAGGTAAATCGCCCACAATTCCACTGTATGGCTCTCGAATTGAATTGTGACCCCCATCTTAGAACTAGGGTAAACGCCACAAACGTTCTTGGTTCGTCCTTGTACCCGACGTGAGGGCGGGGATTTCCTAAGGAGTGCAATCAAATCAATGGTGTTGGTTGCTAGTTGCTGTTGCCTACACCAATCTTCAAACTCGAATTCGTTCATTTGAGCCTCACCTCCTTTAGCGTGACCTATGTGATACAAGGACGGCTTTGTTGCTTCACTACAGTCTCCTAAAAATACTTATCAACGCGAATTGAATCATATTTTAGTCACTTTGAACCATATTCTGTCATCTAAGTTGTACATAGGAGTGATTTTTAGAGAATTATTCGGGAGAAGTTTTCTCTTTTTAGTTATGACAACTCTAGGCTTTATTATGATTCACAATCAGGACACGCGGCCATAATTTTATGCAAAGTTTTATGTGATGTTTAGGCTATAACCCTTGAAATGTCGTTAATTTTTGGTCAGGGTATGATTCAAAATTTGGTCATCCAGGGGGTAAAAGCACAGCGATGCCCACTGATTGACTGAATGTGGCGCAGAGGAATCCCAGAGTCACTCATCCAGGTCAACGCTGTCCTCCTAAACGAATGGGTAGATATTCCTCGCTCATCCAAGTCCACTCGACGCAGTGCCTCCCTGAGAATCCTATCAGCACTAGCTTTATGGATATGCCCCAGACCATGCCTACCTGGAAATAAATGAGGATTTCTTCCCGCTGCAAAGTGCAGCTCTCGTTAATTCGGGCAGCGGCATAAAGGCAGACACCAAACAGAGCGCGATCGCGTGGCTTAACAAGTCCCTCAGTAAATAGTAAGGTTATCTCTTGAGGGTTGAGAATTTCTGCCTTGCCAAAGCGATTGATTTTCATCGGAATAATCTTAGGCGCACTAAGGTCTAGAAAATAACGTAACTGCCTCAAAGCTTACTGCTGCTATACAAGAGCTTAATTCTCATCCTCCCAGCCAGATTCTCTTTACAAATCAGATATGATATGTCCCTTTTTTACTAATGATGCACTTATGGCAGATCCCAACAGTGCTAGCAAACTAGAAATGAGGGGTAAAAACCAACCATTTAAGAAAGCCAAATAATAAATACCAGTGAGAGTAGTACTAATAAGAAGAATACTAGTAATAGATGTTAGCCTAGAACGAGAGCGCCAGATTAGCAAAACTCCAATCCCTGACCAGCCAAAAATTAAAAATTCCTCCATATAATCAGATAATATTTTGATCTGTGGGCGACCATCTAATGCTGCACTTAAAATTTGACTAGTTAAATTGGCATGAAGTACAACCCCAGCCATTGGTTCAGCATCTTTATGAAACTTAGGATTATAAGCAACGTTAAAAAAGTCATTGATACTCTTAGCTGTAGTGCCAATCAAAACAATGCGATCACGCACTAAGTCTTGTGATACAGAATTATTCAAGATATCCCGCATTGTGACTGTATCAAAACGCTCTTGAAAATTTCGATAGTTTAACAAAATTTGGTATCCACCAACATCTGCACCTCGATAACTAAACTCGTTACCTTTCAAAGGTGTAAATATGGCTTTACCCAATCGCAATGAAGTCCGTGTTTGATCTAGTGCTTCTATTGAAATACCTTTAGCTTCTAGATAAATCAAGCTCAAGCGTGCTGCTAATCCTAAAAAAATTTTCCCATTGCGATCGCCCGCCGAAAGCAAACCTCGCCTAACTCTACCATCTGTATCCAAAACAAAATCAGAAAGAGCAATTTGCTCTTTTTCGGATAACGTTGGGGATGGTGCAACACTGTCCCCAGCTAACTTCTTTACACCAATCAAGTTCGGTGTAGATTTCATCACCGCCACCAATTGTTGATAACCTGGTTCTACTGGCAAATCTCGATACATATCCAGACCAATAGCTGCTGGCTGTTGCGCTTTAAGCTTTGTGAGGAGTTGAGCTAACACAGCATCAGGAATTGGCCATTTACCAACTTGGGTAATGTCTTCTTCATCAATTGTGACAATGATAATACGCTTGTCCGGTGCCTCCAGAGGACGTAGAGCAAAGAATTGCTCTAACACATTCCACTCCCAAACTTTCAAGAAACCTGTAAAGCACAGTATAGTTACGAATGTAGCAACGCTTACAAATGTGGCTAACATTTGTAAGCGTTGCTGCTTAGCTTTTTGTTGTATCTGATTAGCCTTGTGTTCCAGTTCTGCTTGACTAGCTGCAATTAACTCCCGTACTAACCCACTTAAAGAAATCCTTTCACCGTAGTTTTGCCAGAAATCTTCTACTTGCGCCAACTTTGCCCCTTGCAGTAAGTAATCCTTAATCTTGTTGTTATCCAGCCACTCTTGAGCATCTGACTCAATTTTGCGTTGTTGTCTCAACGCCTCTCGGTTCTCCGAAATCCACTGGCGTAACAGCAACCAATTACGAATCAACGCTTCATGGGCTACATCCACTACTGCCAAGCGTCCTGATTCTGTACCTTTTTCTACCAAAGTACTCGTCACCACTAGCCGAACATTTTCAGCCGCCAGTTTGCCAATTACTCTTTCTACTACCGCCTCTTCTTGCGGTGATGACACTAAATTTTGCAGCAAAACTCGTCTGCGGGTATCTTCTGTTCCCTCTCCTAGCTGCGTCAGTTCCAGAAAAATACGCTTGGCAATTGGCTGTTCCTCCGATGATAAAGACTCATAAACCTCAGTAGCACGTTTTTCTAAGGTTCCCTTGACACCTCCCAAACGGGTATATGCGGCTAAGGTAAATTCCTGCTCTTGCCAAAGTTCCGTCAGTGTGTACTGCAATAATGGTAAAATTCCTGGTGAACCTTTTACATCGGCAATTATTTGCTGCACGAGTTCTTTTTGTACCTGTAAACCCACCTTCAAAGCTGGTGCAGTAATTGCTTGTTCTAGTTCGTCCCGTCTCATCGGTGTTACAGTCACCAGATGTTGCTGAATCTGTTGTGCCAGCCCACTGTATTCTTGTTCCGCACACTTACCGAAGAAGTCTGCTCGCATTGTCAAAACTAAGCAGAGCTTATTATTAGTGTGAGGTAAAGCACTAAGTAAGCATTCAAAAAATCTTTGTCGCTCTTCAATATCCTGGCATAAGGTAAAAGCTTCCTCAAATTGATCTGCCAGCAATACTACCCGCTCAGTATCAGCAGCATTAATCAATTGCCCTAAGCCAACTCCGCCCTTGGCTAGCAGTTCCTCTGCTTTAGCTAACTGGGATGCCCTATCAATTGCTGATAACCCAGAATCTAAAAAAGCCAGTGCTAAACTGTGGAGGGGATGCTCACCAGGGCGAAAAATCTTAATTGACCAATTCTCGCTACCTGATAACCGTCGTCCTAGTTGAATTTGATACAGTAAGCCTGCCCTAACAACACTCGATTTGCCACTACCTGATGCTCCCAAAATTGCCAAGAAATTGGCAGAGCGAACTTTCTCTAATAATTGGTCTGTTAACGCTTCTCTGCCGAAAAAATATTCAGCGTCTTCTTGTTTACATTCAAAGTATTGCAAACCACGATAAGGACAAACGGAGCCAGTAACAGCATAACTAGACTCTTGCTTTTGTACTTCCCAAATGCGTGTCAGGTCAATTGCACTACCAGAGTTAGCGAATAGAGGACGTTGTGCGTAGTTGGCCGAATGATGATGGAGAAAATCAATTAAAGTATAGTTAGTTACCCATTGTCCTGGTGATTGTTGCGGGTCTAGCCCTTGCAATAAAGCTTCTGTTAATACGCTATGGCTGCTACCGATAGCTTCATAAGCCACTTCAAATTCTCTGGATGCAGCAATAAAACATCTATCCCTTCCTTTACCCCTGTCACCAGGATCTGCCTCAGCAAAATTAAGTAACTCGCCACTGTAACAACAGTCCAGCCAAATAATCTGTTGTTTTACCTCGCTTTCTTGCAGCAGTTGACGTAACCATTGCAAAGACAAACCCGAGTTTCCTAAATCTGGATTAATATCACTGGTTGCTAAAAAACCTTGCTGAATACCTTTGTTTTTTCGCAGCCCATGTCCTGAAAAATACAGCAGTGCTGTATCTGGAACATTCTTCCCTTCAGGCTTAAACAGTTGAACTATAGCATCTTCTAATTGTGTTAATGTAACTGAGGTTTTTTGACCTACACGAACAGTATTATTTTCCTTATCTTTGACGCTTGGTAGCCGCCTAACGTTAAATTGACCGTACCGTTCTAGTATTTTGGCTATAGCTTCTGCATCAATAGCTGGTGCTGTAAGATTAGGTAGACGTTCATAACTATAAGCATTAATCCCTACTACTAGCGCGTCTCTGATCATAAGTAGGAGAAATTATTCAATATTCTTTGTTTTCAGCATTATCGCTCAGTAACTACAAAAAAAACTCAGAAATATTCCGTAAAAACTTCTATAAAGTTGTGGTAGTTTCTAAAATTGCTGCTATCAAGATTCCATTTTATGACAAAAGTTATACCTATCAAACTCGATGACAACACGGTAATCTACATCGAAGCCACAGAGGATGTAAACGTTCCTGTAGTCAACAATGCGGTATTGGATGAGGAAGAGGAAGAAGAAGCACTAGTTGATAAAGGAATGAGTTCTGACCAAATACGACAAAAAATGATGCAAAATTTCTTGTCGATTCAAAACACAATTCGGACTTATACAATTTATACCTTGAATGCCTTCAAGCAAATTCCGATTGCGAATGTAGATAAAGTTACCTTAGAGTTCGGCATTGAAATGGGCGGTGAAGCAGGTGTTCCTTACGTTACAAAGGGTACTGCTAAAAGTAATATGAAAATTACTGTTGAATGTTCGTTCCCTAAAGAGAATACGTAGATTATTTGAGAGGCTATCGGGGCATTGAGCCAATACCGCGCAACACCCTTGCGAAGTAATGGCTCTCAAAACCCTTATTATGAAAGCCTTTCAGCTTAGTCATCAAACTTTTTCTTACTTTTATTTCTTACTGACCCTAACTATCATCAATAAATTTATAGCTAAACAAAGAAATCATAAGATTAAATCTATGCTTTAGTTCTCCTTTCAAATTACAACTAACTTAAAATATGCTGTAATTAATTTAACTTTACACTACTGAGGCTCCATGACTTGTAGAAATGGCCAATTTCTAGCTACAAATGTATCTTTGTAATTAATTACATTTGTAAAAATGCTATTTTGTGTATTTGTAAATTTGTAATTTAGGCGTTAAGCTTGGTATTGCCAGTTTCTAGAATTTGTCATAACGTAATGAATTACATTTTTACAAAAACACATTTATGAAAATTGCGGTTTTGAACCAAAAGGGGGGCAGTGGTAAGACTACAGTATCCATCCATTTGGCTCATGCTTTCTCTATGAAAGGGTATCGAGTATTACTAGTTGATACTGACCCTCAAGGCTCAACCCGCGACTGGGCAGCAGCACGTAATGGTGAAGCTCCATTTAGCGTCATTGGTTTGGATCGTCCTATATTGCACAAAGAATTGCCCAAACTAGCGCCTGACTTTTCACGGGATGTGGAAAAGAAAGAGTGGTTCGCGATAGATTATCGCGAACCACTTGCTATTGTTTATTAT
>NZ_JACJQJ010000072.1 GCF_014696615.1 Nostoc linckia FACHB-104 | reverse complement strand
GCAGTCAAATACAGTAATTGAGCAGTCAAATACAGTAATTGAGCAGTCAAATACAGTAATTGAGCAGTCAAATACAGTAATTGAGGAGTTAAATACAGTAATTGAGCAGTCAAATACAGTAATTGAGCAGTCAAATACAGTAATTGAGCAGTCAAATACAGTAATTGAGCAGTCAAATACAGTAATTGAGCAGTCAAATACAGTAATTGAGCAGTCAAATACAGTAACGCATCGAGAAAGATGGTACTGGCGTGGCAAGGCTAAAATGTTGCATTAGAATTACCTGTGTCTTGGATTTCAAAAATTGGATAAAGATGTTTAAGTTTGACACGAGCATCATCAGTAGTAAAACGCCAGAAGAATGCGACAGATACACACACTCAAAGTCTTGTCCTGTTTGGATTCTTAATTTTGAATTTTGAATTGGTATAACCCTGCTTGCAAGGGTCTCCATAACGAACTGAGGTAATATATGAGTATCGCTCACATATATGTAACATTAGTAATCCTCATTTATTGATTGGAGTTAGGAAGATAACCTATGACTGAAAGCCCATCAACCCTAGGCGGAATGCGCCGCAAACCTCGGCAAGCCCGCAGTCAGGAGCGAGTGAACCGCATTATTGATGTGGCAGAAGAACTATTTATTTCTCAAGGTTATAACGCGACCACAACCAATGCGATCGCATCTCGTGCTCAGATACCTATCGGGTCTCTCTACCAATTTTTCCCAGACAAGACAGCGATTGTACAGGCTTTAGCCCTGCGGTATGAGGAACGTCTGCATCAACGTTTGGCAATACTCGATAATCCTGAACTGGCAAAACTGCCTTTATCTGCCCTGGTGGAACAAATGATCGACATCACCGAGCAGCATTTCGCTGAGAATCCTGGCTACTACGCGATTTTCATGGAAGTTCAGGGTACGCTACCGGAAGTGCAAGCAGTCGGAGATGCTGCTGATGCTCAACTAATCCGAGATTTCGCAACCTTACTCGCACAACGCCAAACAGAGTTGGATACGGCGGACTATGAAGCGATCGCCTTTGTGCTGGTGAAAGCGATCGGTACATTAATGTGGCTTTCCCTCAGTCAAGAAAAAGCATTTCGGCAACGACTAGTAGCAGAAACTAAACGGTTTACCTTAAACTACTTGCAAAGCTATTTTAGTTAGGGACTTCCAGAAAATAAATTATCCCATTTTCATAGTGGCAGATGTTTTTTAGGGAAAAGGGGAAAGGCTAATGGGTAAAGCTTTTCTCTTCTGAATTTTGTCTAATAAAAAAAGTAGCAGTTTGGGAAGAGCAGCCAAACTACTACTGGGAGCAGAAAGAATTAAAATTATTTGTTAATTGGCGTGAGCGACTTCTTTTGTAGCAGCAGAAATATTGATCGCTTTGACTAAATCAGACAAGACATCCTGCAACCTCTGGGCAATTTCTGCATCTAGCTCAATGCTGCCATCAGCTTGTACTTGAATTTGCTTGTCTATACTGTAGATAGTACTGAGAATATGCCTGGCTCCTAATTCTGATAGGACAGGTTTTAATGCATATTCAATTGCTAATAAATGGGCGATTGTGCCACCTGTAGCTAAGGGTAGTACAACTTTTCCCACTAAAGCTTTTTGAGGTAACAAATCCAAAAATGCTTTTAATACACCTGTGTAAGCAGCCTTATAAATTGGTGTAGCAATAATTACACCATCAGCTTTTTCTAAAAGCGCCTTTGGTTTTTCTAAAGCTGGACTATCGTAACGTCCGTAAGCTAAATCTTCAGCCGGAATATCACGAACGGAGATGATATCTACTGTGATGCCTTGCTGTACAAGGATTTTGCTTGCATACTCCAGTAAAGAGTAAGTCCGGGAAGGATGGGAAGGACTACCTGCGATCGCTAAAACATGAACCATTTTCTTCAGTTCTCCTGGGAATAATTTTTCAGTTAATCTACTGTCGCTGCTGTTGCTTTATGAACTGGTTGTTTAGGAAACTCACGATTAGCAACGATTTCGCCAAATGGACTTGTCATCTGCGGTTCAATCACAGGTAAGTTTTCTAAAGGCAAACGTGGGAAGAGTAACTCAGCAACACGATATGCTTCTTCTAAATGGGGATAACCAGAAAAGATGAAAGTTTCAATTCCTAAGTCTGCATACTCCAACATTCTCTTGGCGACAGTATCAGGATCGCCGACTAAAGCAGTCCCCGCACCACCCCGCACTAAACCAATTCCCGCCCATAAATTTGGACTAATTTCTAAAGCGTCGCGGCTACCTTTGTGTAATTCTTGCATCCGGCGCTGTCCTTCAGAGTCCATGCGGGCGTATGCTTGTTGAGTTTTGGCGATCGCATCTTCATCTACGTAGCGAATTAAATCATTCGCCGCATCCCAAGCTTTACTTTCAGTTTCTCTCACAATGACGTGCAGGCGGATACCAAAGCGAATTGTCCGTCCTTGTGCTTCTGCTAGCCTGCGAACTGACGCAATTTTTTCTGCAACCTGTGCAGGTGTTTCACCCCAAGTTAAGTAGACATCTACGTGTTTAGCAGCAATTTCTTGGGCGATGGGTGAAGAACCTCCAAACCACAACGGCGGATGAGGTTTTTGTACAGGCGGAAATAGTATCTTGCCATCTTGGATATTGAGATAATCGCCTTGGAAGTTACTAACTTCACTAGCGGCTATTTGTCGCCACACTGTCAAAAACTCATCTGTGAGTTTATAGCGATCGTCATGGGAAAGATGCAAGCCATCCCCAGCTAACTCTACAGGATCTCCTCCTGTGACCACGTTAATTAATAAGCGCCCACCGGAAATGCGATCGAACGTCGCAGCCATCCTTGCAGCTACCCCTGGTGACATCAATCCCGGACGAATAGCGACTAAAAACCGCATATTTTTCGTATGGGTTACTAGCGTTGATGCCAAAATCCACGCATCTTCACAAGAACGCCCTGTAGGTAATAAAGCACCCGCAAAACCTAAGTGATCTACAGCTTGAGCAATTTGTCGCCAGTAATCAAAGTTTACTGCTCGCCCACCTATAGCAGTGCCCAGATAGCGTCCTTCTCCATGTGTGGGGATAAACCAAAGTAGTTGCATAATCCCTATTTAATGTGGCTGCAAAATTCAGATTTTTCTAAAGTACAGTATTCTTATCGAGATACCGTATTAATAACATCTTCAAAGTATTACACAGATGAACAGGGAAAGCAACAATTTTAGGAGTCAAAAGTCATTCAATTATCAAGAAAGGTAGAGGGTAGTCCCGATGAAAATTTTTTCATCGCCATATTATGAAAGAAGCATGAGGGAGATGAGGGAGATGAGGAAGCACAGGAGAAATTCCTATTACCCATTCCCCATTCCCATTCCCTATCCCTTCAAATAACTGGGATTCCATTGCAACCAGTAGCTTTCTAAGGATCTGGCGATTACGTCTGCTAATTTTCCAAATAAGGCGTACAGCAAAATGCTTAATACCACAACATCTGTCTGCATAAATTCTCTGGCGTTCATTGCCATATAACCAATCCCAGAATCAGCGGCGATGGTTTCAGCAACAATCAGTGTCAACCACATAATACCTAAAGAAAAACGCACACCCACCAAAATAGAAGATAATGCGCCAGGGAGAATAATTCGCCAAAATAAACCCCAGGTATTTAAACCATAAACTTTTCCCATTTCAATTAATCCAGAATCTACGCTCCGGATACCATGAAAAGTGTTTAAATAAATAGGGAACATTACACCTAAAGAGACAAGAAATAATCTAGCTTCGTCCCCAATACCAAACCACAAAATTACCAAGGGGATTAAAGCTAGGTTAGGAATATTACGTAACATTTGAATAGAAGTATCTAGCAATTTCTCAGCAATGGGAGAAATGCCATTAACTAAACCTAAAGTAAAACCAATACTGCCACCTACCAAAAAGCCTGAAATTGCTCTGGCAGCACTAATAGTGATGTTTTTAAATAATTCACCAGTTTGAGCTAAATGAATAGCCGCACCTACCACACTTAAAGGCGCTGGTAAAATTCGAGTAGGAATTACACCAATAGAAGATAGTAATTGCCACACAATAATAATGGATATGGGTACTAACCAAGGAATCAAAGATTGAATTTGGCGATTTTTGAGAAATCGGTATCTTAGCTTTTGATTTTTCATTGTCTGCCTTGACGGAAAAGTATTAGGAGAAGATGAGATGGTTTTCATGAAAATTATCTATGAGTAAATAATTGTTTACATACTGCTGGATTAACTTTTCCAAGCAGCTATTACAGTAATAGGAAGTTCTTCTGTAAATTTACCGGAAGGCTCTATTTGTAGTAGAGATTCTCTGAGGTCGTCTTCAAATTTTTGCCGATTTTCTCTACTTCCAAAGAAAGATGGTAAACAAAAAGCTGTGGAATATAGATAGCCAATATATGAGTCAATTGTCCAAGATTTCTCATATTTAACTTCATAGTTGGCTTGGCGAATAAAAGACGATTTTTCGATGATTTCTTCATGGGAAACTGCCAAAGGTTTCCACTCTCCTTGACCACCTTGGCCTGTGCGGCGTTTTTCACCTAACCAGCGCTTCACCACTGAAATCGCAGTTTGTTTCCACGGATGCTCACTATTCCAAGGGTCTTCATAAGTTTTGATAATCGCTAGACTACCATTATTAGAAAGTAAATTGTAGATATGTTCTATAACTAATTCTCGCTGCATCCAGTGAAAAGCTCTACCAATTGTTACTAGTTGAAATTTACCGACAGCCAGAGAAATATTTTCTGCTCTATCATTTACCCAACTTATATTTGTTGCGCCTACTTCTGCTGCTTGGCGTTGAGCTTCCAAAAGCATATCTGCATCAGGATCTAAACCTATAACTTCTTTGAACTTATCCCGTAAAGGAATAGCAATTAAGCCTGCACCACAGCCCAAATCTAATAGTCTTCCTTGACCATCTAATTGAAACTTCTCTGTGAGTAAATCAAATAATACAGGTGGATACTGGGGTCTATAACGAGCATAATACCAAGCTGCACCTTCAAATAAAGTTGGATCATAAGCAGGAATTGTTGTCATATATTTAACGCCTAATTAATATCAAAAATATGTTTTGTAGGTGAGTGATTAACTACAGTAATTTTGAGAATGATATATATTCAATCAAAACTATAGCAATCATATTTATGTTGTGAAAAATATCAGTTTTGGCTATTGAATGTTGACTGTCAATGGTTAACAGTCAACAAGCTTATATATAATATTTCACACATCATTTGGGATTGCTATATTGCGGTTATCCACTCACAATCTCAATAGCTAAAACGGACGGCTTCCAGCTAAACTTACACGCTTTAATACCCGTCTTTCGCTGGGGTCAAATGGTGTTCTGTGGTGTAAAGTAGCTTGGTTATCCCAATAAACAATGTCACCCACAGACCATTTGTGTTGATAATAAAATTGAGGCTGATTGAGATGCTGACGCAATTGAGCAATTAATTCTGCTCCTGCTTGTGGTTCTAAGCCAACTACCTCTACTTCTGTGGCGTAATCGAGGTATAGAATCTTTTTTCCACTCTCTGGATGTGTGCGTACCAAAGGATGAGGATAGACAGGGCTAATTAATGGAATACTTTTATCAAGGCGATAATCGGAACGAGGTGCATTCCTGTCTCGCAAAAATGGATTGTAAGTAATCAACTGTAAATCTGCTATCCGCTTTTTGGTAGCTTCATCTAACGTTTCATAAGCCAAATTCAAATTCAGCCAAGAAGTCTCACCGCCTTGAGAAGGAACTTCTAAAGCATAGAGTAGAGAACCGCTAGAAGGGTAGGGAGTCCAATGATGATCTGCATGAAAAGCTAATTCACCTGTCCCTGTATAACCACCATCAACATTAGAAACAGGAATAATTACTGGTGTAGCGCCTGTTTCCGAAGCCAGCACAGGAATATCCTGCGGTGGTACAAATAGAGAGCCAAAGTAGAATGCAAAATTCAAAAACTGCTCATCAGTTAGCTGTTGATTCTTGAAGATGAGAATATGGCGATCGCGCAATGCTTGCTTTAGTTGTAAAATAATTTCTGGTGCAACAGCTTGACTAGTATCTAATCCTGTAACCACAGCACCTAAAGGTGCATCTAATGGGATGATTTTAACTTCAGTTAACGTTAGCGTCGGCATAGTATTCTTGACTTTTGAAAATTGGTAATTGGTGATGGGTAATTGGTGTTTGTGAGAGGGAACAGGGGATAATTTTGAATTGTTTCTCTCCCTCATCCCCCTCATCTACCTACTGCTTCGCCAAAACATCTTGAGGCGTAATTTTGGCGTACTCTTCAGGTGTTAAAAACCCATCTTTGACATTCACCTTTTTCGGTATCAGTCCTAGAGAGTACCATTTGTCAGCCACTTCTTGTTGCTTAGTAATGATTTTATCGGTGATTGGTACTAGCGAAAAATCGTATTTACTATGCATTGCTTCTAATGTTGGTACATCCAATTGTGTTACTGGTGCAAGTAATTCTGCGATTTCTTTGGGATTTTGTTTAGACCAAATTTGAGCTTTTTGTAGTTCATCCAAAAAGGCTTTGATTACTTCTGGATTTTCTTGATAAAATTTGCGGTTTGTAGAGTAAAAATTGTTGGTATCACGCAAACCGTTACCGCCATCTGTCAGCACGCGACCGACTTTGTTTTGCACGTTTCTCGTAACAAATGGTTCCCAAATAAACCAAGCATCTATCTTACCTTGGTTAAATGCCACATTAGCATCTGGAGGTGGCAGGAAAACAGACTGGACATCAGATAACTTTAGTCCTTCTTTTTCTAAAGCTCTAACTAACAGGTAATGACCAATAGATGCTTTTTGAAAGCCTACTTTTTTCCCTTTTAAATCTTTAACGCTTTTAATGTTAGATTTGCTAGGAACTAAAAGCGAAACTGCTTGACCATCAGAGGAATTTGCAGCTAAATAAACTAAAGGTGTTCCTGCAGCTTGGGCAAATACTGGGGGTGATTCTGCTGTGGAAGCAATATCTAAACCATTGGCATTTAATGCTTCTAATTGTTGTGGCCCTGCTGCAAATTCAGGCCATTCTAACTTGTATCCTAAGTCTGCTAATCTTTTTTCGAGTTTACCTTGTTTTTCAAGAACAGCTAAAGCAGTGAGTTGTTTAGAACGGACAATTCTAATAACTTTCTGGCTACCAGAGTTACTAGCGGTATTTGTGGTGTTAGCTGTAGTAGCTGTATTAGATGAAGCTGAATCACCTTGTTTTTGAGAAGTTTTATCTGGTGTGCTGCAACTAAATAGTGTTGTAGACAAAACTAAGCTATAACCAAGAGCAAATAATGCTGAACGACGAGTAATATTTCCGCGTTTCCAGGATTCAAATTTATGTTTTAGACCTTGCATTAATCGGCTTTCCTCCGCCTTAAAAATCGTAACAAAAGCTAAAAATTTCGTGAAATCATAACCTAACGTCTTAAGAACTTCGGTTATATATATTTTTTTTGCTCGTGAATGGTAATTTCATGGATGTTGTTAAGCGTGGGTGCGGCGTAATCAATAAAATAATTTCCAAATCAAAATATAGTTATTATTTATTCTTGATATTTATTTGAGGAATTAAGGTGGATAATTCCACCTTAAGATAGATTTATGAGAGGGTTACTGTGGTGGAAACTTGTATTGATTATGAAATAGGTAGTAAGTTATTTTTTTGCTGATTGACTTCGGAGCTTTATCCAAATATTTAGTCTTGCTCTAGTAAAGATAATGCTAATTAAGATAAGAAACAATCAATCAGCTATTTTCAAAATTTGAAATTCTGGCAACCAGTAATTACCAATTTCCAGGCTGTTGTTAGGGAAGAGAAGTATTGTGTTATGCCCGCGAAGAATTAGAGATATACACAACACTTCCCTGGCGGAGGCAAAATATCTAATAAACTTGGTTCAATATGGTTGTACTGATAATTAGAACTAGAACTGTAGGTAGTCCGATCCATACCGAAAGAGTGGGTAGTGGATTTCATTGAACTATTTACTACGAAAAGCATCAGGTACATTTTCTTGACAGCAATCAAAAATCGTCATCATACCCACGAACTCAAGATAGTCTCAGAATATGGATTGTAATGATGTCTTGTTCGGTTACAGACTGATCATTAAGACTGCAAGTAGGTAGGAGTTGAAGGAGAAAGAGTTTTCCGATTTTTGCACAGTAGGCGGATATGAGATGAAGCGGAAATCTCTTACACTGTTGTAGATGAGAAGATAAATGAATCTGCTGGTAATCCTGGTTCGCGCTCTGGCTGACCCATCACTCGTTGTAAAATTTTCTCGACTGTCTGAGCTAATGCAACATCTCCTCTCACTCGTGGACGTGGCAAATTAATCTCTAAATCTAAACCAATCTGACCGTTTTCAATTAGTAAAACTCTGTCTGCTACTACAACAGCTTCTTCCACATCGTGAGTAATTAGTAATGCCGTAAATCCTTGTTCTTGCCATAACTGCTCTATTAATTGCTGCATTTCAATACGTGTAAGCGCATCTAATGCACCTAGAGGCTCATCTAGCAGCAATAAAGCTGGGTTACTGGCTAAGGCTCTAGCTAACGCTACCCGTTGGCGCTGTCCTCCAGAAAGGACAGAAGGCCATTCGTTAGCTCTGTCTTCTAATCCTACAGCGCGTAAAACTTGTAAAGCTGTTTGCTTGGCATAAACTTTTGAGTTAGCACCCAATAAACCTAACTCTACATTTGCTAGTACTCGTTGCCAAGGTAATAATCGCGCATCTTGAAACATCATGCGGATATCTGGATTAATCCGATGATGGGAATGCTGATCATTTAAAAATACACCACCGCCAGTTGGTGCATCTAATCCAGCAATTAGCCGTAACATTGTACTTTTACCGCAACCACTGCGCCCAACTATGGCGACAAATTCCCCAGGCTGAATATCCAAATCAATATCCTGCAGAACAGTCTTTGTTCCAAATGACTTGGTTAGCCCTTGTAGTTTTAAATGCATCCCTCTTACTGGATATGTCATTCCACAAATCTCCTTTTTTTCTTCTCATATCAGTCAACTTATTAACTTTCTCTAGATGGCTAGAGAAGCATAGTAGTCAGAAAAAATACCTGCAAAATACACTTATATGGTCTTCAGTAACTATATTTCTCATCTGATTGCGGTATGAAGACCTATTACCTCAGCAAACATCTGAAAAGAATGTCATTAACTAGCACTGCAACAACATATTTTGAGTGACATTGCTTTTCCTCCCTTAAGCTTCGGTAATCTCAAAACTTTCCTAGAAGACACTTACACTAGTAATTTTCCTGATTTTTGATAATTCCTGATCAGTAAACTACGGTAAATTGGTCGAACTTTAGTAGTATATTTCTAGTAGTCTCACATAGGTGGGGCAAAAAGGCAAGTAGCTTGTAACAAAAAAACTTACAAAATGTGTTAATAGCTACATAATTTGGAGAATATCAACCAATAAATTATTCCATCATTGTGTAGCCAAAGGGAGCAGAGGATGCAGAGGAGGAAACATAAACAATTAACCCCACTTTCTAACCATTGAAAGTAGGGTTAATTCTCAAAATAGATTGAGCAAATCAAGCTGGAAAAATTATCGTAGTTCAAAACCCAAATTATTCAAAATTTCCCGCAAGCGATCGCGCCCGGATAAAGACTGAGCAAAAGCCACCCGTTTAGCGGAATGTTCTGTCCAATCACCAGGGACATTCATCTTCTGAGACTGGTAAAAAGCTTCCATCGCTTGATTATAAGAAGCGATATCTTCTTCTTTTTCTGCTAGCTTGTATGTTTCGCGATGCAATACAGTTGTTTGGGGTAAGCGTGGTTTAATCGCTGTTTCTACAGTGCGATCGCTATAACCAACACACAAACCAAAAACAGCAAACACTTGTTTTGGTAACTCTAAAACCTGCGCCACTTCTTCGGGCTTGTTACGCAACGCACCAATATATACAGTTCCTAATCCTAACGACTCCGCCGCTACTACAGCATTTTGCGCCGCTAATGCTGCATCAATCGCCGCCATCAAAAACAGTTCGAGATAATCTAAACCTTCATGAGGTAATCCCCGACTTTCTGCGATATGCGCCAGCCTCGCTAAATCTGCTAACCATACCAGAAATAAAGGAGCTTGGCGAATATGGGCTTGATTATTAGCTAGTTGAGATAGCTTTTCTTTACGACTGGGATCTTCCACCGCTACCACACTCCATGTTTGGAGATTTGAGGATGTAGCTGCTGACTGCGCCGCTGCTACTAAGGTTTCTAAGGTTCCTGAGGGTAAAGCATCCGGTAAGTAAGCCCGAATTGAACGGTGAGATAACAGAGAACTGATGAAGTCATTTACAGGTAACTCCGCATTAACTGGGCTACCACCATAACGATGATGAAGCAACTCGGTAAAATTAGGCATAGTGTGGGAGTTTGGTGTTATTACAATACTTGTCGGTTAAGGGAAAAAGTGAAACGAGGAAAGTCAGAACCTTTTACCTTTAATTTAGCGAGATTTTAGCTCCCCGACTTTTTGAAAAAGTCGGGGAGCTGAGCAGCAACTTTTGCTTAAGTAAGTGCTATTCAACCCAAACAAATAGTATGAAATTCAATCATTTGTGAGTATAGTTTGACTTTATTCTCAGCTAAACCCCATTAAATCTGCATATCCAAAATGTCTATAAATTTGTAGGGTAGACATTTTTTGTGACTAAATTATGCAAATTTAGTTTAGCATAGCTTCTACTATTTTAGGTTTTAAATTTTGGATTAACAACCCTTACCATCAAGCAGGTACAAAACTCTCAAACAATATTATCTATTTTAATCCAGAATTAAGAGGATGTTTTCTTGCGAAGGAAGTAAATAAACATTAAAAATTAGCCCACACTCAATTGTTAAATATAAAGTGTGGGCTAAATTGTGACTTAAGAGAAATTAGAAATTAATGCAACTGAATCTTAATTTTCGCCTACTTGCAGATTTAAAGGTTGAATATTGACAATTTTGCCACCCAAGCGATTAATCCGCTGAAGTTCTTCATTAAATCTGCTAAAAGGCACAGTAATAAACACACTACCGCTAGCACGAATCGGGTAATTATTTTGATTTGTTACCTCATTTTGATGCAATCCCGAAACTTCTACTTGAAAACTCCGACTTTGATAAACCATGTTGATATCCTAACAATCAAGAACAATAGTTAAAAGGGTATGGGGCATTGGGCATTGGTAATGGATAATTGGGGTTTGGTGTTTGATGTTGGTAATTTCCCCTTATCTTCCAGTCCCCAATCCCTAATACCCAGTCCCCAATCCCCAACCCCTAAAGCGGTGTAACGCTGGCAATTTTGCCATTGCGACGTTGAACTTGTTGGAAATAATTGGATAGTTCTTCGTAGGGGATAACTACGGCTTTGTTGATGCGGCGAACCTTGGGATAACCTGGTTGAGAAATACCGGCTACTTCAACACGATACAGCCGTCCTGAACCATAGGCTTGCGAACCTTGAAATGCTGTGCTGGGGGTTTGTCCTTTGATGGAAGCACGATAAGCAAAGCCATTGTTACTACCAGCAGGAGCAATAACCGTTGATGCGCTATTTTTCGCTAATTCACTAGCTAAACGAGCTGATGCTCCGGAGATTTGAGAGCGATCGCTGTTTGCATAACCGCGATATAGTTGAAAAATTCGGGTAAAGCCTACTGTTTTTTGCCCTAGTTGATTGTTAAATCCCCGATAATAGGGCACTATATTTTCACCAAAATTCGTTTGGTACTCTGCTGAATCGATGTAGGAATCAATGTCAGCTTCATAGCCTTTGGTTTGATATAAATCTAGATGATAGATAATCTCAGATTCATCATAGGGAGCGCGACCGAGCAAATGTTTAAAATTTAGCTCTGTCACACGGCTATGAAAGTTGTTAGAAAAAAACTTGGATTTGTATAGATCTGATTTAGCTAACTGCCTAACAAATTCTTGAACTGTAATATTCCCGTTAGTCAGGAGTGATTCCAAACCCTTCAAACGTTCAGATTGCAACACATAATCGTTACCTAAGACCTGACGATAAATAGCCGCAATCACCTGTGCAATTTCTGCTTTGCTGGCGTTGGAACGTAATTCAATAGGAGCAGCGTTACTAAATGCAGAAGTTCCAAGTCTGGATGCAGCTGTTGTAATTGGCATCTAAAAGTCTCCTTAAAGAAGGGTTTTGAGTTGAAAATAGTGCTGAGTTCTGAGTGCTGAGTTCTGAGTTGAAAAATAAAGATTTTCAGACTTTGGTTATGGTTTCTTATTATTAGTAAGTGAGTTTGAATAACGCCTACAAAAGAGAAACATTTCCAATTCTGAAATCTTACTCATAACTCATAGTTAATTCACAAAAATTCTGACACAAAGAGATTTTTTGTAGGGGTTTAGCAATGCTAAACCCTCTACGCACTCAGAACTCAGCACTCAGAACTAAGAAAGAGCTATGCTAATTACCTTGCGCCCTTGGCGATTGAGTTGTTGTAAACGATTCGATAACTGATCGAATGGAACAACTACTTCGGTAATACTTTGGCGAATGCGTGGTGAGTTGGGAGAAGCAGCTTGTGTGGTACGAATCCGATAGGTATTACCACCACGATTTCCTGTTGATACGCCAGTTAAGGAGCCAGCATCAGCAGGATAGATGGGGGATACTAAATTTTTTGCTAAATCCCAAGTTAATTGCCCTTTGGATTTGTTTTGGGCGCGATCGCTATTTGCATAGCCTCGATACAACTGAAAGAATCGGGGAAAGCCAGCAGTTTTTTGTCCAACTGTAGTTTGATAACCCCGATAGTAAGGCACTATAGCATCGCCAAAGTTTTGTTGATACTCTACAGAATCTATGTAGGAGTTAATCTCGGCTTCGTAACCTTGAGAATTATAGATATCAACGTGGTAGGCAATTTCTGACTCATCATAAGGCGCACGACCAAGCAAATGCTTGTAATTCAGTTCAATGAAGCGCACTTGTGAGTTGGAATAGAAGAATTTCTGGCGATACAGTTCGGATTGTGCGATCGCTCTCACAAAATCCCGCACAGAAATCTGCGCCTGTTGCAAAAGTGATTCTGCACTAGATAGCCGTTCACTTTGAAACAGATGCTCATTACCTAAAACTTGGCGATATGCAGACCAAATAACTGACCGTACTTCTTCTGCTGTTTTGACAAACCGCAATTCCACTTTGTCACTATCCGCAAACGGACGAATTCCCAATCTGCTTGCTTCTGTTAACGGTGCCATAATCTTATCTGTTCCTTATTTTCTAACCCGTTAAACTCGGTAAAAATTTTTTAAGTTACAGCTAAAAAATGGTCAACTTCGTAATCAGCACTTTAGTGCTTTAAAGTAAAGGACTAAAGTCCTCATTTACAAAATTTGTTAATAAATTTTTTTTTTCACAATTAAGAAAAAGCCTTGCGTAATAAGATGAGAATTTATCTACCCAGACAACATAGGTATTTGAGTCATTCATAATTGACTGCTAACACATAATGAAGTCAGTGTTTATAAATATCTCAGCTTACTACACAAATGCTTGACGCTTTTGCAATTTGCAACTTTTTACGGCTGCAAACTTGATATTCAGTTGTTGTGGAACAGGATTAATGACTGTCAAAAATCATTTGGTAATACTATTCATTTGTATTGCATAATTACCAAAGGATTTTCCTACCCGTGTTACACAAAACTGAAAAGCTTTTTAGAACCCATAGCTGCGAATTGATCTGATTTATCAACCGACCATTTGCTGCTGTACTTAAATTGAGCCAACTTAGCTTAGAGCATTGATGATGTAATCAATGTAGGAGTTAGCTTCAACAGCAGGGTCGCCGCTTAAACCATGATTAGCTTTGATATATTTGAGAGCTTCAATGTACCAGCTAGGAGATAATTCAAAGGTACGGTTGATTTCAGCCAAACCACCAATCAAATAATCATCGATTGGGCCTGTACCACCAACAACTAAACCGTAAGTAACAATCCGCAGGTAATAGCCGATATCACGCACGCACTTATCTTTACCGGTTTGAGTAGAAGCGTAGTTAGGGCCAGATGTGGTGGTGGTGTAGGGGAATTTTTGGTACACAGCATTAGCAGCAGCTTCTGCAAGGCTAGAAGCTTTTTTAGATAATGCTTTTGCAGCTTCTAAGCTAGAACCAGCTTGGCGAAAACGACCAAATGCAACTTGGAGTTCGGTGCTGCTTAAGAAACGGCCTTGGGAATCAGCAGCTACAACTGCTTCAGTTAATGGTGTTTTAGTCATTGAAGAACTTCTCCTAATTGCTTTTACAAAAAATTTGTTGAATAGACTTCTTGCAAAAATTGCTTTTTCAAATCAATTTTGCTTTTATGCAAGAGGCCTAATAGAAAGTGTTTTGATGTTTAGGCAACTGCTGCTGCTGCGCGATCGAAATAACCAGAAACTTCTGCAATCAGATTGCTGCAATCACCACGGGTAATACCGTTAGGATCGTTAGCGATGGCGATTGAAGATTCTTTGAGCTTTTGAATACCAACTGCAACGGAAGCGCCAGGAGTACCCAATGCCAAATAGGTTTCCCGCAAGCCATTCAGCGCGCGATCGTCTAGAACGCTAGCATCTCCAGCAAAAATTGCATAGGTAACGTAGCGAAGGATGATTTCCAAATCCCGTACACAAGCTGCTGCACGACGGTTAGTATAAGCATTTCCACCAGGCGCAATTAGTTGAGGTTGTTCAGCGAACAATGAACGAGCTGCGTTAGCAACAATGGAAGATGCATTGCTAGAAATCCGGTTAACAACGTCAACGCGCTTGTTACCTTCTTTAACTAAGTTGATGAGAGCATCTAACTGACCATCACTTAGATATTCGCCTCTTGCGTCAGCTTGGGAAACAACCTTGGAAAATGCATCTTGCACCATAGTGTGATTCTCCTAAATTTTGATTAATTGAGTAATTAATTGATGAGGGTTTAAGTGAAAAAATGAAGCATTCAGCTTTTGTTGTTTTATTACAGCTTAATCATGTTTCAAAAAAATCAAATCTGTTTTGATTGAAACATTGATTTTAGTGTAAAAACTGAAGATACTTTCATTTTTGTTGGAAAGATTTTCAGTTATTTAAGCCAAGCATTTAGACCTAAAAAATTAGAGCCTTCATTTACTTGGTTTGCCCTCTCAACCCTTACAAATTATTTTTATAATGCTTCGCAGACATTTTTTATTAAGAAATGTTTAATGATTATTCTAATAAGTATAATGAATTTTTTATATAGTTAAAAACCCAGCTTCAAGATTTGACTACTAGTAATTTTGTCAATCTGCGTTTGATGTCGAAAATCACAGAAACCAATACCAGAAGCGGTTTTGCGCGATTAAGAGTATTATCAAAAATGTATAAATAGTAAATAAATTTAAGTTATTGTTTCAATTCAAAAATATTATTAACTGTTCATTCTTTTGTTAAACAATAATCTTCTCTCATTAAAAACGTGATATTAAATACAAAAAAAAGATAAAAAAGGAAATCACAATCACATTTTTTCTGAAAAAGTTTACAAACTGTAATAAAAAAGCAGTATGTTATTGAAACTAGGTTAGTGGATTATCAGTTTACATTAGAATTCCCACTTGAAAAGGGGAGAATTAACGACTATAAAGCCCTGCTAAGAATGGGCGTTTACTCTAGCATGAAAATGGGTATTGGGCATTGGACAGAGGAAAGACAGATTGTCATACACAGCCGCAAATAGCCTCTAAAGGCTAGTAAATGAGCTTTGAGCAGTTTATGTGTATATGGGATGGCTTTGAGCCTATAAAGCAAAAATCCCACGGCTTAAAACCGTGGGATTTTTAAAAGTCTGCCAAACCAAAAATGTGAGGTAAAGGCTGGGGAAGGGTAAGGAATCAAAAACCTTTCCCCTTCACCCTTAACCCTTAACCTTTACCCCACCAAGTTCCCTTGACGAACTAGAAGTGGAGAAAATTTAAATGGTTACTTTTGTACCATCAAATTTGGTGAATGTGAAACCTTCAAATATTTCGCGGAATGTTAGCTTCTCATCCCTCAGAATACTAATTGCGATCGCTTCCCCAAGTGCTAATGAAGCAGCAGCATCTGTGCGCCAGTGAATCCCCGCAGCATTGCGACCTAGTCCAATATTCGCCGCCAGTTTGTTCAATTCTCCACCCACAGTCAACGGTGGCCCTTCATAGGGAATCAATTTGGTAGGATCTTGGGGATCGGGTATCACCGGGTTGGGAATCACATAATTTTCATCAAATAGCGCTTTCAAAATCGTTACGCTAGCACCAGCCGACACTGAAGCACCCCCAGGATAAGAAGAATGGAGAGGTGAGCCTTCAGGATAACCTTGGGGTAGTAAATAGGATTTATATTTACTGAAAATGCGATCGAGGGCTTCTGACTTTAACACATCAGAGTGAATTGGATAGCTGGTTTTCTTCACCTGATTATTATGAACCAAGCCACCATAAGCCTCTGCCCTCAGACGACGGTGAACGTAGTATTTCTGCCAGTAAGCGGCTCTAATTGCATGTGGCCCTACCCAACTGAGCAAAGATTGGGAATATCCAGGGCCAAATGTCCCCGAACCACCTACTTGAGTCTTTGATTTGTTATAAGGATTACTGGGATTGAAAGGTGCGCCTACACCACCACCTAGAGGATTATCTGTAACTGGTTTAGCAACGAGAATTAAAGCAGCATTTCCATAGACAGGTGGTGGCGTATGAGCAATCTCTGCTTGGTCGCGTCCATTAATAAAGTAGCGGCGGGTAGAGTCAAACTTAATCGTTCTCCCAGACTCACCACCATTTTGCACTAGCAACCATTCATCATAATTCGTTTGGAAAGTGTTTTCGGGAATAGCTAGCGGAACGCGGTTCAGTTGAGCATAATTAAGGGTTCCCGCAGGTACAGGACGCAGCAAAAACTGTGAAACATAAGGGCCAGTTTCTGCTCCTGGTAAGGTGTAGGAAATCGCTTTACCAGCAGCATCAGCATAAATTGCTGTACCTCTAAATAGCAGTTCTGGTGTTACCTTGCCATTCTTTTTCGGCCCTTTAAATCCTGACAACTGATTTAACTCTTGCAAAGCTGCCAAAATCAACGGGTTATTTGTATCGTTACGATACTCGCTAAAAGGTACATCTTGTAAAAGATGTTGCCAAGCTAGTTCGATGAATTCCGCCGCTTGTTCTGCACTGTCAAGGGTAGGCGGTATGGGAATGGCTAATTGGCAAGTATTGGCCCCACTCAAGCTAATTGCTAATGGTGTGAGTGGTTGTACCAGCTTGCGTTTGCCACCCAAAACGATTTTTTCATACTCCTTAGGGTCGCCAGAGTTTAAGGCATTAATAAAAGATTGATAGGCCTTCAAATCCACTTCGCCCAACTGATTATGGGGTAATCCACGTGTATCTGTGGCAATTTTGTTGGCGTATTTTGCTTCATCTCCATTCGTCGGATGGGGAGGAATAGGAATTTCTCGATTATTCTTTGCTGCTGTTGTACGTACTTGAAAAGCTTTCTCTCGTAAGTTATTATGGTCAGACTTTGCTTTAGGTTCCGCAGCCTGAACCGTATTTTCTCCCTTTTTAGATGTAATAGATGAACCTAAAACTCCAGCCACTACACTAGAAGTTGTAAACAACCCGACACGACCAAGAAAAGAGCGTCTACTAGCACCACCAAGTAAAAAGCGTCGGGTTCGCTTAACTTTTGGTGTTTCACTAGGAATTAAAGCATCCTGTTCAGAACTGTCGTGAGAATAGGGATCTACTGGCATAAGATGTCTCCACTGATAAAAAAATCGTCGAGATAATTACTAATACCCTGCGGGAAGCCGCTGCGCGTCTACGTAATTCGTAATTGAAAAACTTTTGTGAGTCCAAGCTTGTCAGAATTTTTGTGACTCAACGGATTGCTATAACAATGTCCTAGTACCGCAAGGCGGAATTCAAAATTCAAAATTCAAAATTAAGACAGAGTAAGCGTTTTGCGGATTTTGAATGGTCTGTTTATTTACGCCGTGTTGTACTAGTTTTTTTCAACAATCATGTAGGCACTTAGTGATGCTGTGAAAAGTGCGATATCTGCGGCAACCTAACGGAACGCATGACTGTCTATAGTATGTTTTTAGGACTAATGCATAGTCCATAATCTATAGTTACAACTAGTAAGCTTTCCTTAATTAACATTAATTACTTAAAATCTATCGACTTGCCGTATTTATCTTAATTCAGACTTTCTCATAAACAACGGCAGAAATCAAGTATTTTACACATCAATTTATCAGATTAAACATAAAAAGATAGATCCCCGACTTTTATAAAAGTCGGGGATCTAAACAGCACAAAATTTCACCAATTAAATAGGATTGCTATATCTATTACCCATACCTATATCTTTGGTGAAAAGGCTGCATATTGTTCTGGTGAAAGCATTGCTTCCTTGACATCAATTTGTTTAGGAATCAATTTCAATTCATAGAATTTATCAGCAACTTTCTGCTGTATAGCAATTAAATTGCTATCAATAGGCACAATACCAAATTTCTTTCGTTGTGTAGCTTTTTGCATTGTTTCTAAGTCAATGCCTAGTACAGGTGAGAGGGTGGCGGCTACTTCATCTCGATGTTTATCTGACCAATCTTCAAGGGTTTTAATTTCCTCTAACATTGACTTAATGATTTCGGGATTTTCGGTAGCAAATTTGCGACTAGCTAAGTAATATCCTCCTTGCTTGTTCACTTCTGTCCCATCAATCAAAACACGAGCATTAATTGCTTTTTGTGCTGCTGCATAAAATGGGTCCCAAATTACCCAAGCATCTAAACTTCCTTTGACTAATGCTGCTCTTGCATCAGCAGGTGGTAGATATATTGGTTGAACATCACTGTATTGCAAGCCAAATTTTTCTAACACTTGTAACAGCAGATAATGAGCGCTAGAACCTTTTTGAAAGGCGATTTTTTTGCCCTTCAAGTCAGTGACAGTTTTAATTGGAGAATCTGGAGGAACTAGAATAGCTTGACCCGCAGGGCTAGGCGCAATTCCCGCAATGTATGTTAATGATGCACCCGCAGCTTGGGCAAAGATTGGTGGTGATTCTCCGGTATGACCAAAATCAATACTACCGACATTCATTGCTTCTAAAAGCTGTGGCCCAGCAGGAAATTCTATCCACTGTACAGAAACACCTTGAGGTTGTAACCGCTTTTCTAAAACGCCTTTACTCTTAAGAAGAATTGCTGATTTTTGATAGCCAAACTTGACTACAGATGTTTTAGGTTGATTAGAATTATTAGCAGAAGTAGTATTATTGCTGCCATTATTAGCTGTGCAAGATGAAAATAAAAGGCTGAGACATAAGCTAGCAATAAAAGCCCCAGCCACCGGAAGACGCACAAGGGAAAAGATACTATTTTGACGCGCAAATTGAGTGAATCGGAATCTCTTCAATCCGGCGAACAAACGCTGAAAAATCGAACTCATCATCAGAATTTACCTATCTGAGATCCTTGATTATACATTAAGTTAATCAAGTTACCGTAGTTTATGGATATAAAACTGCGATCGCATATAGAATAGGTAAGATTATTCGAGATGAATATCTAGTTAAAACTATTAATCCCAAATTGGGTGATTCTGCTTAGAAAGTGAAAGTAGTACGCAGAGCACCTACCCAAATTGGATCGTTGTTAGAGTTAGCTTCTGGGTTAGTAATGACGAACAGAGTTGGGGTCACACTAATGTTGTCATTAAATCTATGAGTATAAAAACCCTCTATATGAAAAGAGGTATCATTATCTCTGCGAGCAGCTACATCATTACTCGTAACTTTGGGTGGGATACCAAAGACAAACCCAGCCAAATTGCCTTTTTTACCCAAATCTGGAAGCGCCAGAGTTAGCGCCGCGTTAATGATAGTTGCATCATTACTAGTACCTTCTTGATGGGCTTGTGTATAACCAAACCAGCCACCTATATGGAAAGCATTACTAGCTTTCCAGTTAACTTGCAGCCCAAAGTTATCTGATGAAGTAGGCGCTAAACCAAAAGGACGAGCAGCGTTAGCAGTACCTGTACCACCAGTGATGTTATAACCAGACCCAGGCGCGACAACTACTGTACCGTTAGGGCCGGGAGAAACCGGAGTGGGGAAGTATTTACGGGCGTAGGCGAAACTAATATCTAGACTGCGACTAGGAGTAAAAGTTAACTGTGCTAGTGCTTCATAAGCATTACCAAACAATCCACCCGAATTAGTGGCGTTTCCTGCAGGATTACTACCTAAAGCATCATCTACGATATAACCTGCGTTGAGTTGGAGTTGATTGCTAAATTTATGGGCGAAAGCTAAACCAGCGCCGTCAAAACCAGGTCGGTAAATGACAGGGTTGAAGAGTCCAAATCGGGATAGAGTACCAGTTTGGGCATTACCAACTAAGGGATTAAGAGTAGGGGCAAAAGTTACAGGTTGCAGTGCCCTTGCACCTACCCAGACGGTAGTGTTTTTCCCGAATGGGAAGCGATAGAACAACCTATCAAGATAAAGATTATTGTCTGCAGCATAAGCAGTGCTGCGTTCTGTATTAAACCGGGTTTGGTTTGTTCCAGTTAGCGGTGTCCCACCGACAGCAGTCGCACCGCCTAAAGCCACAAAGTTGGATGCTGTTAAGCTAGTTGTCAACTGGTCTTTGCCTGTAAAGCTAGTTTGTAGAGCGAGGGTTGCACGATAGCCTAAAAAAGTATTGGTACTATCTCTGTTTGTACCGACACGATTACCAAAGGTATCAGCGAGAAAGAATTGTGCTAAACCTTGCAGTTTAGTAGTTGTAGAAAATTGAGTGGCTTCTAACTTGGCAGAACGCGCTTCGAGAGAGTCTACTCGTCCTCGTAAAGTGGCGAGTTCGGCAGAAAATTGTTCTTGCAGCTTTTGCAGGGTATTTAAGTCTTCTCGCTTAACTAAGTCAGCAGTGCTAGTTGCAATCAATTCGTTGAGTCTGTCGAGGGCTGCATTTAAACCAGCCGCAAATTCATAACGCGTGAGGGCGCGGTTCCCTTTAAATGTGCCATCGGGATAGCCAGCAATTACCCCATAGCGCTCAACTAAAGACTGTAGCGCCTGGAATGCCCAATCTGTAGGCTGAACATCAGATAATTGCGAGACAGAAGTGACTTGTCCTAAATCGCTATTTGGTGTTGGGGTCGTAGGCTGTAAAACTGGAACTTGTGCGATGGGACTCAAAGGTGCTGTCTTGATGACAGATGGTTTTGATTCTGCCTGAGTCTCTGGAGTGGCTGAGCCTGTTAAATTAGCCTCAAGCGCTGGGGGTAATGTAGTTAATGGAGTTTCTGCTTCTTTTTGGGCAGAAACTTCTTGAGCAAAAGTTTTCGCGCTAGTTGCTAATAAAAGCAGCACTACAAACGTTGGTAAGGTCAGCAATAAATTCCCAAAAATTTTTTTCATTTTGATTGAACAAACAATTCGATCTAGGACAAATCCTCTGTACTGCCGAAGACATCAAGCAAATAACTTAGTTAATTTTTTGGAAATTTTCTGCTTGAAGTTGGCAGTGTCATTATCTTTCAGACTCCAGCTTTTATCTGGAGAGTGAGTTACAAATCTCCGTCACAATTTTTCTCTTCTAAGTACAAAATTCAGAGAGAGAAAATCACTTTGTAGCTACTACCAAATTACCTGTCGCGATTAAAGTCCGGTAATTTGGTCGAATTTTAGTAGATTTAATATTACAGGATACCAGTATTTCAGAAAAACTGTAGAGAATGAGTATTTTTAGTTACATACTCTCTATTTTTTTAAAATTCCCAAAATAAACTTGTTTCTATGAGTAATGTCTGGTAGTATACTTTTTTAGTGTTAACTCCGGCAATTCGGTAAATTAATAGTATTTTAAGATTTTTCCCAAATCTTTATGTATGGGATAAGCCAGAAATGCCAAATCTAAGAATCCCAAATTATTTAATGGTTTGACTTTTGGTGAAATCCAGCAGATTTTCTCTCTTACAAAGTAAACCTGTAGCGGTTAAGATACTCACACCACAAGATTGATAAGCTAATCAGCATTTAAGTTACATTATTTGGGCAGACAAGATGCCTACTCCACAAGAAATTGATAAAATTTAATCTGCAAATCTTAGATGTGTTTTAGCTGATATAAATTTAATTGTTTTACCTCATTTACCTGTAATCTGCTGTAAAAGTAATTAAGAGAATTGATGCAGAAATTATGAAATACAACCAACTCGGTGAAAGTGACTTAAAAGTTTCCGAAATTTGTTTGGGAACCATGACTTATGGGCATCAAAATACTATTGAAGAAGCCCATCAGCAATTAGATTATGCTATTGCCCACGGGGTAAACTTTATTGATACGGCGGAAATGTACCCAGTCCCGCCTCGTGGGGAAACCCAAGGAAAAACAGAAGCTTATATTGGCGAATGGTTGAGAAACCAGCAGCGGGATAAACTAATTGTTGCTACTAAAATTGCTGGGCCTGGTCGTCCATTTGATTGGCTACGGGGAGGAAATATCAAAATTGATAGTAAGAATATTCAGCAAGCGGTAGATGATAGTTTGAGAAGATTGCAAACAGATTATATCGATTTGTACCAAATTCACTGGCCCGATCGCTATGTTCCAACTTTTGGTCAGACAGAGTATAAACCAGAGTTAGAACGGGAAACTGTGAAGATTTCTGAGCAATTAGCAGCCTTTGCAGAAGTCATCAAAGCAGGTAAAGTCCGCTATATAGGTTTGAGTAATGAAACTCCTTGGGGCGTAACTAAGTTTGTTCATGCTGCTAAAAAGTTAGGATTACCTAAAGTAGTCTCAATTCAGAATGCTTATAACTTGCTAAATCGCGTTTTTGATTCCGCCTTAGCAGAAGTTTCGCATTACACAAATGTGGGTTTACTCGCCTACAGTCCACTAGGATTTGGTTTGTTATCAGGCAAGTATATAGAAAATAGCAAACTAGAAAATACCCGCTTAAGTCTATTTCCCGGTTTTGGACAACGTTATCTCAAACAAAATGTCAATGAAGCTGTAGCAGCTTATGCGGAAATTGCCAAAAAACATAATTTAACACCTGCTCAATTAGCTTTAGCTTTTGTAAGGAGTCGCTGGTTTGTGAGTAGTACAATTATTGGTGCTACAAACCTACAACAACTACAAGAAAATATTGAAAGTGTAAATGTAGTTCTTAACCCAGAGATTTTAGCAGAGTTAAACGCAGTTCATACAAGTTATCCCAATCCAGCGCCATAATTTGTGTCAGACGCTTTAGCGCTAAAAACATAGATTTTTTATGTTGATTGCTGACTGTTGACCGTTAACTGTCAGCAGTCAATTAACCTTATGACTGAAAGTCATGATTACAGAAGATTTTTTTAATAAAAATTTATAAATTTCAGCTTATATTTAATATTCTATGCAAATAGATACGGCAAAGATGATAGACGTATTTTGCATAAAATATGCGGCTTGAGGCAGTATTTTTTGGTTTTTAATTTGAAAAACGCTGCTTTTTATTGAGGATTTGAAGTTTGATCAAAACACCCTCTTGATTTTTGTAAAAAATTATGCAAGGCTTCTATTGGAAATAAATACTGTAACTTGACCGACTAACCGTAATTTATGGTATTGTAAATGCCAGTGCTACAACAATATGCATTGATTAACTGTTCTAATGAACATCATTGCAGTTAGTAACTGGCATATTTATTGCATGATTATCTAAGTTTTTTTTAGTTCATCAGCTAAATATTGAGGCGAGGAATTCAATGAGTAGTCCCCATTGGCGATCGCAGAGTTCATCTACTATTGATGTTGACCCTAACTTGCACACAGATGTTCTAGTAATTGGCGGTGGCCCGGCTGGTACGTGGGCTGCTTGGAGTGCTGCATCTGCTGGGGCCAAGGTGGTTTTAGTCGATAAGGGTTACTGCGGTACGAGTGGTTGTGCAGCAGCATCAGGTAACGGAGTATGGTATGTACCTCCTGATGCAGAAGCTAGAGAAGCTGCAAAAGCCAGTCGCGAAGCCTTGGGGGGATTTTTAGCCAATCGTACCTGGATGGATCGGGTACTGGATCAGACATATACCAACGTCAACCTATTAGCAGAGTGGGGTTATCCTTTTCCTGTTGATGAAGAGGGTAAACCCTATCGGCGCAGTCTCCAGGGGCCAGAATATATGCGCCTGATGCGGAAGCAAATCAAGCGGGTGGGTGTAACAATTTTAGACAATAGCCCTGCCTTGCAATTATTAGTAGACGCAAAAGGTGCGGTTGCTGGGGCAACTGGAATTAACCGTCAGACTAGTAAGCAATGGGTTGTACGTGCAGGTGGAGTAATCATTGCAACAGGTGGTTGTGCTTTCTTAAGTAAAGCCTTAGGTTGCAATGTCCTGACTGGGGATGGATACCTCATGGCAGCAGAAGCGGGTGCAGAGATGTCAGGGATGGAATTTTCTAACGCTTATGGCATCTCTCCCGCCTTTTCTTCGGTTACTAAAACCCTGTTTTACAATTGGGCAACTTTCACATACGAAGATGGCACGCCTATACCTGGTGCAGGTTCTCAAAGAGGGCGTTCAGTAATTGCCCAAACGCTGTTGACACAACCTGTTTATGCCATCTTGGATAAAGCAAATGAAGAGATGCAGGCAAATATGCGGAAAGCACAGCCGAATTTCTTCTTACCTTTTGATCGTGCAGGGATTGATCCCTTTAACCAACGTTTTCCCGTCACCTTGCGTTTAGAAGGAACAGTACGCGGAACAGGTGGGATTCGGATTGTTGATTCTAGTTGTGCTGCATCAGTCCGAGGACTTTATGCTGCTGGTGATGCGGCTACCAGAGAATTAATTTGTGGTGGCTTTACTGGTGGTGGTAGTCATAATGCAGCTTGGGCAATTTCTTCTGGTTACTGGGCTGGTAAATCTGCGGCTGAATACGCCCAGAGTTTGGGAGAGTGGGGAACTCAGCGCCCTGTAGAAGCTGTTGGCGAGGCTGGATTGATCAGTGGTAGCCAACATCAAATTAAAGCTGAAGAGGTGATCCAAGCTACCCAAGCCGAAGTTTTCCCTTACGATCGCAATCTTTTCCGTACAGAACAAACTTTAACTGGATCATTGCAGAGATTAGATCATCTTTGGCAAGAAATTCGTAGTAGTCAAGCTGGTAATCAGCAAAATATTATTCAGATGCGGGAAGCTGCTGCAATGGTGGCTACAGCGCGATGGATGTATAACAGCGCTTTAGAACGGAAAGAAACTCGCGGTATGCACAAGCATCTGGACTTTCCAGAGATGGATGTTCATCAGCAACACTATTTAGTTAGTGGTGGGTTGGACAAAGTTTGGGTGAGAAATGAGGGATTGGGGAGTGAGAAGGAATTGGTAGGCGTGTCTTCTTAGTTATCTTTTTTCTCACGCAGAGGCGCAAAGGAAGAGATTGAGATTCTAGACTCATGCGCCTCGTTCCTCAATCTAAAATCCAAAATTTAAAATCCAAAATCCTATGATTGAGTTAGTTAGTGCGTCGCGGTGTATTCAATGTAATATTTGCGTGAATGTTTGCCCGACAAATGTTTTTGATAGAGTGCCAGATGCACCACCTACAATTGCTAGACAAAGTGATTGTCAAACCTGTTTCATGTGTGAATTGTACTGTCCGGTGGATGCTTTATATGTAGCACCACAAGTTGATCCTCTGGATTCTGTCAATGAAACATTACTGAAAGAGGCTGAACTTTTGGGAAGCTACCGAAGAAATGTAGGTTGGGGACGCGATCGCACTTCCTCTGCCCAAGAAGATTCTACACACCAAATTCTCAAGCAGATGAAATAGTACACAACAAATTTTTAGTGGGTGATGTACGGATTATCGGGCACAACAATGTTGTGCCCCTACCTATCTAATTTATCTAAAGATAGCTGTAACTTAATTTTCTTATTTTAGCTGTATTCTCCGTGTCTCTGCGGTTCGTTTTTCATGCTTAAACTACCAACTTTAGCTGTATCGAGTTTATTATTTCTTACTACTGCTTGCAGTTCTAATCAAACTGTTTCTCAAGCAGTACCCAATCCCACAACTACAACTAAGGCGGAAGTTAAGACTTCCACATTGCGGTTAGGTTTTATTACTAACGGTAAAGTTAAAACACCAACTGGCCCGACAGGCTGGGCAATGCATCAAGGTAAACTTTTACCAGAATTGCAAAAATTAGGGATTACAGAAATCAAAACGCTGAATTTTCCTAACGGGCCGAACTTAAATGAAGCCTTGGTAGCTGGGGAAGTGGATGTAGGAATTTATGGTGATACACCTGCATTGGTTGGTAAAGCCAAAGGTTTACCCACGCGCTTGATTGGTCAAGAACAAGTAGGAACAAATGCTTGGTTATTAGCGAAGAAAAATGGCCCTGGTTCTGTAGGGGAACTTCAAGGACAGAAGGTAGCGACTTCTAAAGGTTCCTATATGCATCGCTATTTAATTGGATTATTGCAAAAGGCCGGAATTAGCGATCGCGTCAAGGTTATCCATATGCTACCAAGTGAAGCCCAAGCCGCATTAGAACGGGGAGATGTGGCTGCGATAGCTGCATCAACAGGAACTGGGCCATTGTTAAAAGCAAAAGGCTATCCTGTGATTGATGAAGCAATTCAACACCCAGACTTACGCGGAACTAGCGTTACGGTAGCTACAGAAGATTTTTTAGCTAAACATCCAGATTTACCGCAAAAGTGGAATCAGATTAAACAAGCATCTGTGAAAGATATTCAAGCCAACCCAGAGGCTTACTACAAGTTTCATGCTGATGTATCAGGATATCCTCTTGATGTGGTGAAAGCTTCTTTTCCCATCACACAATTCCCAGTAGAACCTTTACCCGATCAAGGCGTACAACTTTTAGAAGGGACAAAGAAATTTTTAGTATCGCAAAAATTAGCCCAGTCTGATTTTAAATTAGATGATTGGATAGCGAAGCAATAAAAGGTTTAGAATACCAATTCAGTAAAAGGTGGTGATTGATAAGAAAATAAATTTGATGAAAAACGCAAAAGTTATCCTAGAAGAATTTAGGGAGTTTGGCACAAAGCACTATTTTAAACTAACCAATGGGCAAGAATATCAAGGATGGATAATGGACATTCTTGATGACAAACTTAGTTTCGCAGATTCAGGGCCGCTAGCCTCAGAAGCAGAGATTGAGATTGAAATTGTAATGCTAGATCTAACGACATTATCCTATTGGGATGAAACACAAAATTTTTGGGTTGATGCCTATTGGGATAATGCTACACAAACCTGGTTACATACTCCTGCTAGATAAAGTAAAAAGATAAAAGTAAAAAGTAAAAAGATAATACCCGTACATCAATTTAGGGGATTTGAAAGGGACATATTATTTTTCGTTACACTTTCTGCTCGAAGGGCTTGTGAACATTGTATGTTTCTTTATTTTGCCTTTTAACTTTTGCCTTGTTCAGTCATCATAGATAAATACTTCTAAACTAGACCAGCGTTCTTGTAGTACTTCTGATAATGAACGTAAACCCCATAATTCGCTATGACGATGACCAACAGTAATAACGCCTATTTTAGTTTCTTGTATTGCGGCTTTCGCTGGTTGACGAAATTGTCCTGTAATATAAACATCAACACCAAGTTTTGCTGCTTCGCGTACTAATGAATCTGTCATTGCACCAACAACAGCAATGCGTTTAATATTAGAGTTAACTGCTGGTAATATTTGTTCAGCTTTGCCAAATATTTGCGTGATAAAACTACATAATTTGACTAAAGGTTGAGTATCAATTTCTCCAATCATCCCAATTGCTCTATTTTGTTTTTTGCCTAATACTTGTAAATTAGACATTTGCAAAATTTGAGCTAAACGAGGATTGAAACCTACAGTTAAGCACTCATCGAATGGTAGATGATAGGAAATAATTCCCAACTCTGATGGAAGCTTCTTTAATTCTAAATTCCAAGGACGATGTAAGAATAATGCATCTAAACGTTTATTGCTTATCCATTCATATAATCGTGTTTCAGCTTCCAGTGCTAACCCTAACCGTTGTACAGGATTTGATGATGGTAAATATATACCGCCTCTTTCGCTGGTAGGAAATTGCTCAACATGAAAGAAGTTATTGAGGAAGTCTACTATATCTATTAGATAAATTGGATGATATTTAAACATAATTCAAGAAACTATAATTAATCATAACTGCACTAAAAAATCAAAATTTATAAGTAGATTTGGCTTGAATATAAATGGAGTAAGAGACAATGAAGCTCATTCTTCCCATAGAAGTTGCTGATGAGATTAAACCGCATCTACCTAGCGATATAACATTTGTGCGGGCTGATGTTGATGGCAATATTGATGGTGATGCTACAGATGCGGAAGTATATTTTAGTTGGCTTTATTATATAAAACCAACGACTTTACAAAAAGTTCTAGATGCAGCGCCTAGATTGCGTTGGCATCAAGCAACAAATGCAGGTGTAAATAATATTCTGACACCGCAATATTTAGAGCGAGAAATTCTGCTAACTAATGGTGCGGGGCTTCATGCTATTCCGATGGCGGAATTTGTGATTGCTTATATTTTGTCTTACGCTAAGAATTTTCCCAAATTGCGTGAACTACAAGCACAAAAAAGTTGGCAACGAGGCTTTAGAAATGAAGAACTGCTAGATAAAAACTTATTAATTATCGGTGCAGGTGGAATTGGGCAAGAAATTGCTAAACGTGCTCAAGCTTTTGGTTTAAATATTTATGGTAGTCGCCGTAATCCACAACCATTACCAAACTTCGATAAAATAGTAGGTGCAAATGAATGGAAGCCACTTTTAAGTGAAGCCCATTATGTAGTTATTGCCACACCCTTAACAAAAGAAACCAAGGGGATGATTGATGAGGAAGTATTTAGCCTCATGCATCCCGATGCTTATTTAATTAATATTGCTCGTGGTGCAATTGTTGATGAACCTGCACTAATTAAAGCTTTACAAACTAGTCAAATTGCTGGTGCAGCTTTGGATACAGTCTTTACAGAACCGCTACCACCAGAAAGTCAGTTATGGAATCAGCCAAATCTATTTTTGACACCCCACTGTTCTGGCCATTCTCCCAAAACTAGAGAACGTGCGATCGCACTTTTTCTCGATAATTTTACACGCTATTACCACGGTCAACCCCTGCGTAATGTCGTCGATAAAAATGCTGGCTATTAAAAGGAAATAGGGACGCACAGCGGTACGTCCCCAATAGTGGTTTAGAAACAATTGCAAATCTAATTACCAGACTTAGCTATGCAAGTTATGCAGTTAGAAGTCGTTTTGGTAAAACTGTAACCTTGCTACACCCAGAGATTGACCTTCTGTACTTTGATCTGCGGGAGCAGCTTTGACATTAAACAAGTAAAATCCTTCGTAAGCAGGATTACGATATGGTTTGAGAGCAATGGTTACGGTTTGACCAGGTGGTAAAGGCTGTGCAAACTGGAGTGTCACTGTATTGTCTTGATTGGGGTTACTAGCGATCGCAACTGGCAAATTTTCTCCAGCGCGATCGCTTGTTCCCACAAAGGCGCTACTCTGTTGAGCATCAAACTCAATATTTTCGCCACCTTGAATTTGTGTGAGTGTCACCTGTTGTAAGGGTTTGGTTGCAGAAGCGGGTACAGCGACAGTGAAATAATAGGTTGCTGTCGAGACATTGGTTTGATTGTACGTAGTTCTAGCACTCAGAGGTGTTGGAACATCGGTATTAGCAGCATAGGTTTTGGAAATCGGCAGCAAACAGAGTCCAAAACTGAGAGCTAAAACAGCTTTAGATAATCTAGAAATATTCTTCATGGCAGTTACGGGATGGATACGGATGGATACGGATGGATAGTTAAATTAGGCTTTAAAATTGGCAAATCAATTGCAAAAGCATCCTCAAGTTATAGCCAATTTATGACTATAAGCTGATGCCACTTTTGGGGATTTGCCATAAACAAATAGATGCAGAAACTATGCCAGCGTCGTATATCTGACGGTTTCTCATCTGATGGAAGACTTCATCTTCCTCAGCCTAATTTTCGGAACATGGCAAATATATTCTGGCTTAATTATTGAGATTTTTACAAGTAAAATGCGTCAATAATTAAATATTTTTGTTCTCTAAAACACCCATAATCCCATCAGATTTAGAGCTTTTAAAACATATTAAAAACAGAAATTACTAATGAGATTAGCGGTGTTGTCATCTAGGATTGGCGATATACTTCATAGGCATCTTTTATTTAGAATAAAGCTAAAAATTTTTCAGGTGGATGTTTTATTTCTTGTATTTACAAGATAAAACTAGTGCGATAATTAAAGCAAATATTCTTTCTTTTTAAAATGATAAATAAAAATTATCATTAAGCTCATCCCACTCCTTGAAGGATGCTGCTAAATAGGGGGTAAGACCCCTCATTCAAACGATAAAACAAGGCTTTCAAAAGGCGATCGCATTGTGAGGATTGCGTCTTAAACCCTATAAAATCGTCGGGGTGATCGGATTGCTATAGTACTGTGATATTTTGAGGAATCTTTACCTTAAAAGTAGTGCCAACACCTACCTCACTTTCTACAGAAATTCTTCCCTGATGCAGTTCCACGCATTTTTTTACCACAGCTAGCCCTAGTCCAGTACCAACAATTTTGCCTACATTCTCCGCACGATGAAAAGGCTCAAATAAATGCTGCTGAAATTCTGATGGTATACCTATACCAGAATCTTTAACTTGGAAAATGATTGCATCGGTTTGACAACTAAGAATTAACAATATATCTGCCTCGGCTGGTGAATATTTTATGGCGTTAGCCAGCAAATTACAGAGTATCGAGTACAATAAATTTTCATCTAATTGAGCATGAGTGCAGTTCCCTTGGGTGACAAATTTAATTGAGTGTTGTGGTTGATTGCAAAATTGAATATCTTCTATTAAGTTAAGACAAAATGCTTCTAAATCTAAAAGTTCTGGATTAAATTCTAACTTACCAGCTTCTGCCCTAGTTAGAGTCAGAATATCTGTTAGCAATTGGTTCATTGACCTAGCTGAAGATTGAATCCGGTGCAGATTTTTGAGCTTCTTTTCTTCTGTCCACTGCTGATTGCTTTGAGCTAACAATTGGGCTGAACCTAATATAATACTCAAAGGCGTACGAAATTCATGAGAAACCATCGAAAAAAACCGCAGTTTCATCTCGCTGAGTTCTTTTTCTTGAGCTAAAGTTTGTTGCAGAGCTTCTGCTTGCTGGCGCTTAACTAATTGTTGATAAAGCAAAGCATAAACAACTAACAAAATCACAAAACTTAGCATCGTACCGAGGAATTCAATCAACATCCGATTGTGAATATTTTGCTGGGAATTTTTGACTGAAATTTCTAGTAACTGTTCTTCCCTAGCTTGCAACTGCGCTAAAGTTTGGCGAATTTCACTACGGCTTTGGTTAAGTTGATTAGCTTGGAGAGCAAATGTTGATTTACCCAATTGCTGAATTTCAAGAGATTGCTTATAAAGTGCAACTCTTTGAGCAATTAAGGTTTTTAGCTTCATTAGTTGCTGTTGTTGAGCAGGATCATTGGCAAGTTGTTGTTCTAAGTTTTCGACTTTCTCGTCTAGGCTTTGTATTGCTTGCTCGTAACGTTTGAGTTCCGATCGCTCTGCAAACAGAATATACCCTCTACGTCCAGCTTCAGCATCAGTCAGAGTAGCAAAGATATCAATGAGATTTTTCATTACCTCATGTGTGTGCTTCACTTTGCGGCTACTTTCAATTAACTGAGTAGCATTTTGGTAAGAAATGACACTAACAATACCCATTAAGAATAAGGATAAACCAAAACCAGAGGCAATCCATTTCCTTTCTGGCGACCATTTCATGATGCTAACTTTTCTCATGTTCACCGCACGCAATAGCTGTTTGATAAGATGACTGGGTGGAATGCTGGCGTTCCTGATGATTTTCTTGAAAGAGTTCATAGGCTATAGGACTTCGGTTTAACTTATTTAGGACTTACGCGAGTGTCACATTTTTTTCGTTGAGGCTGTCAAGAGTCAAAAGTCAAAAGTCCAAAAAACCTGAATTTTTGACCCTTGAACGCCACTTGCTCTACTTGGGGAAACCCCAAGACCGCAGTGGCTCCCCTTGACTGTTGACTCTTAAACCAAAAGATTGGTGTACCAGTTGCGTAAGTCCTGTTATTAAAAACAATTACCTGCTCTTCTAGGTACGTTTTCCTGTTTCCTGTTAATTACCTCTATGAATAAGTTCAGAAATTACATAGGCTTACGAGAAGCGATCGCCTCTAGCTAAAGGCTGGAGAGAACTACCCGATTTCTACCCGATATTTGACCGATATCTCTACAAATAATTGTTAAGCTAATAACTGAATTAACCTCTATAACACTAAATTTTCTCCAAACTTATCAATTAAAATGGTTTGGAGAATTTTAATTCTATAGCAATCCTAAATGATTTATTAAATCTGATTTTAAGGGTTGTTGACTGTTAACCGTTGACAGTCAACAGTCAACAGTCAACAGTCAACACCGATATTTTTCACAACTGAAATAGGATTGCTATAGGTAAGTGCAGCTATTTTATTTTGATCATTGCAATTTATGCACTTTGGCGTTTGCAAAAAAAATTTAATTGCTGAAAGATAATAACATAGCTTGTCAAAAACAAGCAGGCAATATTTAAATTTACAAATGAGGAAGTGGAATTGCCATGTCTTCAAGTAGAATTTTTGAAAAAAAAGCATCACAAATTCAGACTTTACCTAGCTTAGATTTTTGGAAGGGAGTTGGTCAAGCAGCTGGTGGTACGCTTTTAGCAATTACAATGCTATCTACTTCTGTGATTGCTGGAGGACTAGTTGGTTTAGCTATTAGTTTCCGGAATCTGCCAGATGTGAGACAACTACGGAACTTTTTCCCATCAGAAACAACTTATATCTATGATATTAAAGGTAAACTTTTAGCCCGGATACATGGGGAAGCTAATCGAGAAGTAGTACCTCTCAATAAAATTTCTCCTCATTTGAAAAGAGCAGTATTAGCTAGTGAAGATAGTCACTTTTACGAGCATCACGGGATTAATCCTGCTGGTATCGGACGCGCCGCTTTAGTCAACTGGTCAGCTGGGGATGTGCGAGAAGGTGGTTCGACTATCACCATGCAGTTGGTGAAAAATCTTTTTTTATCTCCCAAGCGTGCTTTGACTCGTAAAATCGCGGAAGCAGTATTAGCAATTCGCCTAGAGCAGGTTCTCAGCAAAGACCAGATATTAGAAATGTACCTCAATCAAGTTTACTGGGGTCACAATAACTATGGTGTGCAAACCGCAGCACGCACTTACTTTAACAAACCAGCTGCAAGTTTAACCTTGGGCGAATCAGCAATGATGGCAGGTTTAATTCAAGCCCCAGAAGAATATAGCCCGTTTGTGAACATGAAACTGGCAAAACAACAACAAACAGAAGTCCTGGGACGAATGTTGCAACTAAATTGGATTAGCCAGCAAGAGTATAATAATGCCCTGAAAGAAGAAATCAAACTTGGTAAAATTAAATCCTTTCTAGGTAGCGCTTTGCCATACGTTACCAATACTGTAGCTCAGGAAATTGTTAAAAAGTTTGGGCGGGAAGCACTGCTCACAGGTGGAATGCGGATACAAACTACAGTGGATACCGACTTTCAAATCATGGCAGAAGACACTATTAAAAAGTGGCATCGCACCCTTGAAAATGAAGGGATATCTAAAAATCAAATGGCTTTGGTAGCAATCGATCCTCGTACTCACTTTATCAAAGCGCTAGTTGGTGGTGTAGATGCAAAAACGAGTGAATTTAACCGCGCCACTCAAGCACAGCGTCAACCTGGATCTGCTTTTAAGCCGTTTGTCTACTATGCTGCTTTTGCTAGTGGTAAATTCACGCCCAATTCAACAGTGCTAGATAACCCTGTCAGTTATAGAGATGGTAGCGGTTGGTATTATCCACGCAACTATGATAATAGCTTTATGGGAGCAATATCGATTCGTACTGCTCTTTCCCTATCTCGTAATATTCCCGCAATCAAACTCGGTAAAGCTGTAGGCATGGATAAAGTCATTGAAACTTGCCGTACTTTAGGAATTATGAGTCCAATGGTTCCTGTCAGTTCTCTACCACTAGGTGCAATTGGTGTTACACCACTGGAAATGGCTAGTGCTTATGCCACGTTTGCTAATTATGGTTGGCAATCACCACCGACTATTATTGCTCGTGTAACTGATAGTAGTGGCAATGTGTTGCTAGATAATACTCCTAAACCGCAACTAGTTCTTGACCCTTGGGCATCAGCCGCAACTTTGAATGTGATGCAGACAGTCATTAATGAAGGAACTGGTAGAGGTGCAGCTATCGGTCGTCCAGCTGCAGGAAAAACAGGTACAACCTCCTCAGAGAGGGACATTTGGTTTATTGGCACTGTACCGCAGTTAACAACTGCCATTTGGGTAGGGAGAGACGACAACCGACAATTAGCCCACCGTGCAACGGGTGGCGGTACAGTGGCTCCTATCTGGCGTGATTTTATGCAGAAGGCACTTACAGGGGTACCAGTAGAAAGATTCCAGCCACTTTCTAAGTTTCCTCGCCCTCAATCCAATTGAAAATATTAAGGTGAGATTAGGTATCATTAACAATTCAAAATTCAAAATTAAAGACATTTTCAGTCGCGGATTTAAACCTCCACTGAAAATATGCTACCTGTAAACGAATGGGTCTTAAACCTGTGAATGTACGATAATAAATATTTGAGCAATGCGGATTTTGGTAGTCGAAGATGATGTCCAGCTAGCAGAGATGCTAATGGAAGCCCTCACTGACCGTCAATATGTAGTCGATGTAGCCCAAGACGGAGAAGTAGCATGGGATTTGATCAAGGGATTGGAATATGACCTAGTCGTGCTAGACATTACCTTACCCAAATTAGACGGTGTCAGTTTTTGTCAACGCTTGCGATCGCGTAACCGGAGTCTGCCTGTCCTGATGTTAACAGCACGCGATACCCTGGCTGACAAAGTGACAGGGCTAGATGCAGGGGCAGATGACTATATGGTAAAACCTTTTGAAATGCCAGAACTCATGGCTCGCATTCGCGCACTGTTACGCCGCAATCAAAGTGCTACATCTTTCTCTGGCTTGAGTTGGGGCGATTTGCATTTAAATTCCAGTACTTATGAAGTCACCTATGCTGAATATCCCCTACACCTGACCCCGAAAGAATTTTCCCTTCTAGAACTCATGGTTTCTAGCGGTCGGCGGGTACTTAGTCGCACCGGAATTATTGAGCGGATCTGGTCACTCAATGACCCACCCAGCGAAGAAACTGTTAAATCTCACATTAAAAGTTTACGAAATAAGCTTCGAGAAGCAGGCGCTCCTGATGATTTGATTGAAACAGTTCATGGCTTAGGTTATCGCTTAAAGCAGCTTTAGACAACTACCCGATTTCTAACCGATATTTACCCGCTACTTTCACAACTAATTGTTAAACTTCAATAAAGAATAACTCCATTACATCACAATCTTCTCCAAACCATTTTAATTATTTAGTTTGGAGATTTTAATTTTAAATAGATAACTGGATAATTTTAGTTTTGTTACCGATAAAATTAAGGATGCAGCCCCGATGAAAAAATTTTTATCGCCATATATGAAAAAAGTATGCGGGGGATGAGAGGAATGAGGGATAAATAACAAATGACCAATGACTAATACCAATTCAAAATTCAAAATTCAAAATTAATAAAACCTTATATAGTAAGGGTTTTTGAGTTTGTATCTGTTGCTGAATTTTGGAGAATCGGTATAATGACTCTTTCAATTCAGCGGGCAATTCCCCTACAGAAACAGGGATTGAACTGTCAGATCCTTGAGGGTGATGGTAAAATTCCGCTGTTGTGCGATCGCAATAAAGGAAATCACGGCTTCACAAGCCACTGCAACGGTTAACATTACCAAGTTGCGTGCCAAGGGATAATCACAAATATCATCATTCACATCAGAAGGAACGCGATAAACTTGATTCCAAATAACTTCTGCATAATCGGCTGATAGCCCAACATGAAGACAAGGAATATGGAATTTTTCTGCATAATCCTTGACTGTTTGACGGGCGATACTGTTATCAAAAACATCAATAATTAGTTGGCTATCCTTGAGGAGTTGATTTGTATTTGCTGGTATCAACTCTTTGGTTTTGCTATCAATTTTTGTACCAATGGCGCGATATAAATTATTTGCTAAAATCTTCGCCTTAAATGCTCCCACATCAGAACGGTAGTAAGGCTGAGTGGAAAGATTACGTTCCTCAATGCGATCGCGATCAATTACTGTCAGTTTATCAAAACCAGACCGAGCCAAGTTTTCTGTGATGTTCGCTCCCAATGCGCCAGCACCACAGATAGTAACAGGATAATCCTTCAGCTTTTTCATTACAGCATTGCTGCGGTAAAGCTGTTCGTGAAAAAAGATACTCATCGTGCTTACCACTCTTGTTGTTCGATGACACCCACTAAGGATTGCAAATCAAAATCGCGATCGCGTCCACTCAGACAAATACCAGAACTAATTACAGTCAAGTCTGTTTTGGCGATCGCACTTGTATGGCGAATCCCATCAGCAGTGCGCCAATTCACTGTCCAGTAATCACCATGATCTTGGAATTGGCTTAACTCACCCCCACCTTGTTTTAAGGCTTTACACAATCGCTTTTCATCCTGTTGGGGTTGACTAAATTCCGCAATTTGCTCAGTGGCTAATTCATAGACTGTACGCATCTCTGGAGTCATACCCTTAAATTGCAATTCCGCAACCGGAGTTAATTCCTTAATCCCAGATTGCAGAGTTTCCGCAATCATCGGATCGGTACGGCGATCAATCTCCTCAAACCAGCAAGACTGTCCATGAAAACGGCTAATGATTTGCTCAAAAGCCACACCCTCAGTTACCAAATGGACTGCGATCGGCTTTACCAGCTTCAACCGCTGACGCATATCAACTTCATTCACAGGATATGCTAACCAAGTTTGTCCCTGCAGTTGGTATGCTAACCGCAGCCGGATTTGGGGAAAAGGTTGCAAGTATTCCGCAATTTGGGGTAAACCTGCTTCTTCTATAACTGTTGCAGTTTTTGCATCCACAGGCTGAAAGATACCCCAACCTTCAAATTGACGTGGCTTTGGTGTGAAGGTGTAAACCATTCCCGCTACCCTTGTGCGAACTCGTCCACCTTTGACACAAGGCGCAAGGAATTGAGTAGCAGACAACTGTGCTTCTGCTTCCGCAATTTTACTGATTAGCTTACGGATATCAGGCATAAATCATACTAATTTATATAATGCAAAGCTAGATAATACTTTTGCAGAATCAATTACTCTGTGTTCTCTGTGTCTCTGTGGTTAGATTAATTATTTTTGAACCGTAGAGAACGCAGAGAAAAAATAGATTTAACGACGAATTACGAACTACGAATTATGAATTAATCTGCGTGCAAGTTGGTGGAGCATTGCGTTTTCTCAGCTACTAAAGGGACTCCGCTGGTGAGTTGTTACACACTCTTTCAAAGATGGCTACTTTTAAGCCGACTTTCCAGGTTCTTTGTACTCCCCGTTCACACACGCCCACTGGTTTTGACAGTGTTACCTTCCTCTCGTACTAGTATGTAGGCTCCACAAGTTAGGGCACGCAAGAAATATATTACATTATACTACAACAAAAATTTGCTATTTTCCAGAATATATTTTGGTAGTTGGTTTACTGTTGATGCAAATAAAATCTTGGGAAGTACAATATAAATGTATTCGTCTTCTTGCTAATTAGAGTAATAATCAATATGTTCACCGAACAAATACTGCATAAATTGGAATCTTTAAATGAAGATGAACAAGAAAAAGTTTTAGCATTTATTGATTCACTTGAACGTCAAAAGCAGCAACTAAAATCTAGCTCTAAGCTAGGTAAAAAATTAAGACAAATTCGTCAAGAAATTATTGATTCTGGTCTTCCTTTGTTAACGACTGAAGAAGCAGATAGAGAAAAAGCAGAACGTCGGGGTGGCTATGGAGAAGACCTGATATGATTCGTACTTTCATTGATGCTGGTGTTTTAATTTACGCTGCGCGTTCTCAAGGTGATATAGCGGAAAAAGCCTTACAAATTTTGGAGGATGAAAACCGAGAATTTGCTTCTAGTATTTTTCTCAAATTAGAAGTATTACCAAAAGCAATTTACAATCAACAAAAAAGCGAAGTTAAGTTTTATGAAGCATTCTTTGATGAGGTTACCTATTGGGCAAATGACATAAATACAATTATTGAAACAGCTTATGAAGAATCGAGTAAATTTGGAGTTGGGGCAATGGACGCTTTACATATTGCGTCCGCTATATCTGTAGGCGCAGCAGAATTTATTACTAATGAAAAACTAGAAAAATCAATTCATCGTACTCAAAGCATTAAAATGATTTCTATTCATTCATAAAAAAGAATTAACCCGTTATTATCATCTTAAAAATTCGTAATTAAATGAAGGGCATTACTCATCATTTATACTGACAAGCAATGCCATATTCTAATCTTACTTATCGTCGCGTACTGGCAATGGCAGATCCATAATCTCCATTAGCAAATCCAGACGAGAAGGACGCGTTAGGAGTGGGACAAGGTTCGGTAAGCTGTAATAGTCACCCGCGAAAGTAAAGGTTTCTACAGGTGCTTGTTGCTGCTTCAGTTGAGTCTCCAGCCAGTTGTAATGAGTACCTACACGGACAATCACTACATTGGGGATTACCGCTAATTCTCGGCAGTAGGTCTTGTAGACTTCACTAAAGTAAGGTGTAGCATTTTCACCTTCATCAGTTACCAAGATAATTTGATCAACTACCTGCTTTTTCTTCCGCATTGCTTCCAATGCACAGCCGATACTAGTGCTACCACCTGCCCTGATGTGCTGGAAAGCACGCTCCCAATCTGTTAACTCTTTGCCCTGGGCGGTAATAGCGTAGGGCATGGTATCGAAGGCGTAGACATATAATTCTGCTTGAGCGATACCAGAGATGAGGGCAGCAAGTTGCTTACCAACTGCGATCGCATTCTCCATTGAACCAGATTTATCGACAAGTAGGGCTGTAGGACGAGCGATCGCACCACGTCGTTTCACCTGCTCGTTGGTGACTTTTTCCAACTTGGCAACGGTGTCTGCGTCGAAATCTGCACCATCTGCGGCAATCTGTGCTTTGAATGCTGCTACACGTCCACTCTTAGATGCTTCCTCTAGCTTGGCATCAATCAGCTGCTTGACTTGTGGGTGATCCATTGCACCTTTCGCCTGGAGAGACTTGAGGTTGTTGATTACTTCCTGGGGAGTCATGCTATTGATTAACGCCACCAAGACAACTGGTGTTAGTTGCTTGATTGCACCGATCGCGATGGTGTAGGGAATATTGAATTCCACAATGAACTGTGCCTGTTCTGCGGGAGTTTCCGCCTTTGCCAGCTGCTTCAGCACATAAGCTAAAGAACCTACTGGAGGAGTATCGCGGAAGAGAATCGCATTTGCTCGTTCATTTGGCTTAATGTGCAGTGAAGCATACAGGTGCTTCATCGCCTTACGTCCCCGCAAAGCCGCGCGATCGAATAGTGCGGGATTGCTTTCCCTTGCTTTTAGGTAACGCCGCACCGCAGTCCGCGCTGAACGAGGTAGTTTATTTTGCTGCTGCTTCATAAAATCCACTACACGAGCCACCTGATAAGGTGGAAACTCTTGTAGCATCATAAATCCAGCATCTCGGTGTTCGGTTAAATTACTATTTAATAAGTGAGCAACAAATACTTCTTTATGGTCGCGGACATCACCATTGCGTTGATACCAAACCGCTAGGTGTCCGTAGAACAGGGGATCTAATTCAACAATTAACTTATGAACTTCTGCGACTTGCTCAAGTTTGCGGTGAGGTGTTGTGAGCAAACTATTGAGCATTTCCAAGCGCAAATCGCGTTCTGCGGTATTCATGATAACCTCCTCTAAGAATTTTAGATTTTAGATTTTAGATTTTGGATTGCAATCTAAAATCCAAAATTGAAGGAGGCAGATGTTGCACGCGGGGCGATAAATTCACCGCGCAAGTTGTAGAAGCTTTGTAGATAACTGAATCAGAGTTATGTAAGCTTCTGCGATCGGGGCGCGGCAACAACTGCCAATAATAAAGTTAGAAACTCTCTATTTCTTCCCTTCGCGCTCTTTGCATCCTTTGCGGTTAGTTTGAAAAAGAATCTCACGCAGAGACGAGGCAGCGCGTTGCGGGGGTTTCCCCCGTTGTAGGGACTGCCATCGCAGAGACGTAGAGAGGAAAGAAAAGTGAATAAATCAAAGTATGTGAGAAAACGTAAATAGGCTTTCAACACTTACCAATGACAAATGACCAATAACAGCCCTTCACTATTTATCTTTAATTGCACCGTTTTATGTCAAAGAAACAACGGCTCCTGTTTCCTCTAGTTGTTGCTTGAGAATTTGCGCTGTTTCTTGGTTTAATCCTGTCTGCACCACTTTAGGAAGGGAGTCTACAAAATCTTTTGCTTCCTTCAATCCCAAGCCAGTTACCGTCCGAATGACCTTGAGTAAGGCAATCTTTTTCTCTGGCGGAACCGATACCAATAACACATCAAATTCCGTCTGAACTTGTAATTGAACCTCATCTTTATCTCTTCGTTCAATTTGAATCAGCTTCGGTGTAGAAATATCAACATTGAAGGTTGCTTCAATCTGCTTGACTAGTTGAGAAGTTTCGTTGAGAGCTAGAGATTTGATTTGTTCTAAAATTTCTAAGGTTTTTACAGACATAGCAACCTCCAATGAGTTGCAGTTAACTCATAATTGATAATGAATAAAAACACTTCGTGCAAGTTAAAAAAGCTGTTGATTCACACACAGGATTTGAACCTGTAATAGCTTGATTATCAGTCAAGTGCCTGTTCCAATTCGGCTAGTATGTAAGCTTTTTCGGTTAGGGCACGAAGTGAAAATTTTATTGTTTAGAAAGTAGTTTTAAAATAACTCGAAGCTCTTTCTTGTTACATTGTCTTTTACTCACAGCATAAGATGGTATGCCGCAGTAATAACGATGCCAAAGAATATGGGTTAAACCTTTTGAACTATCCTTTGTATCATGATTTGATTGTTGGGGAAAATCTCCAAAGGTAATGAGATACCAAATATCATTCAGTTTTTGGTATTCATGATAATCATCAATGATGATGAAATCATTTTCTTGCTTTCTTTGCTGCTTTCGAGGTGCTTTCTCGACTGCACAAAGAATACCAGTTTCAGGATGGATATAAAAGCGATCGCGGTAACTCCGATCTAATGGAATTTGATAACCTCGTGAGGCTTTCGGATAGGGGATACCATTAATGATTTCTACATAGCGTTCCACGTAATCCCATATATGACCAATTACGTGCTGTCCTGCCATTGTATTGTGGTCTAATCGCTGACAGAGTTCGCTGTAAACGTCGTTCCAAGGCTGTCCGACTTTGGAACGTAAAAGCCGACGCAGAGGGCCAAGATGATCTGAAAGATACTTTGATTTATATCTAGTTTTAATCAAGTAATGATTAAATAATCCATCCTCAGTTGCATCTTGGGTGAGTTTGTATAGTTGCTTTTTATAGCCTGTCTGCTTTTTTAGAGGAATTCTTCTACCACAGCGAGGACGCTCAATCACGATTTCGCTCAAACGATGTTCGCTCATAACTTATGTTGTTGAAAGATAGTTGTACAAATTGAGTTGTTAGGTTACATAAGTTAGCGGACATCATTGCATTCACCTCCATATATGTGATTGAGTTCAGGTAATAAATTAATACAATTGGAATAATTAGAATTCCGCACAAGTTAGCAAAGCAGTTTTTCACAGTTGCCTTTACCATTTTGGCTACACTCCCATAAGCGGGAGTGACAGGAATTGAACCTGTAATCCGTTTCCGGATCATGTGTGTATGCTTCACAAGTTAGGGCACGGAATAAAGCTAATAATTCGTAATAGGCAAACACAGAAGTTTTCAACTTTATTTCCTTCTGTCTGTTGGAACGCGATTAATCGCGTCTTTGCCTTTTTTACCCATAAACCGCTTCAGGACGAACAATTAAATCACCGCTAGGACGACGATCAATTATGTAAGCTTCTAGGCGATCGCAATTTACATCCAAATGACGAGCCACTTGTTCTTTGACTGCAACATCATTCATCCCGGTGTTAATTCCTATCTGTGTTTCTGTCACATCAACAGAACGCCCTTCAAATCTAATATGTACCATTGTCATCACCTCCCTTTTAATTACAAACTACTTTCTTAATTTTGAATTTTGAATTTTGAATTGGTATTAGTGGATCTGATCGGGATTGAACCGATACCCTCCTTGTGAGAGTTGCACTCACACCTCATGCGAGTTGAAAAAGCTGTAGTAACACACGCAGGAATCGCACCTGCAACTTATCGGTTTGCAAACGATCGCTCTACTATTGAGCTAGTATGTAAGCTTTTTCTGTTAGGGCACAAGTGACATCCAGGAAGCTCTACCTTTAGAGCTACAGACCCAAGAAATCATGATTGCAATGCTCTAATTCAAGCGATCGCAAATTCAATCAAATTTAAAGCAAGTGGAAGCTTTGGGAATTGTAGGCAAAGCCTTCCCTTACTCCTCAACAGCAGCAAACTTACACGAACCCTGCAAACTGTCCATTTGTTGGTTTCAGAGCCGTCTAACGCCAATCGCCATCAAAAGAGGTTTTAGTTTTGCTTTTTAGAAACTATGTAGTATCTATAATTCATTTATATTACAAATACTACGACCTGTCAAGGGCATACTACAATTTTTTGGATACTTGGGTTGATGGGTGCGATCGCTTCTTCGGTGTGTTCCGCAATAATTTCTGGACTGAGGCGATAGTAAAGTATTATTTGACACAACCTAGAAAAATACTTAAATAGCGTCAGATTTTTCCAATCCTGGTCAATTAGCTATGCCAAAAGTGTTAGAAGCTCACTGAGAAAACTTCTTTCCGTTCATAAGTAAACCAAAAAGTTTTTCCCAAAGAGTGATGCCTACAGCGGGCTACGCCTACGCTAATCACATTTACGTAATCTAAAGTGCTATAAGCTACTTATTAT
>NZ_JACJQJ010000071.1 GCF_014696615.1 Nostoc linckia FACHB-104 | reverse complement strand
AACTACTCAGTTAGGTTAATTACTTGCTGAAGAGCGAATTTTTCCAACCACAGCAACATATCTTGCTGCCTACCTCCGCCCTAAGCTATTTTTCAAGCTAGAGGAGGAAGAATACAATTATCGTCTTTGCTCAGAAAAATGAATAATTTCATTTCTGGAAGTCCCTAACCTGCAAAATTTATCAATTGATTGACATTTTTGCCATCAAATAACCCTACCTTCAGCAGCTAGTCGGGCTAATCCAAAAACTAAAATTGCCTGACTCTTCTAAAAGTCATATCAGAAAAAAATATAAAAATTTTTAGATGCTAATAATTGGCTATTAAACAAATAAAAAATAGTCAGAAATATAGAGCTTTTAGCAAGCCTTAACTATAAATAATGTCAATAAAATAATTAAAAAAATTTAGTCTATAGAGAGATGTATTTCTTACTGAGTAATAGTTTGATAATTATTACTTGTGTTTTAAGTTTTAATGATAAAACGTAGAATCTGATGTAAAAAATATTTATGACGTACGATAACCGCGCAGTGGTGCGAAAGGTTTTAATTATTACCCTACTGTTAAACCTGTTTGTTATGGTATTAAAAGCAGTGGTGGGTTACTCTACAGGTTCTTTAAGCTTGCTAGCTGATGCTTTACATAGTGTTACTGATAGCGCCAACAATGTTTTAGGTTTGGTTACCAGTAAGTTTTCTTCTCCAAAACCCGATCGCGAACATCCCTATGGACACCAAAAGTTTGAAGCTGTAGGTGCTTTGGGAATTTCTGCTTTTTTAGGAATTGCTTGTTTTGAAATTCTCCAAGGCGCAATCGAGAGAATTCTCAAAGGTGGTCAACCTGTAACCATATCAGCATCAGAATTATGGTTATTACTCATTGTGCTGGGTGTGAATATTTTTGTGACTTTCTACGAACGGGGTGTAGGAAAACGAGTAGGTAGCCCAATTTTAATTGCTGATGCTACACATACCATGAGTGATGTGTGGGTAACCATTACTGTGATTGGCGGTTTGATTGGCGTATCGCTAGGTTACCAATGGTTAGATATAGTCTTAGCTTTTCCTGTTGCTTTGTTAGTTTTTTGGAGTGGTTGGTCAGTTTTAAAAGATAATTTACCTTCTTTAGTGGATGAAATGGCGATCGCACCAGAAGCAATCCATGCGATCGCGCTTTCGGTTCCGGGAGTAATTAATTGTCATGACATCGCTTCTCGTGGAGTTCTCGGCCGTCAAGTCTTTATGGAAATGCATTTAATTGTCGATGCTACAGATGTAGAAACCGCCCACCGCATCACCGAAGAAGTAGAAAGGCGACTAGAAGAACGTTTCCGTCCGGTAAGGATTCTCATCCATGTCGAACCCCCAGCTTACCAGTCTGAGCAAATTACTTTTGAATCTGAAATGAAGGGATGAATGTAGAGAAAATTCACCGCTGATACACGCCGATGAATTTCCCAAAACAAAGTGATGAGTTTGTAGTTGAAATAACTAGAAACTCATCACTCTTGTACAGACGCGATTAATCGCGTCTGTTGCAACTCAGCACTCAGAACTGAATTATTCCCACTCGATGGTTCCAGGTGGCTTGGAGGTGATGTCATACACCACTCGGTTGACACCTTTTACTTCATTGACAATGCGGTTAGAAATTACTTCTAAGACATCGTAAGGTATGCGCGCCCAATCGGCTGTCATTCCATCTTCGCTGGTGACAATCCGTAAGACGATGGGGTAAGCGTAGGTACGTTTATCACCCATTACGCCGACGCTACGAATCGGTAGCAACACTGCAAATGCTTGCCAAACTTGATTGTACAAACCACGTTGATTAATTTCTTGCCGCACAATTAAATCAGCATCGCGCAAGATATTTAATCTTTCGGCTGTCACTTCACCAAGAATCCGAATTGCCAAACCAGGGCCGGGGAAAGGTTGGCGTTGGACGATTTCTTCAGGTAAACCAATAGAACGCCCAACTTTGCGGACTTCATCTTTAAAGAGTTTCCGCAATGGTTCTACTAGTTTGAAGCGCAAATCTTTGGGTAATCCGCCCACATTGTGATGACTCTTAATTTTGACGGCGACTCGTTCGCCAGTTTGAGGATCGACGTTGGTATCAGCCGATTCAATCACGTCGGGATATAGAGTACCTTGAGCTAAATAATCAAAGTAACCTAGGCGTTTAGATGTTTCTTCAAATACGCGAATAAATTCATGACCGATGCGGCGACGCTTTTCTTCGGGATCAGTGACACCCTCCATCATGTTGAGGAAGCGATCGCGTGCGTTAACATACTCTACAGGAATATGAAATTGCTCTTGGAATAGCTTCACTAATCTTTCTGGCTCATACTTCCGCATAAAGCCTTGATCGATAAATACACAAGTGAGTTGATCGCCAATTGCTTTATGTAATAAGAAAGCCAAGGTAGAGGAATCAACTCCACCAGAAAGCGCTAACAGCACTCGCTTATCACCAACTCTGGCGCGAATTTCACGTACAGCTTCTTCTACAAACGCAGCTGTTGTCCAGGTAGGTTCGCAGTCGCAGATATGGTAAACAAAGTTGCGAATTAATGCCAATCCACCTAAAGAATGCACTACTTCTGGATGGAACTGCACGCCATACAGTTTTCTTTCGTGGTCAGCAATCGCCGCACAAGGAGTATTTTCTGTATGGGCTAACAATTCAAATCCTGGAGGCATTTTTGTGACTGAGTCGCCATGACTCATCCACATTGTGGTGCCTTCTTCTACGTTAGTTAGTAAATCTGTGGGATCATCTATATATAGTGATGCCTTGCCATACTCACCGCGATCAGCCTTTTCTACCAACCCACCTAGCTGGTTTACCATCAATTGCATTCCATAGCAGACTCCCAAAATAGGAACACCTAAATTCCAAATTTCTGGGTCACAGTGGGGTGCGTGCTCACCATAAACTGAACTTGGGCCACCAGAGAGAATAATTCCTTTCGGATTAAGTTGCCGTAACTGTTCAGCTGAAGTACGATAGGACAGGACTTCGGAGTATACTTGCGTCTCACGGATGCGACGAGCAATTAGCTCCGAATATTGCGAGCCGAAGTCTAAAATTACAATTATTTGGCGATTAAGCTGTCCCCAGGTTTCAGTGGATTGGGGTGCTTGTTCTGTTAGTAGAGTCACCGCTGTATTCATGATGGCGAGAGTGTGTCTGTTAGGAGTAAGTCGCGCTGTGGTCTAAGAACTACCATTATTTCTGCCCGTTCTAGGTTTGTAATGGTAAATAAATCCCGCACAGACCCGCTTCAATAGCGTGTCTGTTTAGCCAAGAATTTGGCTTGGTATTAAAAAGAAAAAAATACCCTAGAGTTGATACCGAAAAAGTTATTTATTTGGATTATTAATGATTATTCATATTAAGTTAACATAATTTTCCGGATAACATACAAGCAGTTTTGCTCTTTACGATAATTTTGCGATCGCGGTCAAAAAGTACCGATCCACAGGCTGTAGCTGATGTATCTCTACTGCTGTGACTGCGGATATATTCTTGGGAACGGGAGTCGATAGCCTCTGCGATCGCGCTGTAAACTTGATTTACCCAATCACTTCCTGTTGTCGCATCTAAATGACGCAGGTGAGTAAGTGCAGCTTCCGCAGTTGGGCTAGCAAAAATTGTTTGTATATCTGGCTGCGACAATCCAGCTAAACTACAGTAGGTACTGAGAATTTCTCTGCGTCCATCAGCAAGATGATGATGGGTATGAAAAATCCCTCCTGCCAATTTCATTAGTTTTCCATGATACCCAAACAATAAGATTTCTTTAACACCCAAATTATCGGCTTCCACTAACATTGGCCCAATCCAGTTAGCGGTTTTTACTAACTGTTCGGGATTTATACCGATTTTTCTGGCCAAATCTAAGCCATTCTCGCCAATGCAAAATACCAAACTGTCAAATTGGCTGGCTTTCTGTTGTAAGTCTGCCAAGAAAGCTGTCAGTTGTTCTGGCGAACTTAAAGGTTGGGAAATGCCTGTAGTTCCCAACAGCGAAAGTCCTTCCACTACCCCAAAAGCAGAATTAGAAGTGCGAACAGCAAGCGATCGCCCGGCAGGTAAAATTATTGTGACTATAATTTTTTCTTCTGGTGCTAACAGTCTGCGTAAGTTCTCTTGCAAGAGTTTATGCGCGTAACCATAAATTGCCGCTTTACCATCAGCATTTAACTGCTTACCAATTCCTTCTCCTCCTTGAATTATTACTGTCTCCCCTTCTCCTTGGTGCCATTCCACCAATGCCCAAATCGGAGTATTTTTAGTCAGGTCGAGATTATCACCCGGATCGCTGCGGGTAATTGCCAAAGCCATGTTTTCTGATAATCCGGCTACCTGTTCAATCGGAATTTCAGCAGTTTCGGCTGGTTCAATCAAATCTACTGAAACTACATTGACAGGTTGATGATTACGTAACCAATGTAAAGCTGCAACAGCAGAAGCACAAGCAAAGACAGGGAGTGTATATCCAGAACGGATCATGGGGAAAGTCAAAAATAGTTATGAATTTGTAATTCGTAATTAAATCAATAGCATGACGATAGCGAGTCCAAGTTAGCGCTACATCTGCTAGAAAGGTTAGGTTAAATTCCTCAACCCAATAGAAATAGTAAGTTACGGGTGAAGACTAAATCCCCATCCGTAACCTAATTGCGAATGAATAATTACGAATTGTAAATTAAATTCCTACTTGTAATAATACAGCTTGCATATCTTCCCACGATAGGCCTTGTTGAATATAACGAGGCGATTCTGGATTGTAAGGGTTAGCCACTCGATCAATACTGATAATACTAGCTTCGTCTGGCAGCACAGGTATATCAGGATCAAAAGCGGTTGGGCGCATTAATGAACTAGAAAAACCTTTAAATATAGCGATTTGGTCTTCCTCGTTGTCAATTTCCACAGTTACAAGTAAGACTTCTTGAGGTCGTTTAACAGTATATTGTTCCAGTCGCTTGCCAATGGAATTTTTCATCTAGTGTGATGGATCGAGGATGAAAGTAGATTATATATGTATATTTTCCTTCATCCTTGATGCTTTCTGTAATTACTGTTGTGTAGCGGAACGTCCTTGTTTACCTAGCTTAACTAACACAAAGTAGCTTAAGTAAAGGACATAGAAGATTAAACCCATGATCCCAAGAAAGCCAAGGAATGCTGGTTTGCTATTGGCATGGAAATATTCTTTAAATAGTAATGGGGCTTCTAACCAAACGCGACAATATGAACTTTTGAAGGTAGCCTCAGAAAAAGCACAACCTAAAAAAGGTATAAAGGCGATCGTGCCCAAAATACCATAAATCGTCATCGCCCAACGCCAGGAGGTAAAAACTAATTTTAATGCTCCGCTGGCTTGATACTCAACTTCATCATTGAGATCCACCCAGAACCACAAAGAAATGGGGATCAAAATACGACCTATCAATCCCGAAAGAAAACTGACTCCAAAACCCCCAATCATTAAGTAAACGGTAACCGCTAATATACTTGATACTCGCCAGTAAATGGTTAACAGGCGTTGTATCCCTTCTGCTTTTTGCACAAATGCCCAAATTAACAGAACTAAGGGAATAATCACCATAAAAATCAGCGCTAATCTGAAATCTAGCCAAACAAACGAGCGGAACCAAACATCATTTCCCATATTTTTTACCAGAATATAAATCCAATACCCTTACTAAGAATCATGACCCATATTGAGGATATCTAATTAGTTATTAACAGGCTAATAACTGTCACATGATAGCTAATAAAAAAACAAGCAACTCAAAGATCTTTAACTTTTATCTTGCACCAGCCTGTAGCTATCTTAGGCAGAGTTTTAGCACATACCTAAAGATTAAAGTCGGCTACAACCCCACAAATCCCTAATTTTTAGTAGAAGTTTTTGCTTAAGAAACAAAACTTCCTCATTACCACACCTCACTATCAATCGCTAATTATCCTTAATTTCAGGATCGGTTGATTAAATATAAAGTGGAGTAACATTAGAGAGGGGCTGGCGTAAAGGTACAAGATAACCGTAAATAGGTCTTGGTTGCTTGTCTGTCAGAGGAAAAAAATTTAGCAACTCACATTTTAGTCATCATAAACGCGGCACTCAGCTGCTTCTGGATTGTCGTCGCAGTACTGTTCTAAAGAATTTTTCGGTTTATTTTGGCGTTGGTGAGAAGCTTCTGCTTGTAATTCTTCGACTGCATCCCAAGCTGCGGCACATTCGGCAGAATTGCTACCTGAGATGTCACAGACAGTACGGGCTTGTTCTACTTCTTCTTGGATTTTTTCTTGAATGTCGCTCATAGCTTTAGTCTCGTTGTGTGGTGTTAATACCAGTATAGAAAAATGTCAAAAATGGCAGTTTTTTGTGCTAACTTCACCATTCTAACCACTGAGCTGTTAAGTTAGTGTTTTAGTTCGGTGATCTATAACTAATACAATAAACGCTGGCAGATATACTAAACCTATATTTATCTTTTAAGATTTTGTATAGCCAGTACTACAAAAGTATAATCATACAATAGATTGCATAAATCTAATAGGGAATAGCAACCCTAGGTTCCTGAAATAGACAGGTCATTGAAGTGAAATAAATTTAGTTGGCTTCAACTCTTGTCGGATGAATTATATCCAGGAACAAAACTCAAAAAAACCAGCCCAACGAGAGAAAAAAGCCTAAAACTCATGGCAGACCAAATGCAGTGGGCAAACGCCCTATCAACCCGTCCTTCCTTGGAAGCAGCAATCACAGAGGTGGTAGAAAGGGCTGTCTCGTCGTTAACAGCGCCCCCGGATCTTGGGCTGGTATTTATTTCGTCAGCTTTTGGCAGTGAGTATTCTCGACTTTTGCCTTTGCTAGCAGAGAAACTTTCTGTACCTGTGCTAATTGGTTGCAGTGGTGGTGGTGTAATTGGCACTACAGATATGGGACAAACCCAAGAACTGGAAGCAGAAGCAGCTTTAAGTTTAACGTTGGCACATTTACCAGGGGTGGATTTGCGAGTCTTTCACATTGTGGCGGAAGAATTGCCAGATTTGGATAGTTCACCAGATGCTTGGATCGATTTAATTGGTGTACCACCTTCACCGACACCGCAATTTATTTTGCTGTCTGGTTCATTTTCATCGGGAATCAACGATTTACTACAAGGGCTAGATTTTGCTTATCCGGGATCGGTGACAATTGGCGGACAGGCTAGTGCTGGGGGTATGAGTGGCCGCCTCGCGCTATTTTGTAACGATCGCCTATATCGAGAAGGTACAGTAGGATTGGCATTGAGTGGCAATATTGTGCTGGAAACCATTGTGGCGCAAGGTTGTCGGCCAATTGGCGAACCAATGCAAGTAACGAAAGCCGAACGCAATATTATTTTGGAACTAGATGAGCAAGTACCGCTAGTAGTGTTGCGGGAAGTGATTGCCAATCTCACGGAAACAGAACGAATGTTAGCACAACATTCTCTGTTTGTAGGTGTGGCAATGGATGGGTTTAAGCCTTCTTTGCAGCAGGGAGACTTTTTAATTCGCGGGATTTTGGGAGTAGATCCTTCAGCAGGTGCGATCGCAATTGGCGATCGCGTGCGTCCTGGGCAAAGGCTACAATTTCACCTGCGTGATGCCGAAACTTCTGCCACCGATTTAGAATTTCTCCTAGAACAGTATCAAAGCCAACATCCAGATGAAGCCTCAGCTACCGCCGCTTTGATGTTTGCTTGCGTCGGCCGCGGTGAAGGACTATATGGCAAACCCAATTTTGATTCTGAGTTATTTCGACGCTACATCAAAGATATCCCCGTAGGCGGTTTTTTCTGTAACGGCGAAATCGGCCCCGTTGCCGGTAGCACCTTTTTACATGGTTACACCTCAGTATTTGGGATTTGTCGGGCGTTGGATATTTAGAATATGGGCATTGAGCAAGAGTCAAAAGTCAAAAGTCAAAAGTCAAAAGTTATTCTCCCTCATCTCCCTTATCCCCAATCCCTTATCCCCAGTCCCCAATCCCTTACCTCGGCAACAGAATTGTGCTGTTGTTATCAATCAATGTGGGAGTGCCACTATTGGCGATCGCGCCGTATTTTTGAATGTAGTGGCGGACTTTATGGGGAAACTGGGGAAAGTCTAATAAAGCATCGCCATCGGCAATAGTTGCCCAAAAGTCTCGTAAACTAGGTGCTAGTTCTTTTGCCTGGTCAATGGGCAAGTTTAAAGGTGGTAAAGTTAGTAACTTGATGAGGAAGGGAAAAGAGCGATCGCCCATCCAGTCTTTGGATAACTGTTGTAAGTTGGGAAAATCTGGGACTGCTTCCACCCGATGGGATAAAATTTGTAACCACTGTCTTCCGTAGTTATCGCGATGGTACTCTAATACACGATAGGGGTGAGGATAGCTGACTAAAGAACCAGTGGTAATATCATATACCCCTTCTGAGCAAGCAACATCCTGTACGTGTAAATGCCCAGTAAATACTAAATTTACGTTGTAGCGTTTGAGCAATTGTACTAATTCTCTGGCATTTTCCAACATATAGCGGTTTGCCATCGGATGCCGTAATTGATCGGGTAGATGCTCAACCACATTGTGATGCACCATCACCAACACTAATTCATCTTTGACTTTTGCCAGTACTTCTTCTAACCACTGAAACTGTTGATCATCTAAACGCCCTATTTGCTGACCTTGTTCATTAAAAGAGTTAGAATTTAAGCCAATTAGCCTAACTCCAGGTAGCAACTCAGTTGTGTAGTAAGGTTGTTGGGGATTCTCATAACCAAACTTGCGGTAGTAGTAGGGAAAATCGGCAAACGCAATCGATTGTTCATCCGCCATCAACACAGGTACGTCGTGATTTCCAGGCACAACATAGGCACGAAAAGGTAATTTAGCTAAACGATGTTGTAACCAAGCGTGGTTTTCTGGTTCGCCATGTTGGGTTAAATCTCCTGGGATTAAGAGAAAATCTAAGTCAAGCTGTGTTAAATGTTCTAATACGCTTTCAAAAGCGGGGATGCTGACTTCCACTAGATGAAAGCGGCTGGGATGATCCCAAATTGTATGAGTCAGTGCGATATGTAAATCGCTAACTATGGCAAAGCGAAAATTTAAAGCCATTGATTTCAGATAGTTTATTAAATTAGGGTTTAAAACAAGCCTTTTCCCAAGAGTATAACTCGCGCTTTGTAAACCTGCTTTGAAGCGTCAAGGCTTAACATTTGTACACATCAATACGTTGCCGAGAACGACATTAAATTTATCTTACAAAACAAGCACATATGCTGTTCAACAGACTGATTTCACTAAAACCATTTTGGCAGATTAGGGGTTTTTGTGGAACCCGTAAACCTGGCTTTAAGTCAATTGCAGTAGTTATTAGTGTAGAGTAGACAAAAGGGATCAAAATTTTCATCTGCCTTGGAGAATAGAGTTTATAGGTGTCTCTGGTGAAAATAGTACAGCCAGTAGTTAGTAAAGCTGTGAAGTCTATATTTAAAAATTCTCTAATAAAATGAATATTAAAAATTTATGTATAGAAGCAGCCAATGCAAGCTACTATTTTTTTTGATGAGTGCTAATAATAAAACAAATATTTTTGGTAAATCTTTATTGATTTTTTAGCGGATTAGGCGCTGGTAACGAAGAAATAACAAGTAGGTTCTCTGATATGATTCACAATATTAGAGTTATTCAGATATAGATGATAAAGAGTAAGCAAATTCTGAGATGAATTTACCTTGCTCTTTTCTCGCTAATTGTTATTTAAGATAAAATATTCGTTAATCGCTGTTATTTGAGATAATCGTGTTAAGGAGAAGCTATTTTGGCCGCTGTGCGAGTACGTCAACATGTTAATCCACTTGCCCAAAAGTATCAAAAAGCAATCAGTACTCTTGATTGGGAGAAAGTATATACCCAGCCTCACCAACCATTACATTTAGATATTGGCTGTGCTAGGGGAAGGTTTTTGTTGAATATGGCAAAAATAGAAACTGAGTGGAATTTTCTCGGCTTAGAAATTCGAGAACCCTTAGTAGTAGAGGCAAATCATTTGTCTGCAGATTTAGGTTTAACAAACCTCCATTATTTATTTTGCAATGTAAATAAATCTTTACAACCACTCTTATCTTCTTTGCCACCAGGAATATTACAACGCGTCACTATTCAATTTCCCGATCCTTGGTTTAAAACCCGCCATGCTAAACGGCGAATAGTACAACCAGAATTAGTGGCAGAATTAGCAAATTATTTAGCTGTTGGTGGGGTTGTATTTTTACAATCAGATATAGAATCTTTAGCATTAGAAATGCGGAATCTATTTGCTGAAAATCCAGTATTTCAGAAACTTAGTGCAGAAGAATGGCTGACAGGAAACCCGCTACCAGTTGCAACAGAAAGAGAGATAGCTACTCAAAATAAGGGGGAGCCAGTTTATCGTGCTTTGTTTATTAAGAGAGAAGTAACAACAAGCAATTCTTAATACTATAATCGGCGATAAGCTAGCCTCAAATAATTTGGGATTTTAGATTTACCTTATACCTAAAATCCTTACCATTACCCAAATAGTTTCGATTTCCTGCTTTGTTATTATACTGCTTGAAAATTACAGCAGATTGTCACTGGGTAAGGTACTTCATATAAATGGAATATTTTTGTAGTTGGAAGTCCTTAAAGTTGTGTGCATTGCAGCTAACTCCTAGATTAGGGATTTTTAATCCCTAAAATTTATCCGGCAACCTCGAGAACACAAATGGGGATACAATGCTCTGTAGAGATTTAGAGCAATATTATTGTAAGGAATAATAGCGCCAGTCATCGCAAAGACTTCGCGGTTGAGTATTTATAGCAAAAGTTTTGTAGCGATTCCTAATCGAGATATTACTCGATATTCATTTTTGAGGTTGAAGGTTGGCAAATATTACATAACGATCGCAAATAATCGCATGAAATTTCTGCTACCAATCCTATCACCACTAATAGCTATTACATCTGCTCTACTCGTTGGTGCTATCCTCATCCTCCTAGCTGGGGCAAATCCCCTCACCGCATACACAGCTTTATTTCAAGAATCCCTTTCCAGCTACTTTGGTTTTGGTAATACCCTCACCAAAATGACACCGCTATTGTTCACCAGCTTGGGTGTGTTGATAGCATTACGGGCTGGGCAATTTAATATCGGTGGTGAAGGACAAATTTACTTAGGTGCGTTGGGAAGTACTTTAGTTGGGTTATACCTGCAAGGATTACCTGCTGTCATTCATATCCCCTTAGCACTGTTTGCCGGATTTGTGTTTGGTGCGGTTTGGGGTTGGATTCCTGGTTATCTCAAAGCCTTACGGGGAGTGAATGAGGTAATTACGACGTTATTGCTAAATTACATCGCCGTAAATTTAGTTAGCTACCTCGTCCAGAATCCTTTAATGGCACCAGGCGCACCTAGCCCATATTCGCCATTAATTGCCAAGACCGCCCGCCTAGCGATTATACTACCACAAAGCCTTGCCCATGCTGGGATTTTATTAGCTTTACTTGCTGCTGGGATATTGTGGGTATTGTTAGGGCGATCGCCTTTAGGATACCAAATCACCGCTGTGGGATTTAACCCCATCGCCGCCCGTTATGCTCAAATGTCGGTAGAACGTACCATTATGCTGGTAATGGCGTTAGCCGGAGGTTTAGCAGGTTTAGCTGGGAGTTGTGAAGTAATGGGGTTAAAATATCGGCTATTTGAACAGGTTTCGCCAGGTTATGGATTTGATGCTATTGCGATCGCATTTCTCAGTCGTGGTAGTGTGGTCGGTGTAGTGTTAACTTCGCTATTTTTTGCGGCGTTGCGTAGTGGTGCGAATGTGATGCAGCGGAGTGCAGGTGTGCCAGTAACTGTGGTATACGCGATTCAGGGTTTAGCAGTATTGTTTATTGCTATTAGTTTAGCGGTGGAAAGAGCAATCAGGGTAAAAACCCAGAGTCACGCCAAGGTTAACGCAGAGTAACGCCAAGAAAACTCTGCAATAGGGACTTCCACATAAAAAAATATCCTATGGCTAAGGGTAGCAGAGGACGCAGTGACGGGTACCCAGGGGTTTCCCCAAGTAGAGCAACTGCCGTGGCGCAGAGGGAGAGAAAGAATTTACTCAATATCTTCCCCCTTGCTGATTGAATCATTTAATTTCTGGAAGTCCTATAATTTGCGCTTTCCTCAGCGAACCTTGGCGTTTAAAAATAGCTCTATGAATAACCTCAATTTTTTCTCTGATTACTTGGTTGCGACTGTACGTCTAGCTGTACCCTTGGGATTTGCTGCTTTAGGGGGATTGTATTCGGAACGTTCAGGTGTGTTAAATATCGCTTTAGAAGGTATGTTAATAACTGGGGCTTTTACTAGCGCTGTTGCTACTTTCTACAGTGGAAATCCTTGGCTGGGCGTAATCGTAGCTTTGGTTGCTGGCGCATTGGTAGGGTTACTCCACGCTTTTTTATGTGTAACTTTGCGTGTTGACCAATTAGTATCTGGACTAGCAATTAATCTTGTCGCCGCCGGGTTAACATCATTTCTGGGAAGGTTGATATTTGGTGGTAGTAGTACACAGCAATTACCGGGAATTGGGACGATAATTACTCCTGGTTTGGCGAATATTCCCGTGATTGGGCCGTTGTTATTTCAGCAAGATGTTTTAGTATATTTACTATTAATATTAGTTATTTTCACAACATATATATTGTTTCAAACTAGCTTTGGGCTAACATTGCGGGCTGTGGGTGAATCGCCGCAAGCTGCTGATACAGCTGGAATTTCGGTACCTAGTGTGCGTTATCTAGCTGTAGTCATTAGCGGTTGTCTTGCTAGTTTGGGAGGTGCTTATTTAACCTTAGTACAGGTGAGATTTTTTGCCGAGGGAATGAGTGCAGGTAAAGGATTTATTGCGATCGCAGCTTTAATTTTTGGCAGATGGCATCCTCTAGGTAGTGCATTGGCTTGTTTGCTATTTGGGGCTACCGAAGCTTTGCAACTGCGAATTCAAGCATTAGGGGCAAATATACCTTACCAATTTTTAGTCATGTTACCTTATGCGATCGCTTTATTCGCATTGGTGGGATTAGCAGGGAAATCGACACCGCCTAAAGCTTTAGGTAATGCTTACTTTGGAGAAAATCGTCACTCTGACTAATTGATTATCTTGTACCAAATAAGCGATCGCCTGCATCTCCTAAACCAGGGATAATATAGCCGTGTTCATCCAAATAATCATCAATAGCAGCCGTATATAAAGGCACATCTGGATGTACTTCACAGAAATGCTTAATCCCTTCCGGTGCAGCAAGTAAGCAAACAAACTTAATTGATAACGGATTTGTAGATTTCAAGCGTTCCACCGCCGCCACCGCCGAATTACCCGTTGCTAACATCGGATCGACAACAATCATGTCTCGGTGTTCGACATCATGGGGAACCTTAAAATAATATTCCACAGGAATCAGAGTTTTTGGGTCACGATATAAGCCTACGTGTCCCACCCTGGCTGAGGGTATCAACTCCAACATCCCATCTAAAATACCCTGTCCCGCCCGCATAATAGAAACCAACACCAGCTTTTTATCCGGCGCAAGCACAGGCGCATTCATGGCGGCGAGGGGCGTTTGAATCTCTTCATATTTCACAGGTAAATCCCGCGTTACCTCATAAGCCAACAACAAACTAACTTCTTTAACGAGGTTGCGAAACTTCGTTGTACTCGTCTCCGCCCGACGCATCAGCGTTAGTTTGTGCTGAATTAACGGGTGTTCAATTAACGTGACTTGATTTGTCATTTGGCATTTGTCATTTGGTAATGGGTAATTGGTAATTGGAATTAACTATTTCCCCCTGCTCCCTGCTCCCCTGCCTTCCCAAGTCCCCAGTCCCCTAGAATACCGTGCCATCACTTTCTATTTGTATGGGGGGTATCCCACCTGTTCTGAGTTCAGCAGCAATTTTGCGTCCGGCTGTCCAAGTTCCCCCTTGGAGAATTTTGACTAATGGGAGTTCTTCGCTACTCATACCCAACTTGTCGCGCACTGTCGTAGCAATCAAATCTAGAAGAATCACAGTCAAAGCGCGCCATTCAACGATAATTTCTGATGCTACTGAGTGAGAAGTGCGGAAAATCTCAGGGTTTTTTACAGTAATAAGTCCTAAATCAAGGCATAAACCCCCATTACGATATTCTGGTAAACCAGTAAGTTGATCTAAACCAGTAATTGTTATACCCAGTTCTTGTAATGGTTCCAATAAAGAATATGTCAACCACTGAGACAACTTATGAAAAGGCACTAATCCATCATCATTAATAGCTGGATGTTGCCAGACATCACCTAAATTTACCCCAGCTATCTCTAATCTTCCTGGCCAAATATCACTCAGCCCTTCTAAGACTGCACTTAACACAGTAGCAGCAGCCAATTGTCGATTTTCTGACTTACCCAACAGATAATTAACTAAATTCCCCGGACGAGGATTGTGATATCCAAACAAATGGGGGAAAGTAACTATGACTTGTCCTAATTTTTGTAATAAATTCAATCTTCCGGTAATTCCTACTAAGGGATTTTCCCCATTGACTTGAAAACCAGTTGCTAGTTCTACCTCAGTTAATCTTTGTAAGCGATAAGCATCAGCCTGGGGTAAGCTATTAAGTGCAAAATTACCTTCACAAAACATCCGGAAACTAGCCACAGCCAAGCCTTCCGAACGCCCCAACCTCAAGCCTGTTTCCATCTCATCATAATGCCACTGATCACCAGCACCGGCATCTAGCAGCACACTCACAATCGCCAAATCAAACTTAGCCGCCGCCTTATCAGCAGGAGATAATCCCACCAACTGAGGATCTAAATTTGCTACTCGCCTTACACCTCCTACTTCAAAATGTCGCCAACGGCTGTGAAAGGGAATATCTAAATTTGGGTACTCTGTACGGATTACCTCAATCACATAATCCGCAACTCTTCCCAACTGTGTCAAATCGCAAGCAAAATTCGCTGAGTTCCCCTCACACACCCAAGAAAATAATTGCCCACACCTTTCTCGAATCGCCTCCGGAGAACGAAGATATCTAATAATCTCTTCTTTCCCCTCTTCTCTTTGTGTACTTTGCGCCTTCGCGGTTCGTCTATCCACTCTTCACCTCCTAAATTAAGGATGAAGTATCAAGGCTAAAGGCTAAAAAATTTAACTTCACCCTTTACCCTTCACCCTTCACCCTTTACCCTTCCAAATCTCGCCCCTTCACCTCACCTAAACTTTCCGCATCTAACACATCACCTGTGGTATAGTAGCCAGCCGCCTTCTTGGCTTCAATTTCTACCCGTGCATCTTGGGGAATCAAATCTTCTGGGATGGGTACCCGTTCGACAATCTCAATCCCCGCTTGGGTAATGGCGTTGTACTTCATATTACTCATTGACACCATGCGGTCGATACGGGTAATACCTAACCAATGCAATACATCGGGCATCAATTCTTGGAAGCGCATATCTTGCACACCCGCCACGCATTCTGTACGGGCAAAGTAAGCATCAGCGCGATCGCCTCCTTCTTGTCGCTTCCTGGCGTTGTAAACTAGGAATTTGGTAACTTCTCCTAGCGCACGTCCTTCTTTGCGACAGTAGACAATCACACCCACGCCGCCTTCCTGTGCAGTTTGGACGCAGACTTCAATCCCATGTACTAAATAAGGGCGACAGGTACAGATATCGGAACCAAAGACATCAGAACCGTTACATTCATCATGTACTCGCACAGCTAACGGTTTATGCGGATCTGCGATCGCCTCCATATCACCGACAATGTAAACTGTAAGACCGCCAATTGGTGGCAAAAAGACTTCCAAATCAGAACGCGTCACCAATTCTGGGAACATCCCCCCAGTTTGTTCAAATAAAGCGCGACGTAAATCTGTTTCTTTAATGCCAAACCGCTTGGCAATTCCTGGTAAATACCAAACTGGCTCAATCGCCGCCTTAGTAACGACCAAATCACCGCCTGGTTTCATAATTTTGCCATCCACCCGCAAGCGCCCTTTATCTACCGCTTCTTGCAGTTCCGGCATATTAATATGAGCCTGAGTAATCGCAATTGTCGGGCGGATGTCATAACCTTGGGCGTAATAAGAGGCAAACACCTCACTAGCTACCGCCCCAAAGGGGTCAAGAGACACAATTTTATCGGGATCGGCCCAGCTGGGATGGGGGCCAATATGGGTAACTGGCGAGGTGTTAGTTAAATCGGCGCGATGATCTGACTGTAAAGCCCCGCTAGCCACTGCTAAAGCACGATAGATAGCATAACTACCAGAATGGGTGCCAATCACATTTCGGTGTGCTTGCTTGGTCAAAGTGGCGATAATCGGGCCGCGTTCCATCGGCTCGGCTGCTCCCCAATGAATAGGGATTGGTTTGGGGCCAAAACTATTGGGATGGGATGTGAGAACAATATGCCTGGAAACACTATTTGGCTTTGGCATAGATTACTTGGTTTTTTTTGTGATGTTTTTATCAACTGTTAGTTAACATGTTTTGTCAACTACCAAAAGTCAGCTGCTATTTTTAAATTTATGATGTCCTAACGACTAATTATCTATAAATTTTACGCTAAAGACCAGTACTAATAGTATTACTGAATACATAAAAAATGTAACACGTAAAACGTTAAATTTGTAACTCTAATTAAGAGAATTTAAAGATGACTTTAAATATGTTTAAGTAGAGATTTTTGTGCGACAGTTGATATATACATACATTTACCTAGACCGAATTTATGGATTCTTTATCTATCAGCTCTTTACTTGAAGATTTGAAAAATTCAGATGCTACAGTCCGGGAACAAGCGACTAAGAAAATCTGGCGCATCTGGTTTCAACAAAAAGGCATTTATGGGCTGGAGAAAATTGACCACAGTCAGAAATTACTGGATGCTGGGGAAACTACTGAAGCTGAAGAAGTGCTAACAAGATTAATTAACGAACAACCCGATTTTGCTGAAGCTTGGAATCGTCGTGCTTTTCTTTACTACAGCATGGGTAATTATCAAAAGTCCCTAGCAGATTGTCAGATGGTTGTGAATCTCAATCCCGTACATTTTGGCGCACTCCACGGTATGGGCTTATGTTATGCAGCTTTAGGCAAATATAGTGAAGCAATTCAAGCTTTTCAGCGTGCTTTAGCCATTCAACCTTATTCACTGGTGAACCAAAAGTTAATTCTGGAATGTACATTCAGAATCAGCTAAAACACCCCAGTCAATAGAGCCTTATTTTATCCCATGAATCAGCCGCCATCAGCATCAGCAACATTTGATAACCTGAATCGCCGCCAATTTCTTCAGTATGCTTCCTTATGTATAAGTAGTAGCATCGTGAGTGCCTGTGCTAATAGCAACTCTGAAAAAATTACAACTTCTGGGTTAGATAAAGTAACCTTTGGTACAAATTGGTTAGCGCAAGCAGAACACGGCGGATTTTATCAGGCGATCGCAACTGGAATTTACAAAAACCACGGTCTAGATGTCACCATTAAAATGGGTGGCCCGCAAGTACCTAGTGGTACCCAGTTATTGATGGGTGGTGCAGTAGATTTTTTCATGGGTTTTGGTATTGATGCTATCAATGCAGTAGCACAAAGCATTCCCAAAATTACCGTAGCAGCAATTTTTCAAAAAGACCCTCAATGTATCATTACCCATCCCAACACAGCAATTAAAACTCTTGCCGACCTCAAAGGCAAACCGATTTATGTATCCGCTGCTGCAAACGTTACTTATTGGCCACTGCTAAAAGCTAAGTATGGTTTTACCGACGCACAAAAACGCCCTTACAACTTCAATCCTGCTCCCTTTTTGGCTGACAAAACCTCAGCGCAACAAGGGTATATCACTTCAGAACCATTCGCGGTTGAAAAGCAAGGTGGTTTTAAACCGATAGTGTTTTTACTAGCAGATTATGGTTATCCCACATACGCAACTACAATTGAGACAAAGAAAGAATTAGTAGACAAAAATCCCGACTTAGTGACACGCTTTGTTGATGCCTCAATTAAGGGCTGGTATAGTTACTTAGAAAATCCTCAACCTGGTAATGATTTAATCAAGAAAGCAAATCCAGAAATGACAGATGAGCAGTTAGCTTATAGCCTTGTCAAACTGAAAGAATATGGGATCGTTATTTCTGATGCCGCAGCAAAACTCGGCATTGGGGCCATGACTGAAGCAAGATGGAAATTAGTATTTGACAACATGGTGCAGTCCAAAATTGTTCAGTCCAATGTTAAGTATCAAGATGCATTTACCTTGCGATTTGTCAATAAGGGTGTAGAGTATTACAAATCGTGAGGAGATTGGGGATAAAGAATTCAAAAATCGGGCTGATTTTGTGATGCTGGGGGATGACTTCTACTCTCAATCAATTTTTCCAGAATCCGCAGAGCGATCGCGCCAAACAATTCTTAGAAAAAATGCTTTAGTTTCCCAGGCTGATGAAATGTCTAATAATTCTCCTTTTGAAAATCCTGAAGAACTACAGCAATGGTATCAGGGATTAAAAGATGCCAACCGCAACAATATTTTTTGTCACTGTCGTGCTTGTGGCTATGAATGGATGGATTCAAGATTTGATGCTACTTGTACTCAATGTAATAGCCAAGATGTTGAAAGTATTTCATCTTGGCAATTTCCCGATGATTAATTAAATAGGTTGCGTTATGGCGATTCCCATATTGGTGAGGTACAGGAATAAAAAATTAACCGCCGTTCGCGTAGCGTTCCGCAGGAATAGAAGAGGATCAACGCAGATACACGCGGATAAATTTGTGCTTGTAAATCAACCGCAGAGACGCAGAAAGGTTGAGAAATGCTTGAGAGGAGTTCCAGAGAATAAATTACCCAATTTATTTAATGAGATTTTTCTTTACTCCCCCTGCCCCCCTGCCTGCATAGCGATTCGTTATTTTTTTAATTGGAAGTCCCTAGGGTGGCGATAGGGTTTACCATAATTAAGGCGATCGCAGGCTATTCTCTACCTGTTTCTAATGAATAACCCTCCCGCTATTCAACTCAGCCACATTAGCAAAGTCTACAAAAATGGCACGGTGGCGCTACAAGACTTAAATTTAGCTATCCCAGAATCACAATTTATCAGCATCGTCGGCCCTTCTGGGTGTGGTAAAAGTACAGTTCTGAAATTAATTGCCGGACTAGGGCGCGTCAGTTCTGGTACTATTGACTGGGGTTTGTCTCCCCAAGCACGCAAACTCGCCTTTGTGTTTCAAGATGCAGCACTGATGCCTTGGGCAAATGTGAAAGAAAATGTCCGCCTACCGTTAAAACTAGCGGGAATTTCTGAAAAAGAAACTAATAGTTTAGTGCAGCAAACATTAGCATTAGTAGGATTAGAAAAATGTGAGCGTAGTTACCCCCGTGAGTTATCTGGGGGGATGAAAATGCGGGTATCAATTGCGCGTGCTTTGGTAACCCAACCAAATATTCTGTTAATGGATGAACCATTTGGGGCTTTAGATGAAATCACTCGTAGTAAACTCAACAGTGACTTACTAGATTTATGGTATAAACACCATTGGACAGTGGTTTTTGTCACCCATAATATTTACGAAGCAGTGTATTTATCAAATCGAGTAGTAGTGATGGGGACAAACCCCGGACGCATGATTGCAGATATTGAAATTACTGCGCCTTACCCCCGCAGCGAGGAATTTCGTACCTCATCTTTGTATAACGAATATTGCCGCCAGGTTTCCCAATCTCTAGAAATAGCGATGAATTATCCCCCAAAGGTTGCATTTTAAATGAAAGAGGATGCTATTTAAACGTCGCCCCAAATTACTCTCGCCTGAGATTGTTGCACCTGTGTTAGTTGGGATTTTCGCATTGCTATTGTGGGATGTATTCGTGCGGATTACACAATTACCGCCCTATATTCTCCCTGGCCCCATCTTAGTATTGCAAACCTTAATTAGTGATTGGAATGAGTTGTTCTCATCCTTATTAATTACCCTACAAATAACAGTTGTCGCCTTTGTTGCTGCTGCAATTTCTGGGCTATTGATAGCGATATTGTTTACCCAAAGCAAATGGATTGAGCGCAGCTTATTTCCCTATGCAGTCATTTTACAGACAACTCCCATAGTTGCGATCGCACCTTTAATTATTCTCTGGTTCAAAAACAATACCTTCGCCGCCTTAGTAGTTTGCGCCTGGATTGTCGCCTTTTTCCCCATCGTCTCTAATACTACTTTGGGACTCAACAGTGTAGACCGCAACTTACTCAACTTATTTCAACTCTACAAAGCCTCTCGTTGGCAAACCCTGCTGTATTTGCGCTTACCCAGTGCCATGCCATACTTCTTAGGTGGGTTAAAAATTAGCGGTGGTTTAGCTTTAATTGGCGCAGTTGTCGCGGAATTTGTCGCGGGAACTGGCGGGGAAAAATCCGGTATCGCCTATCGCATTCTCATTTCCAGCTATAACCTGCAAATTCCGCGAATGTTCGCCGCATTATTTCTGACTACGGGGTTGGGTGTGTTAATTTTCGTCAGCTTGAGTGCTTTATCGGACTTTATATTACGTAAATGGCACGAAAGCGCAGTTGAACCAGAAGATTAACACTAATCCATGAAACCCTTGATCCACAATATTTATTGTAGGGGCAAGGCATTGCCTTGCCCTTACCAACGTATTTGTATAATGATTAACTTAGATATCGCCTTTTTTACTTGAAACTTCGAGTTGAGAACATGAAGGTTCAGCCTGGAAACAAGAATGTTCATGTTCTGAACGAAAATGTTCCGGTTACAAATGAGAATGTTCTAGGTTGAAACGAGAACTTTCCGGTTACAAATGAGAATGTTCAGGTTCTAAACGAGAATATTCCTGTTCCAAACGAGAATGTTTTTGTTCCAAACAAGAACTTTCCTGTTCAGAACCAGAATGTTTTCGTTTGGAAGGCGAAATGAGGAGATAATTGCTCCACTTTTCAGGTTATTTTCAGGATTATGGAGCAATTACCCGTAAATTTACTGCTCTGCTTGTTCTATTATCTCTAATAATTCCTCTTTGGTTTGCTTGGCGAATTGAATGCTGGTGATAGTAGCCAGTGCGCCACCTCCGGCTGTGAGACTGGCTTCTGATACTTTGTTGAAATACAGCAAACCTACACCGCCTAAAGTCATAATGGCAGAAGCGGCGGTGACACTCAAAGCTAAATTGAAGGTTAATTTTGCTTGTCTTAATAGTTCTTGCATAAATTCTTTTTTTACATCATTAATGTTGTGATTTGTTTGTGCTTTGTTGCCATAATTAACTTTCATAATTACCTATTTTTATTTTTGGTTGGGATTTTCTGGTGGTTTTTATCCACATCTTTATCGTGTCACCCTTTAGCAAGACTGAAGTTTGATGAAAGTATAAATATAGGTCTAATTAAAGTAGATATAAGAGAGGTATAACTAAGGTATATTCAAGGTATAGATCGTCAAAATTATGCAACAAAAGCAACAGATAAGTTATAATCTTTGCTAAATTGACCGGGGAATCACATTCATGGATTGGCAAGATTTTCTTCGTCAAGAGGCGGGTAAACATGGCTTGTCACCAGAACAAGAAGAGACTTTATTGGCTGCGCTACCTCATGAAAATGCCCAAATCAGCCAAGTCAAACTTGCAGATGAATTAAAAATATCTGAAGCTGCCGTCAAAAGTAGACTAAAAATTATTTATGATAAATTTCGTGAGAGTTGTCCTGCATTAGCTACCCAAGAAGGTGCAGGAAAGTTTGAGCTTTTGCGAACTTACCTGAAGAAAAATTATCATCAACCAGATATAAATAGAGCAATTTCCAACCCTGTGACATCGTCAACAATCCCAGCAGAGTTTGAACCGCTAATTAAAGAAAAGATTCGCTCGTTTTGTGGGCGGGAATTTGTATTTAAAGAGTTTGCAGATCTCCTCAAAAAATATCCCAAGGGTTATTTTACCGTGATTGGTGATGCAGGGATGGGGAAAAGTGCTATAGCAGCCAAGTATGTTTATGATAATCAGGCGATTTGTTATTTTAATGTCTTGCAAGATGGACGCAATCGCCCGGAATTATTTCTTAAAAGCATTCGTCAGCAGCTAATTAATCGCTACCAGTTAGAAAATGCTGAGAGTGATGATTTATCAGCTTTATTAGTTAAAGCTAGTAGCAAAATTCCTGATGGTGAAAACTTGGTGATTGTGGTTGATGCATTGGATGAAGTAGAACAAGAACCAGGCGGAGAAAATATTTTATATTTGCCTAAGACTCTACCAGATAAAGTTTATTTTTTGCTGACGAGGCGACGCTATGAACCCAGTAAAAAGCGCTTATATACTGAAGGTGTCGAGCAAGTAGAGTTAAATTTAACAGCAAATCAGTATATTGAATTAAGTCGTGATGATATTCAAGCATATATCCGCTTCATTCTTAACCATGACACAGAGTGGAAAGATGGTTTGAGGAAATGGATGCAAGAACAAAATATTGCTGATGAAACTTTTATTGAGCAGGTAGCAGCCAAGAGTGAAAATAATTTCATGTATCTGCGCTATGTTTTACCAGGGATTGCGCGGGGCTTTTATAATGACTTGAGTTTAAAAGAATTACCAGATGGTCTTCAGCAATATTATCAAACCCACTGGGCGCGGATGGGGATGAATAACAAAGATGAAGAGATTAAAGTAATTATTTTGTTTATCTTAGTAGAAATTGGCACGCCCATACCTTGTGAAATGATTGCTGATATTGCAGAAAAAGATGAGTTTGAGGTGCAAAAAGTTTTAGATGACTGGTTAGAGTATTTGAAAAAACAGAATGTAGATGGAGATGATTGTTACAGCATCTATCACGCCAGTTTTTTAGATTTTCTCCAAACGCAAAGAGCATTGCAAGCCAAGCGACAGCTATTTACAGAGGTAAATCAACGCATTGTTAATTACTGGGAAAAGAATATTAAATATTCATAGGATGTAGGGTGTGTTATGCCGCAGGCTAACGCACCTTAATTCTTTTTTGATGATTAGTGTTATAGAAAAAGTTGTTGATTGTTGGGTTTCGTTCCTCAACCCAACCTACATATTGAAAAATATAAAATGAAATGGTCGAAACAACTGATAAATATTTATCTAAAAAGTCTTACAAAGTCAAAGCTTATCTGGGCAGATATCCTTATAATCTGGTCAACTCCGTAAATTTAGAGAAGTATTACCAAACCCTGACTGATTTTGATTTCATTAATGCCAAAATTAATCATCCTGAGTTTGGGGTGCAGTCTTTAATTGAAGATTATGATTTGATTGATAGTGCTGAAACCTCTGAAAACTTCAAAACTCTCAAATTACTTCAAGGTGCATTGAGACTATCCGCCCATGTTTTAGTAACAGATAAGCAGCAATTAGCGAGTCAATTGCATGGAAGGTTACTACATGAGAATATGCCAGACGATATTCAGGCATTATTAAGACAAATTCAGCAACAGACAACTACCCCTTGGCTGCGTCCCGTAACCCCAAGCTTAACGCCACCAGGGGGACGCTTAATCCGCACCCTCACAGGTCATAGTTCCTTTGTAAATGCGATCGCCCTCACTCCCGATGGTCAAAGGGTGATTTCTGGTTCATCTGACAACAGCCTCAAAGTCTGGAATCTGCAAACTGGAGAGGAACTATTCACCCTCAAGGGTCATCGTAAGCCGATAAGTGCGATCGCCGTTACTCCCGATGGTCAACGGGTGATTTCTGGTTCTGTTGACAAAACCCTCAAAGTCTGGAATCTGCAAACTGGAGCAGAACTCTTCACCCTCAAGGGTCATAGTTCCTTTGTAAGTGCGATCTCCCTTACTCCTGATGGTCAACGGGTGATTTCTGCTTCCGATGACAACACCCTCAAAGTCTGGAATCTGCAAACTGGAGCAGAACTCTTCACCCTCAAGGGTTATAGTAACTCGGTAAGTGCGATCGCCCTGACTCCCGATGGTCAACGGGTAATTTCTAGTTCAGATGACAAGACCCTCAAAGTCTGGAATCTGCAAACTGGAAAAGAACTATTCACCCTTAAGGGTCATAGTTCCTATGTAAGAGCGATCGCCGTTACTCCCGATGGTCAACGGGTGATTTCTGGTTCTGTTGACAACACCCTCAAAGTCTGGAATCTGCAAACTGAAGCAGAACTCTTCACCCTCCTCAAGGGTCATAGTAACTCGGTAATAGCGATCGCCGTGACTCCCGATGGTCAACGGGTGATTTCTGCTTCCGATGACAAAACCCTCAAAGTCTGGAATCTGCAAACTGGAGCAGAACTCTTCACCCTCAAGGGTCATAGTTCCTTTGTAAGTGCGATCGCCGTTACTCCCGATGGTCAACGGGTGATTTCTGCTTCCGGCGACAACACCCTCAAAGTCTGGAATCTGCAAACTGGAGCAGAACTCTTCACCCTCAAGGGTCATAGTAACTGGGTAAATGCGATCGCCGTTACTCCCGATGGTCAACGGGTGATTTCTGGTTCTGTTGACAACACCCTCAAAGTCTGGAATCTGCAAACTGGAGCAGAACTCTTCACCCTCAAGGGTCATAGTAACTGGGTAAATGCGATCGCCGTTACTCCTGATGGTCAACGGGTGATTTCTGCTTCATCTGACAACACCCTCAAAGTCTGGAATCTGCAAACTGGAGCAGAACTCTTCACCCTCAATGGTCATAGTGACTGGGTAAGAGCGATCGCCGTGACTCCCGATGGTCAACGGGTGATTTCTGCTTCCGATGACAACACCCTCAAAGTCTGGAATCTGCAAACTGGAGCAGAACTCTTCACCCTCAAGGGTCATAGTTCCTTTGTAAGAGCGATCGTCGTTACTCCCGATGGTCAACGGGTGATTTCTGGTTCATCTGACAACACCCTCAAAGTCTGGAATCTGGAGACAAGGGAGGTAATTGCCACTTTCACAGGCGAAGGTTCCATTTCTTGCTTTGCAGTTGCACCTGATGGCATGACAATCATAGCGGGTGATGCTTCAGGTAAGGTACATTTTTTGCAGGTTGAGAACAAGGGAGGTAATTCGTAATTCGTCATTTGTCATTTGTCATTTGTCATTGGTCATTTGTACTGGAGAAACTATATATAAGATGACTAACAGAGGATTTCATTGACGCTAATGTTTACATCGCTTAAGCCTAGAATTGATAAAGTTTGACCGCTAGCAAACTTTTGAATATGCTGATATCCTGCGGCGGTAGGTTGTTGATAAACTTCGACAATTTGCTCGTTAATATCTACTAACCAAACTTCAATTATGTTTGCTTCTGCATATAAAGGAATTTTCTGTTCTTGGTCATACTCAATAGTGGAATCAGCTACTTCAATTAATAAAAAAATATCCTGGGGTTGGGGGTGAGCAGTGACGTAAAAATCATCACGGGGTTTAAGTAATGCTACATCTGGCTGAGGTTGTGAGTTATCGTTTAATCTAATCGGATTTTGCGCCGCAACTATAACGCGCTTTCCTAACAATTGCACTAACAAATTAATCAAGCGATTTACACAAGCCGCGTGTTTTGTCCCAATAGGCGACATCTCAATAACTTCTCCCCGGATCAATTCCACTCGGTCATCTTCTGTGAGAATCCCCGACTCAAGCATTTTGTGATATTGCTCAACTGTGAATTTACGTCTTAATAACTGCACAGTTATCATTACCTCCACTGTCTTCTCATAGTTTGTCTTACCTTATTAAATCTTTTAAATGAAGCAATTTTAGTCAAAAACAATGCAGTATGAACTACCAAAAGACCCATTTTTAGAACAATTATGTCAAGGATATACTGAAGATGAAGTTATTGAAATAAAGCAATACTTAAATGACTGGGATGCTTCAACATATATCAGTGTTTCCCAAAGTATTCTAGACCATGCCTCTAGAAAAGAGTTCGATCCATTAAAATACTTAAGAAAAGCTGATAACTTCAATAAAAAGAGAGCAGTAAGAGTTCCAAAAGCTGGATACCGCCCTGATGGTTCAGCAGTTTATCGCAAAGGTAATGAATATTTAATTGTACGGACTGATAAATTTGGGATAGAAAAAATAGTTACTTATGGAGTAAATGATGACTGAAGCAGCCTTAAATACTCAAAGCCCAGAAATGAAAAGGAATTACATTATTCAATTACTAGAGCAGTTAAGTATTGATTACCGCAACACCAAACAAGAACGTCAAGAAATTGCTGCTTTTTATGCTAGCTCTGAAGAAGAATTTACACTTTTAGAAGAAATCGAACTATTAACAGTAGATATCAGAGGTTACGCCAGTCAAATTCAAGCGCGAGGTCGAATTGAAAATACACAACAGGCTATTGAGAAACTACAAAATATGCGAATATTTGATATTTCAGTGATTGCTCAGTTTTATTTTGCGAATCTTCAAGCATACAGACAAATTAAAGCCTATTTGCAAATGTTAGATTACCTGCGCTTATTGATTATTGAGTATCTGCAACTAAACCAGCAATCACAACCAGAATTTGTTTAACTTATATTTATCAGCTATACAGAATAATTATGAATTCACTTCCCAAACCACCCACTACAATCAATTCCAGAGGACATCCCACAGAGTTTGAGCAAATTATTCAAGCCAAAAGCCATAATTTTATCGGTCGTGAATTTGTATTTACAGCGATTGATGAATTTATTCACCGTTATCGCCAGGGTTACTTCACCATCACAGGCGCACCCGGTAGCGGTAAAAGTGCAATTCTCGCCAAATATGCGACAGATAATCCTCATGTTGTCTATTACAACGTTGAACTTGAGGGTAAAAATCGCGCCGAGGAATTTATTAGCAATATTTGCACCCAACTTATAGAGATTTTTGCTATTGATAACTTACCTGTAGAGACTTTCAACATCACATCTCTACATCAATTAATTCAGCAAATCAGCGATGAGTTAAAACCTCAGCAAAAACTCATCATTACTATTGATGGTTTAGACCGCATTGACCGCAATAGTCAATCTCCTGGTACAAATTTATTTTATCTTCCCCGCTATCTCCCAGATAGAGTTTATTTTCTCCTCACCCGCCGACCTTTTTTGAGAGAGAAATCTGGTTTATTAATTGAAACACCATCCCATATTCTTAATTTAGCAGACTACTCAGAATCAACTCAGCAAGATATCCAAACATATATTCAACAATATTTAAATCACGAAGATATAAAAGCTTGGCTAAATCATCACCAAATCAACGAGCAAGAATTTTGCACTAGCCTTGCTGCTAAATCAGAAAATAATTTTATGTATGTCAGCCAAATTTTAGCCGCTATCTCTGAGGGTTTCTATCCAGAATCTTGGCAATACAATCAAATCCCGCCTGGTTTAGAAACATATTATCAACAGCATTGGCAAAAAATGAAAGCTGCAAATCAAGATAAGGAATTTAGCCAAGCCGTGTTGAAAGTTTTAGTTAAGCAACAGCAGCCCATCTCTGTAGAAGCAATTGCCGAAATTCTCAATGTAGATGAATTTGATATTGAAGAAGTGTTAGAAAATTGGTTTGAGTTTTTAACCCAGCAACAAATATCAGGCGCAGAATATTACAGCTTTTATCATGCAAGTTTCTGTAAATGGTTGGTAGATAATATCAATTGAGAAAAGCAGAAAATAGGTAAATATATATAAGGTAGGCATTGCCTGATTAAAAACTGAATATGCTGGGATAATATTATATTTCATGAGGAAATTAGCTCATAATTTTTGATTAATACCAATTTAAATAAGTTGGCAATATATAAAATTATTGTAGAGGGCAAGGCACTGCCTTGCCCCTACATATTGGTTTAACTATTTTTGTAAATTGGAATAATAAATCTTACATTAATTTGATTTTTACTTTATAAATAACCTCTAAATGCGTGAGAATAATAAGAAATTTACTACTTTAACTAAAATACTAATGACAACTCTCAATTTAGATACCCTAACTGCTGCTTTCGCAGACATCGAAACCATCACCGACCCCGCCCAAGTCGCCAAATTATCCCAGGACTATCACACCTTTAGCCCCGTTCTCGTCCCCAAATTAGCCGGAAAAGTCGGTGATATCGTCGTTCGTCCCGCTAACGAAGCCGAAGTGATTAAGGTGGCTGCAATCTGCGCCAAACACCGCATCCCTGTAACCGTCCGGGGTGCAGGTACAGGGAATTACGGCCAATGTGTACCTATGCATGGTGGCGTAATTCTCGATATGACCAAAATGCACGAAATTCTCTGGGTAAAACCAGCCGTAGCGCGAGTAGAAGCTGGCGTAAAATTGGCAGCTTTAGATAAAAAAGCGCGAGAAATTGGCTGGGAAATGCGAATGGCTCCCTCAACCTACCGCACAGCCACCATTGGCGGCTTTATTGCTGGCGGAAGTGGAGGGATTGGCTCAATTCAATATGGCTTATTAGGCGATCGCGGTAATCTTTTAGGACTGCGAGTGGTAACTTTAGAAGATGAACCCCACATCATCGAATTACGCGGCGATGATGTGCAAAAGGTCAACCATGCTTGGGGTATTAATGGCATCATCACCCAATTAGAACTTCCCTTAGCCTCTGCTTATCCTTGGGCGGAAGTAATTGTTACCTTTGATGACTTCATGACAGCAGCAAAGTTTGGCTATGCCCTGGGTATTGCTGATGGCATGATGAAGAAATTAATTACTGTATTTGCATCGCCTATTCCCCAGTATTTCCATGCTTTGCATGAATACATTCCCCAAGGTAAGCACCCAGTATTTTTAATGGTTGCTGAACCGAGTTTAGAATTTCTACCAGGATTAGTACAACAATATGGCGGAGAAATTACCTATCAAAAACCCGCACAAGATGCAGGTAAAGGCACTCATTTAGCCGAATTTACCTGGAACCACACAACATTACACGCCCGCACTGTCGATACCTCAATTACCTATTTACAAAGCATCTTTCCGCCAGATGCGAGTTTGCAATTAGTTGAGCATTTATATCATCATTTTGGTGATGAAGTGATGATGCATTTAGAATTTTTTAGAGTTAGGGGTGCAGTTATTGCTGGTGCTTTACAACTTGTCCGCTACACCACAGAAGAACGCCTTAATGAAATTATCCGCTATCACGAAGCGCAAGGTGTAATGATTGCCAATCCTCATACATATATTATTGAAGATGGTGGCAGAAAAGTCATTGACCCCGAACAGTTAAAATTTAAAGAAATGGTTGACCCCTATGGGTTGATGAATCCTGGTAAAAGCAAAGTTTTGGAATTTAAACACAATAATTAGTAATACCAAATCAAATAATGTTTGCGACACATCAATAGATTCTAAAGGATAAGGCAGTGCCTTGCCCCTACAATCTGTCGCAATACTTGTCGGTTAAGGGCAAAAGGGGAAGGGGAAAAGGGCAAGAAAAAACCTTTAACCCTTACCCTTTTCCCAAAACCAAATTCCGAGTTGAAAATCCTTAACCGAGCAGTATTGCAATCTGTCGCATTCTTTTTTCAAATTGGTATAATTACGAAAGTAGAAAAATTTAGGTTGAAACTTTACTGAATTTATTAATATTTAGAACCCCGGCTTCTTGAAGAAGTCGGGGTTTTGAACAGCAACTTTTGCAAATATGTTTGATTAATTAATCCTGATTCCACTTTTAAATCTGTAGCAAATTAGCCATTGCTTGGGGAAGTGGCAAGACAATTATAACTAACAAAGCCATTGATAATAAACCTAATATGTCACGCCCATTATCTAGGTCGGTAACATCATTAAGTGCAGGTTCATCAACTAAGGGAATGAGCCATAAAATAATTGCCCAAAATAAATATTCAGATTGGATCAAAGACAGCAGTAACAACAATAAGCGAGCAATTTGACCAATTGCGATCGCAGTTCTCTGTCCAAAAATAGCATGGACAATATGACCACCATCTAGTTGTCCAACTGGCATCAAATTTAAGGCGGTGACAATTAATCCCAAAAAACCGGCGACAGCAACAGGATGTAAATCAATCGCTGATTGTGCAGTTAAGGTATTTCCTAATGCTAATTTTGACAGCAGCGCTAGCAATATGGAGTATTTAGGATTGAGCGCATCCGGATTTAAGATACTAGTTTTTTCCGTCAGCGGAACTATCTCAGAATGAGCTAAACCCCAAATTATTATTGGTAATGTGGCAATAAAACCCGCAATTGGGCCTGCAATACTTACATCAAATAAAGCTTTGCGGTTAGGGATAGGACTCCGCATCTGAATAAATGCGCCAAATGTTCCTAAGAAAAAAGGCACAGGAATAAAATAAGGTAGCGTTGAGCGTATTTTATAATACCTCGCAGTTAAATAGTGTCCTAGTTCATGGATGCCCAAAATCGTCATTAATGCTAAAGCATAGGGCAATCCCTGAAGAAACATATTGGGGTCAGCTTGTAGCGCTTTTGGATCAACACCAGCAATTCTCGTTCCGATTAAGGTAGTCGTAACCAAGGTAGCTACTAAAAGCAACAATGCTAATCCTGGGCGCGTTAACTGTTCGCCCTTAGCAGAATTTGCAGATTTAGCCGCTTGAGTATTGGGAACCAACACAAAGAAAGGCTTGCTATTGATACCTTCTTGAAATATCAACAGAAAGCGATCGCCAAATTGTTCTTCGATATTAGACTTAATTTGCTGGTAGGCTTGGCTTGGTGTGGTTCGCAACTGACCCCTACAGATGACAGCTTGGGGTCGGTATTCAATGTTTTGAATGTAGTATGTAGACCAGGGAAAACAATTTCGCAGCTGGGTTTCTTCCGTTGGCTCTATGGGACGCACTGTTACTGGTTCTGCGGTAGGATGAATAACCGATTGTGATTCAATGGCTTGGGGTTCCGTTTGTTTATCTATAGGTGTTCGCCGTCCCCATTGAAATAACAGCCAGTATAACAGAACGCAGATGATTGACGACCAGAGAATCAGTGATGAGGGTGGCGGTTGTTTCGTACCATACATCAGTGTCCATCCGGTCAACAAAAATGCTGGTGTCATTAAAACTAGCCATAACAACCAGACGGGTGTCTGGGTGCTATGGGCGACGACACGCTGCACCATTAGATAAGTAGCTAGTCCCAGTAGGAGGAGAAACCAAAATGTCATTTGTTCTTCAGTGATTTTGAAAAAATGTCCCACCTGTAGCGTTAGCACCACAGCCTTCACTACTAGCCAGACGATAAAACCCCAATTTTTTTCATAACGGTTAACAGCAATTATTCATTCTCAAGCTTCTTGCTTAAAGAAATTGAACTCTGTAACCAAACGAATTAGACAACTCCTCAACTTCGGTTTTTCTTATGTGCCCCTTACCCCAACAGCCAAATCATACAGTTAAGCCACCAAGGGCTGTGCTCGCGCAAAATATTTTTGCATTTCCGCCCAATCGGGACACATTAGGGGGAACCTCTTATTTTATTGTAAGAAATGAAAGTAATATCCTCATTGATTGTCCTGCTTTTGAACCGACAAATTTAGATTTTTTGCGATCGCATGGCGGTGTGCGCTGGCTAGTCATCACACACCGCGGTGCTATTGGTAAAACAGCAGAAATCCAGCAAGCTTTAGGCTGTGAGGTTGTCATTCAAGAACAAGAAGCTTATTTATTACCAGGATTAACTGTCACCAGCTTTGGGCGGGAACTGACTTTAGATCCAACCGCCCAAGTAATTTGGACACCAGGCCATTCTCCTGGCTCATCTTGCCTTTACTACAATCAATTAGGCGGAGTCCTATTTTCGGGTCGCCACATAGTTCCCAATCTCCAAGGTGAGCCAGCATTATTACGGACAGCCAAAACCTTTCACTGGCCACGACAAATTAAAAGTCTTGAGAACTTATTAGAGCGCTTTACACCAGAAACACTACAGTATATCTGTCCCGGTGGAAATATCGGTTTCTTAAGGGGCAAAGGTGCGATCGCTCAGGCTTACCAGAGTCTTGCAGCTTTGGATTTCGGGACTGGAAATTAAGGACATTACGACTCCGAACTACTCCAACACGATCCCAATTTGAAATTATGAAAAGTGCGATCGCTTTTTGGGTGTTGCGGGTGGTGAGAAGTGCGAGCGCATTTGTGGATTTGATGGGGAAATCACATCAATATATTATCGGTAAGGTAAGGGCACGGCATCCACAGGCTTGCGGTGAAATTGATAGATTATCGGTGCCGTGCCCTTACAATGTGGTTGCTAAGAAGTGCGATCGCTTTTTTGGTTGTAATTAGGAACTCGTTCCGCCAGCCACCATTGCAGGGATTAACACTGCATCAATCACATGAATCACGCCATTGTCTGCCAAAATATCAGTTTGCAGAACATGGGCATCATTCACTTTAATTGCACCATGATCTGATTCAATAGCTAAAATTGAACCCTCAAAGGTTTCTGCTTCATCAATTTGTACCAAGTCATCAGACCTAACATCCCCAGAAGCAACATGATAAGTCACAATTTTCTTCAGCTTAGGGATATCTTGCAGTAGCGCGTCTAAAGTTCCCTCTGGCAGTTTCGCAAAGGCATCATCAGTTGGTGCAAAAATCGTTAAAGAACCAGGACTTTTGAGAACATCTGTGAGTCCCACAGCTTGAACAGCCTTCACCAAAGTTTTGAAATTTCCTGCGTTAATCGCAGTTTCCACAAGATCCGCCATGAGGTTTAGTTACTTTATTAACTTAGTTTTATAACTTACTTATAAAATGACCAAGCGCTCTCAACCTCTATCAAGAGAGAGGTTAGCAACCATTGCATACCCTACAGTAGATTAATCAGTACTGCTAAACTGGGGAATGACATACAAAGGATGAAGGATAAAGGGTAAAGGATGAAAAAGTTGCATTTCATACTTCATACTTCCACCTTCAGACTTCAGATCACCCCAAAAACCACTAATTATGCTTAAGCGTTCCAAGTTCGAGACAACCCAGTCTCAGATTATGCACCGTGCTGAGGATTTGATTAGTGCAGCCTCAAATCGGTACCGCATTACAGTTCAGGTGGCAAACCGTGCCAAGCGCCGCCGTTATGAAGATTTTGAAAGTGCAGAAGATGCAATGATGAAACCAGTACTCCGGGCAATTATTGAAATGTCCGATGAACTGACTCAGCCAGAAATCATTGGGGAAATCTAGGATTGGGGACTGGGGACTAGGAAAAGGCAGGGGGGCAGGGGGCAGGGAGACAAGGGGAGAAATTATTTTACCCATTACCAATGCCCAATGCCCAATGCCCCATGCCCTATGCCCTATGCCCTATGCCCTATGCCCTATGCCCATTTTCCAAAATATAGTTTTGCAGCTTAATTCAATATTTAAAATGAAGTACTGGACACTGCCAATAGCCTTAATAGTTGTGGGTGTAATTTTATTGGGTTCAGGGGTAGATAATGCAAAATATACAAATATTATCGGTGTGCAACCTGCGATCGCACAGCGAATCAGCCCTAGTGAAGTATGGCAGCTAGTCTATCAGCAGTTACCCGATTTCCCAAAAGAAAATCAATATCTCAGTAAAGAAACTGGGAAAGTTGCGGAAAATAATACTTTAGCAGGTCGCTTAATTCGCTATCACATTTATGTGAAAGAGCGTACCCCCAATTACCGCTTAGATTGGAAGCTGACGCTGGCTGATTATCTCAATGTCAATGAAACTATGTATGATGTGACATATCCCGGTTTTGATGTGTTGCGAGAAAATCCCATAGAAGGCGATCGCAAAGCTATTTCTAAGCTTACCCGTAGCCAGCGCAATGCCCTAGTACAAGTATTGACAAACATCTTTAGTAAGAATTCACCAAATACACCATGATGCCAAGGGTGAGGGCTAATTTTGGATTGTGAATGGATTTACTCTACAATCTAAAATCTAAAATCTAAAATCCCCCGATGGAACGAGTCATCAAAAGTGGATCTGGTTGGCGTATTGGCTGGAATCCTCATGCAGCTGAATTTAAAGGCCTAGTAGGTACAGACGATTGGGCGATAGAGTTAACCGAAGCCGAGTTAAACGACTTCTGCCGTCTTTTCGCCCAGCTAGCCGACACCATGAAACAAATGGCAGCAGAATTGATGGATGAAGAAAAAATTGCTTGTGAGGCCGAAAGCGATTTATTATGGTTAGAAGTTGAAGGCTATCCCCACGCTTACAGTCTGCGCTTCATCCTTAATACAGGACGCTGTGCAGAAGGCATCTGGGATGATTCGGCTGTTCCTGGTCTATTGCAAGCTGCTGGGATGCTCAAAGTTTTTTGAATTTCCCCCTTGATTATCCTCAAGCTTCTTGCTAATATAGTAATTCTGACCGGGGCGTAGCGCAGCTTGGTAGCGCGCCACTTTGGGGTAGTGGAGGTCGTGGGTTCGAATCCCGCCGCTCCGATTGATAAAATCCCTAGCCCGCTAGTCTTTTGAAGAAGATTAGCGGCTTTTTTAGTTTTTAGGTAAGCGGATGTACATCTAAATTGTTTAGGTCGTCAAGAATCGCACAGACGCGATTAATCGCGTCTGTACAAGAGTCAAGGCTAAACTTGGACTTTTGAGTTTTGACAAGCTGGATGAGTAATTATGCAACTTAAATTCGTAAAAGCTTATTAACAATAAAAGTTAAGAATTACTGAGAGAATAGTGTATAATTTGACAATTATTACGGAAGCGATTAGGCTAAGTCAGTTTATCTAGACAAGCTCGATATGAAAAGAATTTTTACCATAGTGCTGTTAGGCATAGCAATCTTTACCTTTGCTTTCAACCAGCCAGCTTTAGCCGCAGATATTGCTAATGGTGCTAGCGTATTTAAAGCTAATTGCGCTCAGTGTCATATAGGCGGAAAAAATATAGTTAACCGTACTAAAACCCTGAGTAACAATGATTTAGAAAAATACAATATGTACTCCTCTGAAGCTATTATTGCACAAGTAACACGTGGCAAAGCTGCTATGCCTGCCTTTGGAAAACGGTTAAAAGCCAATCAAATAGAAGATGTAGCCGCTTACATACTAGCTCAAGCAGAAAAGGATTGGAAAAGGTAAAAGTTACTATTGATTAGTACCAATCCGAAATAATGGTATGTAGTATGGCTAGAACAATATTAAGCCCTATTAGTCCTTGGTGATTGATAGGGTTATTTTGTTTGATAGTAGTAGCAAAAAAGGATAAGCTTTTGGGAAAAAGGTTAAGGGTTAAAGGTTATTTCTTTCCCTTTTACTATTCCCCTTTTTTCCCTTAACCGAAAAGTATTGGAATTTAAGCATGATTAGGGTCGCTGTTATCGCCGATAAAAGACATTTAACGAAAAACCACAAAAAATTATGCTTGCAATACCTAGAAAAGGCGATCGCTTTTCTCAAAGACTTAATAAATCGTTATCGTAGTCGATAACTTACAACCGAGAATTCAAATTATTTCTGCAAATAAAATTTACAACTGGTTAAATTTCACCCATTAACCGTAAAAATGCTGATGCGAAAGTACCACTTAAGATGGCTATATTTAGTGGTTTAAATAATTTGGGAGGTGCAGCAGAAGATAGATTGAAAAATATATACCTGACTAATTAATGCCTAAGAATATTTATAAGCATTTCATTGGTAAGCCTATTAGTTAAAAAAAATCAACAAAAAGCTTACTCTGTCTTAATTTTGAATTTTGAATTTTGAATTTTGAATTCCGCCTTGCGGTACTAGTATTTCCTTAAGCCTTTAATGATCGACAATGTTTTGTTGAATCGGTATTTGGATTTTCATCTCAGTTCCTTGACCAAAGATTGAGAAGCACTCTAATTTGCCATTGTGCTTTTCTGTAATAATTTGGTAGCTGATGGCCATGCCCATACCTGTGCCTTTACCTACAGCTTTGGTGGTAAAGAAAGGGTCAAAGATGCGGTTTTTTACCTGTTCTGGTATTCCTGAGCCATTATCAGCGATCGCAATTTCTACCCATTGATCATTGCTAACATAAGTGCGGATAGTAATTTGGCTAGGATTTTGCTGATTCTCCTCATAGGTGCGTTTGCTGTTGACCTCATCTAAGGCATCAATGGCGTTCACCAAAATATTCATAAAAACTTGATTGAGTTTACCAGGATAGCATTCTATGGGCGGTAGGTCGCCATAGTCGCGGATAACTTCAATTGCTGGATGTTCTGGCTTCTCTTTAAGACGATGTTGCAGAATTAACAATGTACTTTCGATTCCCTCATGAATATTCACGGCTTTAAATTCTGCTTCATCTATGCGAGAAAAGTTTCGTAGTGATAGCACAATGCTGCGAATGCGATCGGTTCCCATTTTCATGGAAGATAGCATTTTCTGCATATCTTCGGTCAAAAACTCTAAATCGATTTCTTCAGCAAGGGCTTGGATTTCTGGATCGTCTTCCGGATGGCGTTCTTGGTAGAGGTGAATCATCCTCAATAAATCTTGAGTGTATTCATTCAGGTGAGTAATATTGCCATGAATAAAGTTCACTGGATTATTAATTTCATGGGCTACACCTGCTACTAACTGACCCAAACTAGACATTTTTTCCCCTTGAATGACTTGGGCTTGGGTGCGTTGCAACTGTGTTAAAGCTGTTTTCAGTTCAGCTGTACGTTCTTCTACTCGGTCTTCTAGTTCTGCCTTACTAGCTGCTAAAGCGGTAAAAGATTCACTTAATTGTTCGGCCATGTAATTAAAGGATTGGGCCAGAATATTAAGTTCCTGAATATTACTGGTGTCAAATTTTTGGTCTAAGTTTCCAGATGCGATCGCCTGGCTGGACAATTTCATCCGCAAAATCGGCTGGGTAATCCAGACTGAGGTGAAATAACCAATGATAATTGCTATAGCTAATGCTCCCAAACAAAGCGCGATGGTAGTTTGGTTATTGGCATTGATGTTAGCCATAAAAGCTTTTTCTGGTATGCTCACCACCACCAGCCAATCTAGTCCATATTGATCACGCCAGGGGTTAACATAAATAAAATTACGTTCTCCTTGCCATTCCAGTTGCAATTTTTGAGGTTCATTAATCGACTCAAACCGATGTCTTTGTCGCTGAATTTGTTTGGCAATTTCTTTGATTGCGGGATCTGGGCTATCTGTAGCCTGCAAGCGTTTAATTTGATTATTGACTAAGGCGAACGGTTGCTCAGTACTGGAGTTGGCAATCAACATTCCATTCCGTTCCATAATAAAAACCTGTCCCGAATGGCTGATATCCAAATTCTGCAAAAATTTACTTAGTTTCGATAGGTGAATATCTGCACCAACCATTCCTAGCAATCGGTTTTGAGCATCGTAGATAGGGCGACCTGTAGCAGCAGTAATATATAAATCATTACTACCATTCCAACTATAGATGCGTGACCAAATGGGTTTACCTGCTTTGATTGGTTCTTTGTACCAACTTTCCTTAAAATTATCGTAATCAAAGTTGCTATTAATAGTAATACGATTACCTAGGTTGTCAGTACTATAGTTTTTGCCGTTATTTGGTAACTTACCTCCCCAATCATCAATTGTGATTGTTTTGCCATCGTAACGGGCGGCTCCTGCTCCTTCTCCTGTTGTTAATCCGATACCGATGTAGCTCAGATCGTAAGCTTGCATAAGTTTCCAAAAATACTTGCTCATGGTTTGGCGATCGCGCACATCCAATAACCCCATAGCAATGGCATCAGCATTAATTTGGTTAACCTTGTGGGGAATAGCTAGATAAGAATTGAGGTGCTGCTCAACTATGCTATTGGTTCGATCCATTAATTGATCTGCCAACTCTTGTACTGCTTTCTGTCCATTTTTAAATGATAGATAGCCTACCAAACTAACTGCTGCAAAAATTTGCAGTACAAATGGAACAATCAGAACCATCTGTAATGGGAAAGCCTTAACTTTGCTTGCATTCTGCTTTTTGATATCTTTGTCCATTTTTATCCTGCGTAAGTATTTGCCTTCCCAAGTACAGGTAATACCAATTCAAAATTAGGAACCTCAAACACTACAAGGGTTTGTGAGTTTGAATCTGTTGCCAAATTTTAGAAATTGGTATAATTCACAACCAAGTGTCAGTCTTGATAATTACATAGCTAGTATTCCCACATAAGAGACAAGATTTGAAAAACTGGAATTAGAGATAGTAGCTAATTCACAACGCTGAATACACAGAGATTGGGGAAATTGGATCTCCACAACCGCAGTGAGTGGGGATTAGGGACTTGCAACTAAAAAAATATTCCATCTCTGTGTATGCAGAGATGGCAGAGGAGAAAGAATCTGGCACTATGAAAATGGGATAATTTGTTTTCTGGAAGTCCCTTAGGGGTAATGGGAACTTTCAAGGAAAAAATTAGTCAATTCCTGCGTTGAATACAACTCTCAAATCTCTTCTTCCCTTGCATCCCCTGCTTGTCAAAGCGACTGATTATTTTGTTAGTTGAAAGTTCTTATCAAGTACATTTGTACCTGCTTCCTTCCTGCTCCCCACCTTAACAAGTCATTTCACAACTCATTGCGATCGCTATATAGCTTTACGCTCCCACTAAGGGGAGATGTCTATCACTTACATAGAAAATATAATTAAAAAAAATAAATTTTAATGTCATAAAACGTTAGACTAAAAGTATAGAAGAGAAGAGGTAAAATCTCGTGAATATTCAAGATAAAGGCTTGAAAACACATCTCAGGGATAATTATGCTAATGAAGAACTGAGTAATAGTAATCTCATTTTTCATAATCAAACACTCGAAAACCCTGAACTACCTACACTCAATGACGATCCGGATCAAGAACAGCCAAAATTAGGTTTTTGGAAAAGTTTACTGGAGATCATCCAACTCATCAAATTTATTGATGATGAAGAACCAGGAAGATAGGAAAAAATAATCCAAAATTGATTTTCTGGGTATTCTTGTGAATTGGTGAGCATGTTAAATTTAGGGTCATCTCCATTACTAGCTAATCTCTTTGAGATTTTACTTACAGTGGTCTTGCAGCAAGTTTTACATAAAGCTGTAAGACCACAAATATTTTGATAATTAAACGCTATTTGTTGTAGTTAATAAATTCAACTTATTGTTATCTTAAATAAATTACTATAGCTATAGCCATCCAGATTAGGACGTAGACTATAAAAGTTCTCATTACATCTGCCTAATTTTAACGTCCTAACGAAAAGGGCTACGGCTATATTAAGAAAATTTTCTAAATATTTAGCTCTAAATAGGTCGCTCCCCAAAATCTGTTCTGTTATCGATGGGTATTTTTGGATAGAATCGAAGGCAATACACATTTTAAATCAGAGTGGTAGAGTTCCAATTTTGCTTTCTACCACTTTTTTGCACAGGTCGAATGCCTATTGCCATTCCCTATCTTCAAGTTCCTTTTGAGGCAGCAATAAAGTTGCTTCAATTTCTTGCCTAATTGCAGATGTCACCTCACAATTGCTATTCAAGCAATCGAGAAGTAGCTGATTAGCATCATAATAGCGTTGCAACACTTGCTGTTGCTGTTGACTAAATTGCCAATGGTGATTAATGTTACGATAATTCATCACCGTCATTTTTAATTGTTCCATCCAAGCGGAAGAGTGTGCCTGCCACCATATCTGAAATATTTCTTGGTTTTGATTAGAGTTCGGCAATTGCTCCTGAAGTTGTTGCAAGGATTTATAAAGTCCAGCATCCAAAACAATGCTCAGAATGTTCGACAGAGCATCTCCACAGGCATGAGCATAGGCAAAATCTTGGCTACGGTCGATCGCACATTCCAGCAGTAAGTTATCTAACACTGCATCCAGAAGCATTCCCTGGTCGAGGGTGCAGGCTAGGGTAAAGTGAGAAGCTATGTGAGGATTCCGGGCGAGGGCCAGGTAAAAAGCCCGGGTACTCGCAACTTTTGGTGGCGACGGGGTAGTCAGAGATTTTTGGCTTGCCCATGTCAAAAATTCTTGGAGGTAAGGGTCTTGGGCAACTAATGCATCAATGTGTTGCTTCATCAACTGCACCAGCCCGTCTGCACTCCGAAGCATAGCAGCTGTCAACAAGAAGATTTCGCGCCAGTGAGGGTCAGTGATGTGACTGACTAATCCTGCCAGAGCTTGTTCTAATGCCTGTAGGTTATGGCTGGCAACGATTTTTCTCGCCGTGAAGTATTCTTGAAACACTAGATAAGAGAAGGAGAAAATTCCCCGCGCCCGTTCTGTCAGTAGCCCATGTTGGGCTTCGATGGCCTTTAGTACCGCTTCACTTTCTAATTGCAGTTCCTCTGGCTCCATTGAAATCTCAGGGAGATTCCGAATATAGTCACTGATGTATTGCTCAATCACCCGTTGCTCAAAGAAGTACTGACCCCCTTCAAAGGTTGCGGCTGCAATCTGACTTAATAACTTGAGCTTTTGTGGTAATAAAAATCCTCGGTAAACCTCATCCCGTTCAACGCCTCTAGCTTCATCCCATTTGCCCAAGAGAAGATCTAGCCCTTGCTTATAAAAATCAGTCCGCTTAGTGGGAAATTTTTCCTGACCGTGGAACACCCAACAGGCCAGATGCAGAAATAGAGGTGTGATCACGAGTTGGCGAAATTGCCAATTTTCGGGTAAGTCTAGCTTATGAATAAACTGAAGGGACTGTGCCTGCCCATGTTGAGTATTTGTCTTAGTGAATGCCACAAACCATTTTCGAGCGAAGGCGCGGATTTGTTCAGAAGTAAATGGGGCAATCTCAACATCGGTAAAGCCTCGGAGTGTGAGCTTTTTAGCCGCCGTTCTACAGGCTGCTACAAACCGATTTTTGTGATATTTGTCAGAAAATCTGCGAATTTCTCTTAAGACAGCATTACTTTCTTGGTTAAGAACTTCATCCATCCCATCGAACAATAGCAGTACTCTGCCTTTCTCAAGCAAGGTTTCAATCACAGATTCTTCTGTAATTCCAGACGTAACAAATTCCTGGCGGATGTAGTGTAAGAGGCTGAACTCGCCACTTACCCTAGATTCTTCAGCAAAATTCCTCAATACAATGAAAACAGGAACTTGATTTGCTGCAAATGCCCCTCGGTTACACTGAATAGCAAGATGTTGCAAAAAGGTGGTTTTACCTACTCCCGGTTTACCCAGCACCCTAAGCTTGGAGTAAGTTTCGACTGCCCGCATACCCGGTATTTGTTTCTGTTCAACCTCCCCTAAGCCAAAACGGTCAAATTCAGTTGGTTTAAGGTTTTGCAGGTTAGAGATATCTAACCACTGTTGGCTGGGGATGTTTTCTAAAATATTGACATCAATATATATATCATCGATCGCAACGGGATGACCCATATCTAATAACTGCAATATCCCGCATTGGTCTTGAATTTTTTCCTGACGTTGCGATCGCACTTGTTGCACTAAGACATCAATATCTAAGACAGGAGCCTGGGCAACTTCTGTGGGATCAGAGAATTCGTCCGGCGGATCAGCAGCAATCTCTCGCCAATTCAATTCCAATATGGAACAAATTTCTAGAAATATATGACGCTCAACCGGACGGCCAGAGAAAAACCGCCAAATAGGTTGTCGAGTTTTTAAGCCGACTTCTAACGCCAAATTTTCCTGAGTCCAACCCTTGCGGGCAAACGCTCTTTTAGCCTGTTGAATTCCAATCTGTGATGCTTGGAGCGATCGCCTGACCATAAGACAAAAAACTCATATTAAAATTCAGAACTTAAATTTTTATGAATACCAAGGATTTTATACTTTTTCTTATGCTATATATCTTTTGCTCTAGTTAAATCATACAAAAGTCAGAATCCGACGGTAATTTAATCCAAATATTTAAACTTTTGTAACAAATTCAGATACTATTTACTCATCTTATACATCTCTAACCGTTGCCGCACCCTCATCTCAAACACCGATTTGTCATGTTGGAAAAGTCAAGAGGTAGCGCTTCTCTATAAACACTAGTTAGCTCTTTAGAGCAATGACAGCAGATAGAAAGCCAATTAATATAACCAGAAGTCGCAATATTACAGATATTTAAAACGAAGTTTTTTACTAGTAATCATTGCTATTTGTGAACCTGATTCAAAAGCTGGCAATTTATGTTATCCAGACAAGAAAATAAAATAGATATTTTAGGTAATATTCCTTTTATATCAATTCATATCAGTAGCCTATTAATTTTTTGGGTGGGTTTTAGTTGGGCTGCTTTTATTACCTGCTTCATTCTTTGGTTTATCAGAATGTTTGGAATCACAGCAGGATATCACCGTTATTTTTCACATCGCACTTATAAAACAACGCGTTGGTTTCAATTTATTCTTGCTGTTTTAGGCAATTCCTCAGCTCAGTTAGGCCCACTATGGTGGGCAGCACGCCATCGTCATCACCATCGGTATGCAGATACAGAACAGGATATTCACTCTCCGGTTGTTCATGGTTTCTGGTGGTCGCACGTTGGCTGGGTGATGTGTCCTAAATATTCCAAAACAGATGAAAAGCAAGTCCGAGATTTTGCCAAATACCCAGAGTTGCGGTGGTTAAACCGTTTCCATATGATTGTTCCTATTGCGCTAGCAATCACTGTAACTGCCATTGGTATAGCGCTTCAATTGTGTATTCCTCAGCTAAAAACGACTGCGTTACAAATGCTTGTGTGGGGATTTTGTTTAAGTACTTTGCTACTTTATCACACGACTTTTACAATTAATTCGCTTGCCCATATCTTTGGTTATCGCCGTTTTAATACAACAGATAGTAGTTGCAATAATTGGTTTTTAGCTCTCATAACTCTCGGTGAAGGTTGGCATAATAATCATCATTATTATCCTGCTTCAGAACGGCAAGGTTTCTACTGGTGGGAAATAGATGTCACCCATTATATTCTGAAACTACTTTCATGGCTGGGAATAGTTTGGGATTTAAGACTTCCTCCCCAAAAAATCCATGAACATTTGTCTTTAATTATCACACATCAAAGTTCTAAAACTCTCTAGCTAAGCTCAAAATATTTTTTGGCTTAACAATTGGGGGTAAAGTTATTAGTATCACTGTCTCTGGCTTCAACAATAGTCAGCCAGCAGTCGAGGAAATAATTCCCTGCCCTTCACAGTATTCTTTGGGAATCTGATATACAAAACAAACTCAAATATTTAAAAAATACTTAAACCTTTTATTCTTCAAAGCAAACCTTGCTGTTTGAAATCAGGTTTAATACCAATTTTTTATGAGGCTGCATAAAATTCTATCCCCCTTTTTCAAGGGGGGAACTAGAATCAAATTCCCCCTTTTTAAGGGGGATTTAGCAGGGTAAGCTCATCTAATTTGGTATAGCATGAACTTGACAAAAGAAACAATACAAGCATAAATAACTAGATAAAAAATGTACTTGACATCAGAGCAAAAT
>NZ_JACJQJ010000070.1 GCF_014696615.1 Nostoc linckia FACHB-104 | reverse complement strand
GTAATAACAATTTGAAAAAAGAATGCGACAGATTGTAGGGGCAAGGCACTGCCTTGACCTCTAGAATATTATTGATGTGTCGCAAACATTATTTGATTTGGTATAACTAGTACAGCACGGTGTAAATAAACAGACCTTACGTCTACAAAATCAACAAAACGCTTACTCTGTCTTAATTTTGAATTTTGCGAAAAGTTGCGTGCGGGGATTCCCCCCGCACGCAACTTTTCAAGACAAATTTTGAATTTTGAATTCACGACGGTACTATTTTTTTGGTTTTGTTATCAATTCATTTTCTTAAATGAACTGTATTTGCTTATAAGGGGAACAGGGAAGAAGATTTATAAATATAGTATGTTTTGTACAGATTATTTATCACTGCTATGAAAAAATAGATTCCCGTTTTCTTAAAAGATAGGAAAACGGGAATCTAGATTTTATCTTTAAAATAAAATTCTTTTGGCTTCTCAGCAGTGGCTTCTATGCTTCTGGAGTTTCCTGGGAGAATTTTTTATGAATGGTTTGAGTTTGTTCTCCATTAGCAGAATTTGCCGTCATGAGATAGTCGATTAAGCTGTCTGAGAAGGGGATACGCAAATGGAAAGTACCATCTGGCTTTAGTTTAATGTTATGGCCAGCAATGGTGACGGTTGCATTTGGCTCAGTTGCGCCGTGGATAATTAACTCAGCATCCGCGACAAACCAGAAATCTGGGTGAGGACGGCTGAAGACGCGAATAGTGGCAGAACGAGTGATTGATTGCCAGCGATCGCCTTCTGTAATATAGCCAATTTCGGTTATGTAGTCGCGATCGCTAGTGGGTATGGCAACAAAGCGATCGTTGACTAATTCCTCACATTCATATTGCTGTACTAGATGGGGAGTTTGATAACTTAAGTCGATATCGGTGACATCATACAGCCGAATAATGAATTGGGAAATCCCAGCATTATGTAATTGTTGCTTGTCATCATCAGAAATGTGCCAAGCGACGTAAGCCCATTTGGGAGTGCGGGGTGAGAGAGTAATGCTGCTTTCAAGATTTGCAGCTGGTTCTGGTGTGGGGGTTGCGGCTACGGGAATTGACTCATGCACATCTGCTGGTTCTGGTGTGGGGGTTGCGGCTGCAGGAGTTGACTCATGCATATCTGCTGGTTCTGGTGTGGGGGTTGCGGCTACAGGAGTTGACTCATGCACATCTGCTGGTTCTGGTGTGGGGGTTGCGGCTACAGGAGTTGACTCATGCATATCTGCTGGTTCCGGTGTGGGAGTTTCTGGCCTGTAGGGGCTAAAGACACGTACTATTTCGGAACGGTCGATTAATACCCAGCCACCTGCTGTCAGATAACCAACTTCTGCGATGTAATTGCGATCGCTTCTAGGAATTGCCATCACAGTTTCATTTGTGCCGTCTGGACATTCAATCTCCTGAAGCAACTGAGGAGTTTGATAACTCAGGTCAATTCCTGTAACATCGTACAAGCGTATCGTTAGTTGATAGCCGTAATTTTGTACTATTTCCTGGGTTACCTGGGTAATATCCCATAAAATATGAGCTAATTCTGAATTTAGGGGTGTAAAAGTTACCCTGTCTTGAACTTTGGTGTCTGTTTCGTCTTCTACTATGGAGTAGCTGCCAAAGACACGCACCATTTCAGAACGGTCGATTAATACCCAGTTATCTGCGGCAACATAACCGATTTCTGCAATATAGTTGCGATCGCTAGCGGGAATTGTCACGACAATTTCATTTGTGCTGGCTGGGCATTCATATTGCTGAATCAACCGGGGAGTTTGGTAACTCAGGTCAATTCCCGTGACATCATACAAGCGTAAGGTCAAATGAGAACCAGAATCCTGCAATTGCTGCTGGGTTGTGTCGGAAAATTGCCAGGAAATAATGGCTGAGTGTGAACTTTGGGGGGAAATGGTTACCTTATCTGCCACTAGGGTGTCTGGTTCTTCGTCTGTTGTGTAGGGACTGCTAAAGACACGCACCACCTCAGAACGGTCGATTAATACCCAGTTATCTGCGGCAACATAACCGATTTCTGCGATGTAGTTGCGATCGCTAGCGGGAATTGCCACAAAGCGATCGTATGATGTGGGATCGCATTCATACTGTTGCACCAGTTGCGGAGTTTGATAACTCAGGTCGATTCCTGTGACATCATATAACCGCAGTACTAATGGGGAACCGGAATCTGCCAATATTTGCTGGTTGGCATCAGAAATTTGCCACGCCGCATAAGCCCATTTGGGTGTGTGGGATCTGAGGGTTACTCTGTTCTCAACATTGTCTTCTTCTCCCCCTGCTGCGTCGCTATCATTTGTAGGAGTTGGCGTGTTTGATTCTGTAGATTCTTCACTACCATAAACTTTAGACCAAGCAGCAATTCCTGCACCTGCTGCTACTGCACCAGCTGCTACTGCCCCTAAGTTAGGTAGAGAATCCTCGGCGGGTAAGCTTGCTGTTAGTTCATTGGTTTGTTCTGGCAGATTCGAGACAATTTCCACGATCTCTTCTTCTGTACCTTCGCCAGTTGCTTCGGCTTCGTCTGCTATGGCATTTAAGTCGACTTCTGGAACATCTGGTAAATCCACAAGTGTGGCGACTGTTTCTGATGTTGGTTCGCCCACTTCTGGCAAATCTGGGAGTGTAGCTGCTGTTTCTATATTTGGCAGTTCTACATCCGATGTTGGTTCCCCCAAATCTGGCAGTGATACATCGGATGTGGATTCGTCCACCTCTGGCAAATCGGGAAGTGCGGCTGCGGTTTCAATGATGGGCAGTGATACATCGGATGTGGATTCGTCCACTTCTGGTAAATCGGGAAGTGTAGCGGCGGTTTCAATGATTGGTAATTCTACATCCGATGTTGGTTCACCTACTTCTGGCAGTTCTAACTCTGATGTTGGTTCGCCTACTTCTGGTAAATCGGGAAATGCGGCGGCGGTTTCAATGATTGGTAATTCTACATCCGATGTTGCTTCCCCCACTTCTGGTAAATCGGGAAGTGCGGCTGCGGTTTCAATGATTGGTAATTCTACATCCGATGTTGGTTCGCCTACTTCTAGCGAATCACTATCTGTTGGTGCAATTTCAACTGTTGAGATGACATCTGATGTTGGTTCAGAAACAATTGGTGAATCTGGAATTGCCTCTGTAGTTTCCAGACTTGGCTGTTCTATCTCAGATACTACTTCATCATTTGCAGGGTTATCCCATATACCATAATCACTGCCTGGGATGCTAGTTGTAGTATCATCTTTATCTTGTCCTTTACCATCAACCACAGACCAAGCAGCAGCACCAGCGGCTAAAGCTGCACCACCAGCTAAGGCTGTAGCGCCTGCTGTAGAGATATTTTCACCAATATTTGATTCTGACTGTGGTTGTTCTATGCCATTGACGCTCCCAGATTCAGAAGTAGCAGATAATACTTGCTCTTGAGGCAATTCTTGGGGAGATGTAACTTTCGAGGCATCTGCTAGGTTGGGATAAGAAGTATTCACCACTGCCGCGGGTGCTTCTGTATCCCAGGCAAATTCGCCGTTATTTTTCATCTCTTCAGAAGATAGAGATGCTCCTGTACCTGCTGCTAAAGTGGGGTTAGTTACTCCTGATGTTGGCTCATTAGGGTTTGCTGGTAAAGGCGCTGCTGTGGGAGTAGATTGTAAATCTTTATCTGTTGTGTCTTCTGCCGATGAGCGCCTTTTCAGGAACCACCAATAAGACAATCCGCCTAAAAGTGCGATCGCCAACAAAGGCAATAATAACCAAAATGGTGCTTCTCGCTGCACGCTGGCACTGTTATCAGTAGCAGTTCCCTCGGTGGCGGCTGGGGCAGTAGTTACACTAGTGTCTGCGGTATTATTTACTGCTTCTGTCCCAGGGGCAGGAGTTGACTCTGTTGTTACCTCGGTTGTGGGAGAAGCGGTTACAGCATTTGTTGTTGCGGCTGCAACAGTGGGAGAAGCTATAGCATTTGTTGCAGTTGCATTTGTAGAGGCTGCGGTCGCAGTTGTTGCTACCAAAGCTTGTATGCCACCTTTGGCGATCGCAGCGGCTTCGGCTGTTCTGGCTTGTTCTATAGCTTGCTTACCTGGAGGTGCGATCGCAAAGCCGAGAAATCCGGCTGTCGCAGCACTGGGGTTTTTCTTGTAGACGTAAACCAATGGCTGCGAAAAGGGATATTTGGGATCGGTAGGTGAGGTTTGATGTACCTTGAGCGATCGCACCCCAGAAAGTTGCGATACTTGATTGGCTAAAGCATAACTGATACCATCTTTACCCAATTGTTTAGCGATTTCTGCGGTGTTATCTTCAGGTACTTGAATTGCATTTGTACCTGTAGTGAAGTTAGCAGCCTTAAATACTGGATAACTACGCAAATTTTCTCTGGTGTCGCTAGTGGCGGGGCGATCGATGACGCGAATTTTACCCTTTGGCCCTCCCACCTGCGACCAATCTGTAATGCTGCGTCCTCGAAAAATCCTGGCGAATTCCCTACCAGTCAAGCTACCTTTAAAAGGATTATCCGCACCGACAATAATGGCAATCTTTTCGCGGTACAAACGGACTTGCTCTAAACCTTGTGCTTGTTCTTGTGGTGTCAAGCCACGGCCTAGGGCCGCTATATCAATTTTGCCATCTAGCACAGCTTTCAGTGCTGCATCAGTACCATTAGCCGCGACTTCTACTTTTGTTCCAGAGTACTGCTTCTCAAAACTTTGTTTCAGGTTTTGATTGATTACACTCAAGCTACTTGAGCCATCAATCCGCACTGTAGTCCCATTCTCCAATGTTTTTGGCAGAGGAAAAGCGGGAGCATCAGTTGCAGATTGTGCCTGTATCGGTGTTGGCACTAAGAGTATTGCTGTCATAGGCGTAGTTCCTATGGCCAGCAGTAATGCCAATCGGACTATTGCACTATCTTTTTTTTCTTGTTGCCGCATATGCTCCTTATCAGGGTACAGAAAACAGAAATCCGGCCAGCCTTTAACTTTATGCTTTTATTTATAAAAGGAGGAGACGCGCTAATTATACATCTCTATTAACTTTCTTCTTAGTTGCTCCCAAGAAACCAGGGTTTAGGGTCTAGGGGCTTGTGTTTGTTCTATTCATAGCAGGTAGTGCGTCGCCTGTGGGGTTGCTTTGAAGATGCAAGATAACAGGAGAGACAGAGAACCAGGTGTGTCTAGTATTTGTTGCTTGCGCCTAAAAGTGGTATTTGGAAGCTTATATGCTTAAATGTGCAGTTCAGTAAATGCTTATTAATAAACGAAACTATATGGCAGTAGATGCAGGAGAACAGAGAAAAGCCTTAACTTTTAAGCTTTTACCTTTGCCCATACAAAACTTTACATACTTTAGTTTAATCTGGCTCACTTACTAATACTGCGTCTCACTTTATCTTGTTTAGTGCCAAGATTTTTAGACTGTTTATTTTTTTTAAAGTATACCAAGCCTTTGTTTCTGGCTATGTTTCAAAAAATAAGGGAACAAGGAAATTCTAGGGATGAAAAATTGATTCTTCTGAATCTGCTGCCCCATAATTCCTTCATGGTGCCGTTGACCGTTAACAGTCAACAGTCAACAGTCAACAGTTATGACATTATCTACCGAATATCATTCTGGCTTCTTGGTCTGCGATCGCACTTTTACGCCGGATTAAAGTATAAGTTGTTGTCAGATCCATTCTTTGCCCAACTTTCAGGTTTTTCAGGGGACTGAGAAATTCTAGTTCTATAAAAGCATCTGGGTCAGCGCTGGTAAAAATTTCCGCACTACTTTCTTGGTCGGGATAACTCACCCCAGCTATTCTGGGCGAATCTATGCGGACTGCAACCTTTTCCCCAACCCATAACAAGCTACTGGCATCACAGCCAATTTTGTGCGATTTTTTTGGGTCGCGTGTCAGGGAGATTATACCGTTTTCTACCTTCAAATTTGCTGGTAATTCCTCAGATTGCTTGTTATAACCTTCAGGAAATATGGAAGGTTGCGGTAAAGCCGCATATACCGCTACTGGTTCGCGCAACTGCGTAATCACCCAAACAGAAACATCTTTGGGTTCACCTTTGACCTTTTCAAAAGTTGTAGAAATTGTCATCACCGCTTTTTTGGCATCAAGTTTAATTCGACGGTAAGTCCGAATGCCATAAAACGGGTCTACAGGATAAATTAACGTTACCTCATTGCCCTTAACCTGGGACTGAATTGAACCAGAATCAAAAGAATCAAATCCTAGTGGCGGCGGCCAACCTCTACCAGTGATTTTTTCCCAATCTGACTGAGGTGCAGGCCAAGTTTTATCGCCGCCGAAATTCTCCCATTTTTTCGCTTTTGGGTTAGGCGCTTTACCAGCAATTTTGGCATTTTCCCAAAATGTATTTTCTTCCCCCTTAAACCGAAACTGCATAACTCGGCCTATAGCTGGGACTATCACAGCCTCTACTTCACCATTACTCAACACCCAAGAATCTTTCCAGCCTTGGTAATTGGTTTTCGTAACTGTAAGTTTTGCATTTTCTAATGGGGCTTTTTGCTGAGAAACATTTGCTGGTGAAGGCTTTCCACCTACAATCACAACAGTCAACAACCCAGCACAGAATAGGTGTAAAAGTTTATTTTTCATAGGGTAATTGGTAATTGGTAATCAGAATTTTTCACCTTGTCCCCCTTCGGGTACTCTTCGAGAACCCCTTCGGGGAACGCAGTCGCCTACGGAGGGAAACCCTCCTGCAGCGCTGTCTCACCTTGTCCCCTCATCCCCCCAGTCCCCAATCCCCTCATCTCCCTGGTACTTCGCCAGCTATCTTCAACGGAATACGATAAAGTCCCTTACCTGCTGTGATGTAAAGGGTTTTGTAGTCTTTATTGCCCCAAGCCAAATTTGTGACTACTTCGGGGACGATAATCTTACCCAAGAGTTGAGCTGTAGGCGAGAAAATCCAAATGCCTTCTGGGCCGCTACAGTAGATATTGCCTTTGCTATCCACCTTCAGCCCATCTGGTATACCTTTTTCGTTGGGGCCTGGTAACTCTGCAAAGACCTTTCCTGGGCTTAAAGTACCATTTGGCTTCACATTAAAAACTTTGATGTGTAATTTTTCCGAATCACTCACATACAGTTTTTTCTCATCTGGTGAAAACGCTATTCCATTTGGGCGCACCATCTCTTTATTGAGTAAAGTCAGCCTGCCATTTGGTCGCCAACGATAGATACCATAAAATCCGAGTTCTTCTTTTTCTTCCTGTTTGAGGCCGTAAGGTGGATCTGTAAAATAAATGCTGCCATCGGATTTGACTACAACATCGTTGGGACTATTCAGGCGTTTGCCTTGATAGCGTTCAGCCAAGACTGTGATTTTACCGTTTTTTTCTGTGCGGACAAGGCGGCGATTATGTTGGGCTGTAATTAACCTTCCTTGTCGATCAAAAGTGTTGCCGTTGGGGTTACCAGCTGGATGACGAAATACAGCAAGTTTACCGTCAGTTGTCCATTTATAAATAGTGTCGCCAGGAATATCGCTGAAGAGTAAAAAGCCATCTGGATGCCAGACAGGCCCTTCTGTAAATTTCAAACCCTCGGCTAACTTTTCTACTTTGGCGTTACTATCCATCAATGTTTGGATACTGTCGGCTGTATTGCCATTGCTTTGTTGTAAAGTCAACAAGCTAAGGAATAAACTACACGCAGTTATTTGTAAACTAATCTTTTTCACGAATATCTCCTCAATTAGTATTACAATTTACTGTTTTTTATCACTAAATGAACAAAAAAAATTCTAATTTCCCTCAAATTAGGATAGGAAATTAAATAATGCGATCGCATTACTATTTTTCATTTCAACTAATCACTAGCCAAAGCCAGTAACAATCATATTTATAGATTATTCTCTATCAACATGAACAGCAACTAGATTGACATCATCAAATACTTAGCGCGCTTAAGCATAATTAAATTTTATGTATTTCTAGCTTAAATATTGCATTTTTTGATTAAAACTTTATATTTATCTGTCTATTTATAGTGATATTTTTAGTTTTAATAATTATTTAATAACTCGCCTCCGGACGAGCAAAATCGCCTATGAGCAAGCAAGATATAGCATTGAGGCTGAGTCAAATTACAAATGTTGACCCAAGTTTTTTAAAAAGATTTTGGCAAGTAGGAAAAATTTACTGGTACAGCGAAGAGAAGCTTGGGGGAATTGGTTTACTCTCAATTCTCATCATGATTGTTTTATGTAGTACCCAAATAGATGTTATTGTTAACAGTCAACAGGGTAATTTACTATCTGCGCTGGCGGCGAAAAATTCTAGCACATTCTGGACAACAGTCAGTTATTTGCTGGGTCTATATCTTTCTTTAGTGCTAATTTGGGCAGCTTACAACTATATCAGAAAAAAGTTAACTCTCTACTGGCGACGTTGGTTAACAGAGCATTTTCTCAATCACTATTTTAGAAATCGGTCTTATTATCAACTTACTCAATCACAACGAGAACTTGATAACCCAGATCAACGGATATCTCAAGATGTATTTAGCTTTGTTGACGGGTTTCTTTCTTTGTTTTTTGATTTGTTACACGCCACTTTACAGATGATTGCTTTTAGTGCAGTCCTGTGGTTCATTTCACCAAATTTAATGCTGGTTTTGGTGATTTATGCTGTCAGTGGAACTCTTATAACTACAGGTTTCTTTGGGAGAAAGCTAGTTAAAATCAATTTTGACCAGAATAAAAAAGAAGCTGACTTTCGTTTTGGCTTAGTCCGACTGCGAGAAAATGCGGAATCTGTGGCTTTTTATCGAGGAGAAACACAAGAATTAGGTCACCTTCAATCTTTATTCAATCAAGTATTTAAAAATTATAATTACCTGCTGCTATGGCAAGAGTTATATTTAAATGTATTTGTCAAAATTTATGAATTTGTACCAAAACTAATACCTGCAATCATTATTGCGCCATTAGTAATCTCTGGAAAACTAGACATTGGTAAATTTGGTGAAGCCCAAGGAGCATTTTTAAGCCTTTTTTGGGCATTGTATGTGATTAGCAGAACATTCAATGAATTAACAGGTTTTGCAGCAGCAATTGAACGGTTAGCTGAATTAAATTATTTTCTCAAACAGCCTAAAAATAGTGCTTCCTGTGAAATAATTCCGAATTCAACAATTCAGACTGTCGAAAATAGCCATTTAGCTATTCACAACCTGACATTGTATACACCAAACTATCAAAGAATATTATTTAACGACGTTTCGCTGACCTTACAACCCGCACAAGGGCTATTAATTGTCGGTACTAGTGGCTGTGGAAAAAGTTCTTTATTGCGAGCGATCGCAGGTTTGTGGAATTCTGGTACTGGTACAATTAACCGTCCCAACCTTGAGGAAATCCTATTTTTACCTCAGCGTCCTTATATGATATTGGGAACTCTCCGCGAGCAGTTAATATATCCCCAAGTTGATGTTAAAATCAGCGACCAAGAACTCCATCAAGTTTTACAAAAAGTCAATCTACCAAATTTAGCCGAAAGATTTGGCGGTTTTGATGTCGAAAAAGATTGGTCTGATGTGCTTTCTTTAGGCGAACAACAGCGCGTTGCGTTCGCCAGAATTTTAATATCTCAACCAAAGTATGTAATTTTGGATGAAGCTACTAGCGCTTTAGATATTAAAAATGAAGAGAATCTTTATCAGCATTTATACAACACAAAAACAACTTTTATTAGTGTTGGACATCGCCCGACTCTCTTCAAATATCATCAACAGGTTTTAGATTTATGTGATGGGGAAAAGTGGGAAATTAGGTGTATTGCGTAATTGGGCATAGGGTATGGGTAATTGGTAATTGGTAATTGGTAATTGGTAATAAGAATTTTTCACCTTGTCCCCTTGTCCCCTTGTCCCCTTGTCCCCCTCCCCCCTCCCATCAACAAACCAATCTCTGCTACTGTCGCCGTTTGTGCATCTAAAATGGCGATAAATTCACCTCTGTAGATTACAGCAAGGCGATCGCTCATTGCCATGACTTCTTCTAACTCAGTAGAAATATACATAATTGCGGCACCGCGATCGCGTTCTGCTAATAATCTTGTATGGACGGCTGCGGTTGCACCGACATCTAAGCCTCTCGTGGGTTGCATGGCGACAATTAAAGTTGGTTGGCGGGCTATTTCTCGCGCTAGCACCACCTTTTGCTGATTTCCGCCGGAAAGCTGGCTTACCTTGATATCTTTCCCTGTGGCGCGAATATCAAATTCTTGGATTGCAGCTTGGGCATGATTGGCGATCGCTTCTTGTTGTAACAAAAAATGGCGACAAAATGGTAATTGTTTAAAAGCTTTCAAAATTAAGTTTTGGGCAATACTAAATTGCATCACCAAGCCAATTGTTTGCCTATCCTCTGGGATGTAGCCTACTACGCAAGGATTTTGGCTAAACTCGATTTTACCTTGCCCAATCGTTCGTAAACCTGCGATCGCATCTGCTAATTCTCGCTGTCCATTTCCATCGACACCCGCCACACCTAAAATTTCCCCAGCCCGCAGTTTAAAAGATACATTGCGGACAGTAGAAATACCTCTATCATCAGTAACCTGTAAATTTTGCACCGACAGCACAGTTTCCCCTGTTGATTTCGGGCTTTTATTTAACTGTAAAGCTACCTCGCGTCCTACCATTAAAGCTGCTAATTGTTGGGGTGTAGCTGCTTTCGTTGTGGTGGTGGCTACAACCTTTCCCTGTCGCAAAACTGTGACCGTATCGCAGAGATGCATAACTTCTTCTAACTTGTGGCTGATAAAGATAATTGTGTTACCTGCAGCTGCGAGTTGACGCAAAATGGCAATTAATGATTCTACTTCTTTTGGTGTTAATACTGCTGTAGGTTCATCGAGAATCAATAACTTGGCTTTGCGGTAGAGAACCTTGAGAATTTCTACCCTTTGTTGTGCCCCAACAGGTAAATTTTCTATTTTAGCAGTGGGGTCAATTTCTAAGCCGTAAGCTTGAGATAATGCGGCGATTTCTTGCTGTTTTTGCCGCAAATTTAACCGCCAGCTTTTCTCAATTCCTAAAATAATATTTTCTGTAACTGTCAACTGGGGTACAAGCATGAAATGTTGATGAATCATGCCAATTCCCAATTTAATTGCTGCATTCGGTGAAGTAATTTTTATAGGGTTTTCTTGTAAATAAATTTGACCAGCATCAGGTTGATAGAGTCCACTAATAATATTCATTAAAGTACTCTTGCCAGCACCGTTTTCACCTAAAATTGCATGAATTGTCCCCGATGCCACACTCAGGCTAATATTATCGTTAGCCAAAAAAGACCCAAAGCGTTTAGAAATATTTTGCAGCCGTAAATAGTTCATGTTAATCAGAATTTCTAATTTCAGGGACAAGAAAGAATTAAAGTTTGCCCTAATGATTGCAATTTAAATATGATTTAGAACTACTATAGTATTGATATTTAATTTTTGAAATATAGGTAGGGTGGGTTAGCCTCAGCGTAAAGCACCTTTGCGGATGCTTATCGTGCGTTACGGCTTACGCGTAAGCACAGTACACTGAAATTTTTTCAGCAATCAAAGCGGATTCTTATATATTGTTATATAACCAATAAAAATGAGTGGAAATTGTTTATGACAGTACAACTCTCCACTCATAATTTGCTTAATTAGTGTCAAAAGAAAAAGACCCTGGTCAGGGGTCAATTTTACCGAGTAGGATTTAATTAGCGAGATTCAGTACCTTGATTGGGGCTACCTGCTACATTATCTTCACCAGGTGCTTCTGGTTTAGCAGTTTCTCTAGCATCGCTTTTTTCTGCATCACCAGTTTTGCGGATACTATCCTCAAGGGGGGTTTGATAACCACCAGAAGCTGTAGGTGTAGTACCTTCATTCTTAGATTTTGGCTTTTGTTCTTCAGACATAATCAAACTCCTGTCATTTAATTTATGCCTTATTTTACGAATATCTGTATGGGAAATTAATCTATCTAGAATAAGGTTAAGGCTCTTTCATCCCTCTATCGGAAGTAATGTTTAAGCTGTCATTTCTCCTTAGTCCTTAGTCATTTGTCATTGCTAAGGGCTGCAATCGTGAAATTATAGGGAGGGACAAAATAAGAAAATAATAGATGTGTACCTGGATTCGCAAAATAAAATATGATTCCTATATTTACTAGTAAATTCCGATTAAAAATAATTAATGAACCAGCGCCATTTAGAATTACCATCTGGCTGTTTTCTCCGCCAAGCAACATCTCAAGATAACTGGCCGATTCGGTTTTTGGTGTTATCTGCTAAACTCGATCCAACTCAATTACGCTGGCAACAATTTTGGGTGATTGAGTGTAATGGAAAATTAGCAGCTTGTGGACAGCTACGCAACTTTGATGATACTCAAGAACTGGGTAGTTTGGTGGTTGCACCAGCTTGGCGTAATCGTGGTTTAGGAAGTTTACTGACACAGCATCTCATTGCTACAGCCACGCAACCGTTATATTTAGAATGTCTAGGACAGGGTCTAGCAGAATTTTACAGTCGTTTTGGTTTTGTTGCGATCGCCTTTGAAGAATTACCGCGATCGCTTAAATCTAAATTCGGCTTGTCGGAATTAGGAAAAAAGCTAATTCGGCTTCCTGTAGTGTTTATGCAATATCAGAATCGGTAATTGGTAATTACATCATTCGTAGGATGCGTTAGCGCTAGCGTAACGCATCAGCGTCAAAGCTATTATTTCTTAGCAAAAACCGTCAATAAAACAGGCCCTAATAAATAATAGTGAGCAACACAATCTAACCCAACAGCAGCCCCCATAACTTCCCGTTGCTGAGGACTATAAAATCTCACTTTCCCCAGAGAACCCAGTGTTACTTGCACTTCAGGTTTACTTTTCAATGTAGTATCAACTAAATAAAAGCGTCCACCTGGTGAAAGCACTCGCGCCACTTCGCTGAAAATCTGTTGCGGTTCTAAATAATGCAAAAAACTGATGGTGTTGAAAACTGCATTAAATTGTCCTTCAGCAAAGGGAAGAGACTCAGCTTTACCTTCAACATAAATCAACCTGGGACGGTGACTATTGTTGCGTCTGGCTACCCGCAACATCTCACTCGATAAATCTAATCCAGTCCCTCGCAAATCGGGAAATTTCGCAGCCAGGCGTTCTAATAACCTTCCAGTACCACAGCCTAAATCTAATACATTTGGGTGAGGTGGTAAATCGACAAATTCTAGTAACCGTTTGTGAATAGTTTGATAGAACACAGACGGTAAAAGCCAGTCGTAGCTTGGTGCCCAAATATCAAAAATTTGCTTTTTGTTACTTATAAAGTCACTAGTCATAGTTAGCAATAATTACGGCATTGGCAAGTAAATGAAGTATACAATTAGAGACACAATATTGTTGTGCAATGACAACAATCTGTAACTCATTTATTTACAATTTACTGTAATTTCTCACTTTTTATGCTTATTTACTTAGTCATTTCATGCCATTTCAAACTTTAATTGATGACTCTGGAGAAAATCATGAGTAAAATGGTCTACCACATTGGTATCGCTCAATTCTAAATTATAAAAATCTACAAATTCATGGTCAAAATATGGCCCCGCGTGCCAAGTTCCTACCTCTAATTTAATAAAACAATTCCCTGGAATGCGAAAGGCTGCTATTTCCTCTAAAGCTGGTTCATGGACATCATTATGAGGAGGACAAACCGCAATTAACCAATCCTTACCTTCCAAGGAACCTAAACATTGAGTACATTGCACATGACGGGTAATTTTATGAAACCTGCGCCCTTTACGATGCAAGCGCATAATATAAAAGCGTGGCGTGCCATTTTGCAGATTTAATTGTGCATCTTCTGTATCAAAAGCTTTACCATCTGCACTTGCAAAAATCACCTGTCCATAACGCCGAAAATTTTCTGGTGTTACCAATTGAGCTTGTAATTGTTGGACTGTCTGTGATGTAGTCATATAAAAACCTATCAAGATTTAAAATTTAAATTATTCCCATTCAATTTCTTTGGGAATCAGTGATTTGGGAATTATTGAGGCTTGTTTTGCTTTATCTGAAGGTTTGGTATACCACCAAGCCCAAGCAATGAAAACTGCTTGGAAGGGAAGCCGGATTGCTTGTAACCAAGGCGAATCTGAATATGGTATGGTTTCAATTTTAATATGATTAATCGCCATATTGATATTCGCAGGGAAAACCGCAATAAATAATAAAATTAATCCCCAAGCTGCTGCTTGACTCACAGGCGGAACCAATAAACCTATCCCACCTAAAATTTCATAAAAGCCGCTGAGATAAACTAATTCTAAAGGATATGGCAGTTGCGGAGGCATAATTTTAACGTATGGTTGTGGCACTAAAAAGTGTGTCACTCCTACGATAATGATTGCTAATGCTAGGATGACGCGCCAAAGTTCTTTATTTTTGTACATTTGAGTTACCTCATCTCAATTACTCACTTGTCTTCAGTTTTAAGGATGAATGTAATTTTGTCTTCAGCCTACAGTGAGAATAAGAGGTTGTTTATCAAGAAATCTGATGCGTTACGCTATCGCTAACGCATCCTACGTGAATTATTAAAGGTAAAACAGATGATTCTATTAATCTTAATTCGATGCACTAAGGTGCTATCGGAATGGAAATTACAAATTCTGTTTCTTGTTTAGGTAGAGAATTGACGGTGATATTACCACCATGTTTTTTAATAATAGAATAGCTGACAAATAATCCTAAACCTGTACCCCTACCTATAGGTTTAGTAGTGAAAAATGGTTCAAATATCCGTTGTTGGATATGCAAGGGAATAAAACTGCTGGTATTGGCGATCGCAATTTTTATCTGCTCATTTTCAACTACTTCTGTACGAATCCGAATTTGTGGCTGTGTGATATTGTTTCCAGCTTCGCGAATCGCATCAATGGCATTGTTGAGGATATGCAAAAATACTTGATTCAACTGTCCGGGATAGCAAGTGACAGCAGGAAGATTACCATATTCTTTAATGAGTTGTATTTCAGGTTGGTGTTTATAAGCTTGCAAGCGATTTTGCAAAATTAATAGTGTACTTTCTATGCCACTATGTAAATCCACGGCTTTAATTGGTGATTCATCTAAGCGAGAAAAGTTACGTAAACTTAAGACAATCTGACTGATGCGATCGCTGCCAGCTTCCATTGATTGCAGGATATTAATTACATCCTTATAAATAAAATCGATATCTATTTCATCGCGTTTAGCTTTAATTTTGGCAGAAGGTTGAGCATATTCTTCCTGATAAAGTTTCATTAAACTCATCAAGTCGGTAATATAATTTTCTAAATGCTCTATATTGCCCATAATAAAACTGATAGGATTGTTAATTTCGTGAGCGATTCCTGCTACTAATTGCCCCAAGGATGACATTTTTTCAGAATGAATCAATTGAGCATGGGTTTTTTGTAGATGTTGTAATGTATCTTCTAAATCTTGGGCTTTTTGGTTGAGTGCCAGCGTTTTTTGCTCTACTTCTGCTTCTAGGTTTTGCGAATAGTTGGCGATTTGTTGATACAGTCGAGCATTTTCTAAGGAAATAGCAGCTTGAGTGCAAAGAAAATCTAAAATCAGGATGCGATCGCTCGTAAATACACCACTAGTAAAACGATTCTGCAAATATAAAATCCCAATCAAATTTCCTTGATGGAGAATTGGCAAGCACAAGATACTTTTAGGTTGCTTTTGAGTTAAATATTCATCAATGACAGTTAAATCTGTTTTCAGCTGCTCAATTACCACAACTTCTTGAGTATTTTTGACATACTGAATCAGCTTGACTGGTATATTACAGTTTCCCTCTAGTGGTTGTGAGCAAAGTTCTGTAGTTTCTGGTGTCGTAATGGCTTGCAGATACCAATTACCATCACTATTGGGTAGGATTAAAGCACAGCGATCGCCACCAGAGTTTTGCAGAATAATTTGAGTTAATTGGCGCAGTAGTTCGTCAAAATGAATTGTACTCGAAAGACTTTGAGATGCTTTGAGCACAGCAGCAAAATCTAGAGCTATGTTGAGACTCGTACTAGCAGCCTGGGTACCTGTAGAAGCATGAACTGAGGCACGGGAAGTAGCCAGAGTTGCTAAAGTTTCTAGAGGATTCCAGCTTTGGTTGGCTGGCTGTAAAATTGGACGCAGTAAATCGGGGTAGCGATTTGCTAAATCATCGGTTTTAGCTTTCGCACCCCAACGGGAATAGCAATAATAAGCTGACTGCATATAACCAGCAGCTACTTTTTCTTTACCCCAATCAAAATAGAATTTAGCCGCAAGTTCGTTGGCTAAAGCTTCTTCTTGTAGGTAGCCGTTTGCTTTTGCTTGCGTGATGGCGCGATCATAGAGTTCCATTGCTGTGTAAGAATCACCCGACACGCGACAGCATTCAGCTTCTACTAGGTGCAATTTGTGCAAATGATTATTGGGGGCAAAATCGGCATATTGCTTAAGTTTGGCTTGATGATTTTGAATGCGTTCCCAACTATGAGATGATTCTTCAGTCACAGATTTTAAGATTGCCAAATGCGCTAAAGCATCATAAAAAGGCAGCAAAACACTGACAAATAATCCCGGTACACCATCTAAATATTGTTCAGCAAGAGTGGCTTGTGCGATCGCTTGTTCGTATTCGCCAAACAAGTAGCAGAGAATTACTTTGTTAATTTGTACGTGATAAACAGCCGGGCGATCATTAACTGCTTGGTGTTGCGGTAACATCACATCTTCGTTGTAGACATTACCCACCAAACGATAAGGAATTTCACTGCCACCTAGTAAATTTAAAACAGCTTGGTGGTAAGCTTTTTGATAATTCAGGGCTGTGGTTTGTTTCAGTTCTGCGATCGCTATTCCATAAGTGGCTAATTCTGGTTCTAATCCTGTCAGTTCTTTACCAGCGCAGTACGAATGGAAACTATAGCCAAATATGCACCAAACAGCCCATTCTAAATCTCCCGTTGTCAATCCGCTTTGATAACCTGTGAGTAAAGATTCTAGGGTTTTTTGTAGAGGATCTTGCCAATGTCTGATGCAATTATTAAATACGGCGGCAATTTTGGCGTGTAGTTCTTCTGCAGAGAATTTTTCCATTAAATTTAACGCCAGTTGCCCAAATTGATAACTTGTTTCTACAGCACCAACAAAAGCACAGAGAATTAAACCATAACTGGCATAAGCAAAAGCAGATAAGTTGGTATTGCCATATGCAATTGATAAGTTAACCTGCTGCCCGATAATCAGGGGTAACATTTCGGGACAACCATTATAAGCAGAACCAAACATACTCGACAAAATGCGAATTGCTGCTTTGGCGCGCGCATCTGTCATTAAAGGTAAATCGATTAATTCTAAGGGGTCTTTTCCTGCTAATATCTGATGAGTTTCCCCTAGGGATTTACCGATATCTTCTGGTGTGGGGTAGGCAGGAATATCTATACCCAAATCATGAAGCACAACCAAAGCTATATCTAATCCTAACCGCAGGTGATTCTTGGCAACACAAGCTAAAATTTTGGTTTCATAAATAGGTATGCTATCTAAAATATTGGTGATGTATTTAAGAACAATTTCCGCTAATTGTTCCATCTGCTCAAAATCAGTATTGAGATAAGCTGCTTCCACTGCTTCTGTATACACTGCTAGCATTAATTCATAAAATTCTTGCCAATTGTGATTTGCTAACAATGTTCTCGCTATACTGTAATAGTCTACTGCTGCGGCATAAGCTGTGGCGTGTTTAGCTCTGCGTCCAGCAATTAAAGCTAATTCAGCTAATTTTATTTGCTCTTGGCCATCAGTAATTAAATCTATACCTAATTTGAATTGATTAACTATATCAAAGATTTTTTCGGCAATTTCTGTTGATGATGTATGTTTAAGTAACAGTTGCCCAATTGTGAGATGAGTAGTTTGTTTTTGGTCAGTAGGAATTAGAGAATAAGCCGCTTGTTGAACGCGATCATGTAGAAATCGATAGGTAGCATTTTCATTATTTGTAGTATCTACATCTGCGCGATCGCCACTCAAATAAAATTTATAAACTTCGCTTTGGGGCAAAATTAACCCTAACTGTAAAGCCTTCCATAAAGCAGTAGCAGCTGTAGTTTCTGATTGTTCGCAGACAATTGCTAATGTCCCCAAATCAAACTGATTACCAATACAAGCCGCTAGTTTTAATACTTCCTGTGTCTCAACTGGCAGTTTTTGCAATTGCTGCGCCATAAACTGGACTACATCATCTGTTAATGCCGCAGCGCTTACCTGAGTAATATCACATTGCCAATATCTAGTTTGGGAATCAAATGTAATCAATCCATCTTGATGTAATCCTTTCAAAAATTGGGTGGCAAAAAAAGGATTTCCTTGAGTTTTTTGATATATCAATTCTGTTAATGGTTGCGCCAATATTGCTGCACAATGCAAAGTATCAGCTACTAACTGATTCAAACTTGGCTGTGATAAGGGCTTTAAGGTAATAGTATTTACCTTAGCTTGGGCTTTGGCGATCGCATCTAAAGTCAACATCAAAGGATGGGCCGCAAACACTTCATTATCTCGGTAAGCACCAATTAATAATAAATGCCCTGTGGATGATTCACCCATCAGCAACTCAATCAACTTTAGCGATGCGGAATCCGCCCATTGCAAATCATCTAAAAATATCACTAAAGGATGTTCTGCTGTCGTAAAAACTTGAATGAACTTTTCTAAGAGCAAATTAAACCGATTTTGTGCAGATGTACCTGATAATTCAGGTGCAGGTGGTTGTACGCCAATAATCCGTTCTAATTCCGGAATTACCTCAATAATTACTTGGGCATTATCTCCCAACGCTCCTATAATTTTATTTTTCCAAATTTGCAATTGAGTATCAGATTCTGCTAGTAATTGCCCCATCAAATCGCGAAAGACTTGCACAAAAGCAGAGAAGGGAATATTACGATTAAATTGGTCAAATTTACCTTTAATAAAATAGCCTTGTTGTCGGGTAATCGGCTTATGAACTTCATTCACAACAGCTGTTTTCCCAATCCCCGAAAAGCCCGCCACCAGCATCATTTCTGAATTACCATTGGCGATGCGCTCAAAGGCTTGCAGTAAAGTGCTAACTTCTGCTTCTCTCCCGTATAATTTCTCCGGAATCAGGAAGCGATCGCACACATCCCGCTGACCAATTTCAAAATCTCTAATCACGCCATAATTTTTTAATTGATATAAACAAGTTTCTAAATCATGCTTTAATCCCAAAGCACTTTGATATCTATCCTCAGCATTTTTCGCCAGCAATTTCATCACAATATCAGAAATTACTTTTGGTATCTCTTTACTGTTCCCTAATTCCTGAGGAATTTTCGCCAGATGACAATGTACTAACTCCATCGCATCATCACAATTGAATGGTAATTCTCCACTCAATAATTCATAAAATGTCACACCCAGCGCATAATAATCACTGCGGTAGTCTATACCTCGGTTCATCCTCCCAGTTTGTTCGGGCGCAATATAAGCAAGTGTCCCTTCTAAGACATTGGGATTTTTAATTTCTGGGCTTTCTTTCGGTAAAAGAGAAGCAATACTAAAATCAATCAGTTGAACTTGTTTCGTCTGGGGATGAATCAGAATATTTGCTGGCTTAATATCTTTATGAATGACACGGTTGTGATGTAATTCTTGGAGAATACTAGTTAATTGAATTGCAATAGTTAAAAATTCTAATAAAGAAAGATTAGTATTTTTAATATATTCTTGTAAAGAAATATCCCCTGTATATGGCATCACTAGAATATAACCATTGCTATATGTTGCTAGTGATAGTGGTTGAATAATACCAGGAATATTGAGATGTTTGCTAATTGTATATTGGTTACGAAATTGCAATAATTCGTAGAAACTAGGATATTCAGCGGCCAACATTTTCATGATGACTGCAAGTGAATCTGATTCTCGAATAGCTTGATAAACCTTCGTTCTAGAACCCGCATACAGTTGAGAAACAATTTGATATCCGGGAATAATCGGGGTGAAATTTTCATTAGTCATCTCAACCTACCTCGTAGCACAAGCTGGTATTACTTTCTCAAATAAGTATTCCCATCAGCTAGATGTTCGCTAACAACAAGGATGAAGTATAAAGACTAAAGTATGAAAGACAGAGGTATATGATATAGGTTTTGATGGATTTAAAATGGTAGCTTTATTTATGCCTTGTTGTCAGGGTACTTGAGCGTTCAACAAAACTTAAGATAAAGTATTAAAAACAAAAATATAAATCAAAATTCAAATTTAGCCACTAGAGAGTGTTTTTAAACAAAACAAGTAGGTTTGGTTAAGCGTAGCGCAATCCAACCTAGCATGAAAATCGGTTTTCTCTGTCCCCTATTTTCAATAAAGTGTATGACAACAAATTTTAATCGGCGTGAATTTATCTTATTTGGTTCAGCTGCACTTACTACTAGCCTCTTCCTCAAAGCTTGCAGTAGCAACCAAACTAGCACACCCACAGTTGCGACTACAGGCGCTACAGAAGGTTTTAAAATAGCGATCGCACTTCCAGGAATCATTACCGATAAAGCTTGGAATCAATCTGGCTATGAGGGAGTTAACCTCGCAAAACAAAAACTGAGTGCAGAAACAGCTTATGTAGAAAAAGTAGCACAAGCTGATCAAACAGAAGTCCTAACTGATTTTGCCCGTAAAGGCTACAATCTCATTTTTGCCCACGGCGGACAATTTGATGCCGCAATAGAACAAGTTGCTACACAATTCCCCAACACATTTTTTGTGGGTGTGAATGGTAATCTCAAGGGAGATAATATTGCTTCTTTGCGAATAGATCATCTGCAAGCTAGCTATTTGTGTGGCATTATTGGCGCTTCGGTAACTAAATCTAATAAATTAGCTTACATTGCTGGCGAAAAGTTTCCCGCTACCGAAGGCGAACTGAGGGGATTTGAATTAGGCGCAAAGTCGGTGAAACCAAATATTCAAATTACTTCTACTTTTACAGGAGATTGGAATGATGTTGCTAAAGCGAAAGAAGCGACTTTGGCTTTAATTTCTTCCGGTACTGATGTGATATATCAATGGTTAGATAATGCCTCAGCCGCAGTGTTACAAACAGCTAGTGAAAAAGGAATATACGCTTTTGGGAATACAAATGATCAATTAGATGTTGCACCAAAAGCCGTTTTAACTAGCGCCGTCAAACGCTTAGATTTAGCAATAGCTTATATAGCAGAATTAGCGCAACAAAAACAATTAAAAGGACAAATATATACAATTGGTTTAGAGAGACCAGATATCTTATTTTTAGGTAAATTTGGGGCAGCAGTACCGTCAGCAATTCAGCAAAAAGCTTTGAGTGCAAAGCAAAATATTGTGGCTCAAAAAATTATCTTTGAAGCTTGCAAAGAAGGCGGAAAAGATACGCGCTGTGTGAAAAAAGCCGCTGTTTAAATTGCAGTATTTGATACCCCAAAGGGTATCATTGTATTTCTGATTTATCTTGATAGCCTGCATAATTCCAGCATTTCAGACCAATTTAAATAATGTTGGCGCAACATGAACTATTCATGAGGGCACAGCAGTTCTGTGCCCCTACCTGTTTGTTACTTAATTTTTATACTACAATTATATTACAAAAATTATAAGCGTAGTTTTACTATTTATGAATACAGTGGATAGCAACATCACAGACTGGACTTATCTCAGTTATGAGAAAATTCCGGAAAACTTCAATAAATTGGGTTTGACAGAATCCGACTATCGCCTGTTTAACAAAACAGATTGGGTGGTAACGGAGAAAATTCATGGTGCGAACTTTGGGATATGTACTGATGGTTTTGAGGTACGCTTTGCCAAAAGAAAGGAGTTCTTGCAGCCAGGGGAAGATTTTTTTGGTTATCAATCTTTACAACCTAAATTAATGTCCCAAGCGCAGGAAATTTTTAGAATTTTGCAATCTGACACTCAGTTGCAAAAAATATATATCTATGGAGAATTATTTGGTGGTGAGTATCCCCATCCTGATGTCCCGGCTATCAGCCATGTGCAGGCTGTGCAAACTGGTGTTTATTACTCACCAAAAATAGAATACTCTGCTTTTGATATTGTAGTGGTGCAGGGTGATATAGCGGCAGAAACATACTATTTAGATTATGAAATAGCCTTCAAACTATTTCAACAAGTTGGCATGATGGCATCTGCACCGTTATTTATCGGTAAATATCATGATGCATTAGCATATAACATCGAGTTTGAATCTACAATTCCGGCAATTTTAGGTTTACCTAAATTACCCTTTACTAATAAAGCTGAAGGAGTTGTAATTAAACCTCTCCATTCTATTTATGTAGAGACTGGTAAACAGAAAACACGTCCGATTATTAAGCAGAAAATTCCGGAGTTTGCTGAAGATAACCGATTTCACCAAGCACAAAAATGGACTGTTGCACAACAGCCCATACTACAACATCAGGTAAGCCTTGAAGAAGAATTAAGTCAAGAAATGCTGGCGTTAGTCACACCTACAAGATTGAACAATGTTATTTCTAAATTTGGTAGAGTTGCTGCTAACAATACAAAACAACGTCAACAATTAGTGGAATTATTAGTGAGAGATGTTTTAGAAAGTTTCCAAGAAGAATATGCAAGTATTTTCAGTGCCTTAGAACCTACGATTCAGAAAAGTATGATTGAGCAACTCAATCAAGCATCACAACAGCTAGTTGATGCACAATTATAAAGTCTTTCGTCCACATGACAAAGAGAAAATTAGCGTTGGTATGGATGCGTTAGCGATAGCGTAACGCATCCTACATGAACTAATTACCTATTACCCAATCCCCAACATTCACTCTTGCTTCCAAGTACCATGAAAACCTGGGGGAATAACACTAGGTAATGCAAGTTTGCACACGGGTGTTTCATTTAGGCGATCGCTATCAAATACCCAAACTTCGCTACTATGGCTATTACCATCATAAACAACGGTTAAAAGCCAGCTTTGCGCTTGATTTTGAGCGTCTTGAACGTGAATCGGTTCTGAACAATAGCGATTTTCGCCTAAATCCGCTTCGGTAAAGGTTTCTGTTTGATGATCGAAACGAGCGATCGCATTTAATATTTCTCGGCTAATATCTGATTCTGGGCGGAATGAAGACATATAGGTGTAGCGCGAACCTTGTCCGACATGCTGCTGAGGTACGCTAGGAAATTCACAAAATCTGTCTATCATTTCTTGAATTGCTGTCACTTTACCTGTGTCGGGACGCAGATGAACTCGCGTTAAGGTACTCTTAGCAGCAGTGTGAGTTTCTCCTGTAGCTACTTCCTTAAGATATTGGTTAGTTTGAAAATCTTGATAGCGGGCAATGTCAACAATTACTGTACCGCTAGCATCCACATAACCATTAGCAAAATGCCATTGAAACCAAGGTTCGGTTTCTCCCCGGCTTACCAAAGATAAGTTTTCTCGGTCAATCACCAAAACCTGAGTTCCCACTTCTGGCTGCCATTTGAGAGAATCGCTATATGTGCTAGTCCCAAGCAGGATAGACCACATATTTAAACGCACAGATGGGGCAAAAAATACAAGATACTGCCCTGCTAAGACAAAATCATGAATTAAAGGTGTACCTTCTAACGTAATCTTGGCTTTTTGGATAATTTTGCCAGTAGAGTCGCTTTTAAAAATATTAAGTGTGGCATTTGGCCCAGGACTAACACCAAAGTTAAAAATCTCTTTTGTTTGGTAATCAACTTTGGGATGAGCAGAATAAGCCAATCCTTTATCCAAATCGCCTAAATTATCTAAGCCTTGAGTTTCTAAGCTTTGAAGGTCGAGGCTATATGGATTATCACCTTCCCAAAGCGCCAGAAGTTTATCAGGTAACGCCAAAACTGAGGTATTGGCGACATTTTTGATCGGTCTGCGCCATTGATTCCAAATTGGCCCAGGTGCAGTCATACCATAGTTACCATACAGCAGCTTACCTGCGACAGTTTCATGTTGATAACCTGCGGTTTGCACGTAGCGATAAACTCCTGTGGCTCCAGCATCGGTAAAATTTACAGCCAAAATTGCCCCATCGCCATCAAACCAATGTCCCATATGCATACCACCACGTTCTAGCCTTGCAGGGCCATTACGGTAAAGTGTGCCACGTAAGCCTTCAGGAATATTGCCAGCCAGAATTGCTAATTCGGTACGCGGAAATTCTACCCCAGGTTGGGCGATCGCATTTGCCCAAGCTTTTTTTGTTGACTCTTTTTCTATTGTCTGCATAATAAAACTCGCTTTCACAACTCAAAGGCGATCGCTCAGATCGCCTTTACATTACACTAAATCTCTTTATTTATCGGTGTATAAAATGCTTGCTGTTTAACTAACAGAGGGATGGTGTGTTTTTTTTATTTTATCGAAAGTTTGAAGCGCGCAGAAATTTCCCTACCCTAACGGAGAATATCTTCTCAGTACACTGACTTACAAATAGTTACTTTTTAACTCTGTGACATCCTCAGCAATTGTGAGGTAAATATTGAGAACACAGGTTACAAATGAACATACAAGAAGTTAAACACAATCTTAAAAGCCTTTGCCAAAAAAACTTCTCCGATTCCAACTCAACCTAAATGCGCTCTATACAGAATTAACTTATTAATTGAGAATTTGAGGTATCAAATTGTACCTAAATCAATATATTGATTCTTCCATTCAGGAAAGCCTAACTCAGCAACCATTGCCGTTGATTGTGGATGCCTTGAATAAGGTCACTTTCGATGACAAGGCGGTGGAATATTGTTGGGATTGCCTCAGCGTGCATCAGGTGTGGGGACAATTGTCATCAGAAACACTGCAAGCGATCGCTGAGTCTTTTCATTGCTTTTGTGTAGAACCCCAAACGCTGATTTACCAAGAAGGACAAACCCCCATTGGTCTATACCTGTTGAAATCGGGCAAGGTGGAGATTTTCCGGCAATCGCTACTGGGACAATCGCTGATTCGCTATCGGCATCCAGGGGATTTGTTTGGTTATACACTGGTTGCCAATGCAGTTGAGGGAGCCTATCAAACTAATGCGATCGCTCTCGCCAAAAGCGAAATTTGGTTTCTCCCCAAAGCAGAGTTTTACAACCTGATTGCTAAATACCCTGCGATTCAAAAGCTGGTTCACTCCCAACTTTCTCAAGATTTGCTGGAGTACGCAACTCGCATTGCTAAGGAACAGGAACGGATTCAAGGCTTACAACCATACATCCAGCCATTACCCAGCAACAAAAGCATTCTGGGTAATAGTAAAGCCACACAAAAACTCACAGAACAGATCAATGAAGCCGCAGCTAATCTCAAGCCTGTGGTGTTGCAAGCGCAAGCAGGTACGGGTAAAACATTTGTGGCTGGGTTAATTCATGGTCGTTCCGAATTGGCATCCCAACCCTTTGCCGAACTAGACTGTGCTGAGTTAGTCAGATCTGAAGATGGGCGGCTAAATACAGATGTGTTGTTTGGTAGGGTAGGTCAGCAATCAAGTATTCTCGAACTTTTAGAACGGGGAACTCTACTACTAGATAATGTCCATGTATTGAGTCAGGGCGATCGCTCGCGCTTGATTCACTACATAACAAAGGGATTAATCCTGCCAAATCAAGGCATTGTGGGCAAAATTAATCCTGTTACTAAACCGGCTCCCCCTATTGAATCCCAGGTGCGTCTGATTTTGGCATCGCCTAACAAACTAGATTTATCTGATGTTGATGCCATTACCATCAAACTTTTTACCCTACCCCAACGTAAAGCAGACATTCCCGATTTTGCCAGCTATTTCTTGAAGCAGTTTTGTCAGGAACAGAATCGCCCTTTGTTAAGGCTAGATCAATCCGATCTGCGTCGTCTGATTAGCTATGATTACCCAGGAAATATTACAGAACTAGCAGAGATATTACACCGAGCCGTAATGATGACACCTCTGGGACATTCGATCATCCCAGAACAAGCATTGTGGTCGGTGGAATCAACCAAAAATTCCTTTCGCCTGGATTTGTTAACTCACGTACCCTGGTTACGGCAAATTTTGCTGAGTCATTGGTATCCCAAAGCTATTTGGGTAGTCATGATGGCAATTTTTGTACCTGTGACAGTGCTGGGTTTCATTGGCCCTCAAGGCCGGGATAGCAGTATCACGCTGAATTTATTTTGGGCGTGGTGGTGGCCTGGCTATCTCTTCCTATTTGCCTTTGTGGGGCGGTTGTGGTGCGCTGTTTGTCCATTTATGATTACTGGAGAGTGGATCAGGCGAATTTCTCTGTGGTTATTTCCCCGCCAACAACTTACCTGGAATACCAAATGGTTAAACCGTTGGGGAAGTTGGATTGTATTTAGTGGCTTTGTCGCCATTTACCTGTGGGAAAAACTCTGGGATTTACCGCACCATGCTTATCTATCCGCTTGCTTGCTGTTGACCATCACAGCCGGAGCCGTAATTTTCAGCTTGATTTACGAACGGCGCTTATGGTGTCGCTATCTTTGCCCTATTGGTGGGATGAACGGCTTATTTGCCAAACTAGCGATAGTCGAATTGCGATCGGCTCAACAACTTTGTGGTAGTCAATGCAAAACTTTTGGCTGCTATAAAGGTACAGGCCCAACCACAATTACCTTCGCTGAAGCCTTACCAACCGAAGGACAAGCAACGGGGGGATGTCCGCTATATTTACATCCAGCGCAATTGCAGGATAACCGGGACTGTACGTTTTGTATGACCTGTCTCAAAGGTTGTCCCAATCGCTCAGCACAATTCAATTTGCGGTTCCCGGCTGCGGATTTGCTAGAAAATCACACAGGATTGTGGGCAGAAGTGGCTCTGTTGCTGCTGTTATTGGGCGGTGTCTTTATGCATCATGCTCATCAGATTTTGGCATGGTTGGGCTTTGACACTGTTGTTGTCGATGCCGAGCATTTATTGAGCAGCATTCCCATAGCCCTCGTTCTCTTGAGCATTCCCGCCGTTTTAACTTATTTGACTCATGCGATCGCTCGCTTTTTCGATTCTCAGCATCCAGATTATCTCACCGTCATCTATGCTTACCTCCCCTTAACCCTAGCAGCCAATCTGACGCATTACATTCCCGGTGCTGTCACGGAAGCAGGGCAGATTCTGCCAGTTGTCGCCCAAACCCTGGGCTACAGTGGCGCAAGCTTACCTACGCTCACCTGGAGTTTAGATGTAGCTCAATTCTTGCAAGGTGTCACCCTGATTTCAGCGATGTTGTTCAGTCCTTATCCCCTGCTGCAGATTACCAAGCGATCGCTATTGCACAACATTCCCCATCTATTACTGATGTTGGGTTTTACCGCTTTGTTCTTTCAGTTGATGATTTGATCTATACCGAAAGCAGTGGTTCATCACGTTATGCGAAGTTGTGAGGGGTCAGATCCCCTAATGCATTTTTAGATAACCAAAACCTCGATACTTAATTGGAATTAAGCTCAAATAAGAGGCAGGTTTACCTTGCCTCCTCAATCTATACAATAATGGCAATTTAAAACTTTAGGAATTCGAGATGTTTTACTTGCCAATCTTTACAATGATGATTATTGCTATTTCTTACTATAAGACTCTTATTTTATTTTTGAATTTCACGTAGTAGGATGCGTTAGCGATAGTAACGCATCATTACCAAAAATTTTCGTACCTTACTGGGATTTTTTCAGAAATCAAATCGGATTCCTATAAGAATTCTATTTTTTTATTACCCAAAAATTAGCCTCGCCATTAGCGAACAAAAGACCCGTTTCTCACTCGGGAATAGGAAATAGTTAAGCCTATTTTCTTTATCGTCAAAAATCAAGGTGCTAAAAATGGCTTTTGGGTATAAACTAAAACCAAATTTCCGAGAAATTAGTTATTAGGTGCAATTAATGTCTACTGCTACGGTTAAAGCCTGTAGTTTGGGGCGCAACATTTATCTTAACGTCCACAGCTTTGGCAGAGCGATCGCTTTATTTATGATGCTGTGGGGGTGTACAGCACCAGGCTTTAATGCCTCTAATTTAACTTGGAAAACTTATATCAATACACGTTATAACTTTGAGTTTCCCTACCCTAGTAACTGGAATGCTTTACCACCACCAGAAAATAATGATGGAATAGTCTTTGTTTCCCCGCAAGATGAATCAGTAAAAATTCGGTCTTGGGCAGGTAATCAGCTACCAGCGTCTTTGAATCCAGACCAGAACGCAAAAATCACAGTCAATCCCAACTTTCAAAATGCTCAAGGAATATCTGGGGTATTGGTTGTGGAAGTAGGTCAAAAAGAAAGTTCCATGACCCTAACCATCACTCAAGGTCAAATTAAATACTACTGGCGAGGACAAAGCCAAAGCCAAGATTTTACTGATTACTACCACTTGTTTTACTACATAGCCCAGCAATATAAAGTGCCAAAGCAATAATGGGCATGGGGCATGGGGCATGGGGCATTGGGCATTGGGCATTGGGTAATTGGGCTGTTATTTCTCACCTGCTCCCTCATCCCCCTCATCTCCTTCATCCCCCTCATCTCCCTCATCCCTCTCATCTCCCTCATCCCCCTCATCCCCAATCCCCAGTCCCCAACCCCCATTCCCCAATTTTCACCCTTTAGGTAGTTGAGAGGTGACACAAACCTGGTAGATTTAGCTTACAGCGAGTGAAAACAGGTAAAAATGAAAGTCCTGGTTATTGGTGGCGATGGGTATTGTGGTTGGGCAACTGCTCTTTACCTTTCAAATCAAGGTTACGAAGTTGGGATTTTAGATAGTTTAGTGCGGCGGCACTGGGATAACGAGCTTGGTGTCGAAACTCTTACTCCGATCGCGCCAATTCAGCAACGTCTCCAGCGCTGGTACGATTTAACTGGTAAATCCATAGACTTGTTTGTTGGCGATATCACTAACTATGAATTCCTCCATAAAGCGCTGCACAAATTCCAACCCAGCGCCATAGTCCATTTTGGGGAACAGCGTTCGGCTCCATTTTCCATGATTGACCGCGAACACGCCGTTCTAACTCAGGTCAATAATGTAGTCGGCACTTTGAATTTACTCTATGCGATGCGGGAAGATTTTCCTGATTGTCATCTTGTGAAGTTAGGGACAATGGGTGAATATGGTACTCCTAACATCGACATTGAAGAAGGCTATATCACCATTGAACATAATGGGCGCAAAGATACATTGCCTTATCCTAAACAGCCAGGTTCAATGTATCACCTCAGCAAAGTGCATGACAGTCACAATATCCATTTTGCTTGTCGGATTTGGGGACTGCGCGCTACAGACTTGAATCAAGGTGTAGTTTATGGCGTTTTAACCGAAGAAACGGGAATGGATGAAATGTTGATCAACCGCCTGGATTACGATGGCGTGTTTGGTACAGCACTCAACCGCTTCTGCATTCAAGCAGCTATCGGTCATCCTCTGACTGTTTACGGTAAAGGCGGACAAACACGCGGCTTTTTGGATATTCGGGATACTGTAAGGTGTGTAGAATTAGCGATCGCTAATCCTGCTCAAGCTGGCGAATTCCGTGTCTTTAACCAATTCACCGAACAATTTAGCGTTGGTGATTTGGCAATCATGGTGAAGAAAGCCGGCAATGCTATGGGAATCAATGTGGAGATTAATAATCTAGATAATCCCAGAGTTGAGAAAGAAGAGCATTATTTCAACGCTAAAAACACCAAGCTGTTGGATTTAGGCTTACAACCTCACTATCTCTCTGATTCTCTTCTCGATTCTCTATTAAACTTTGCCATCAAATATCAAACAAGAGTCGATCAAAAACAAATTTTGCCTAAAGTCTCTTGGCATAGAAAATAAGCTTAAGTAATTCGTAATTTATAATTCGTAATTCGTAGTTACAACTAATGGATAGCTGCTATCCATTTACACCTTGTCCATGTTGAAAACTATAGTTTTCAAGGTAGACGCTGTTCAATTACGAATTACGAACTACGAATTACGAATTAGTTATTATTTATGCGGCTGATAACAGAACCCTATTTAAATCAAGTAAGTCGCTGGCCTCAGACTGGTCGTCACATTTTAGCCCAATATGACGACCAGTCAATTGTTGTGTACCAAGCATATCGTCCAGCTATTGGTCATTTCGCCGCCACTCATGGTTATTTTGGCGGCGAATTTAGTTTTGACCGCATGAGTTGGATCAAGCCTAATTTTTTATGGATGATGTATCGTTCCGGATGGGGTATAAAAACTCAGCAAGAAGTAGTATTAGCTATTTGGATTAAACGTTGGGCTTTTGAAGAAATGTTATCAGTTGCAGTGCATTCGACTTTTATCCCGGAACTATATACTAGTGAAAATACTTGGAAAGCTGCGCTAAAAGAATCACAAGTAAGATTACAATGGGACCCAGATCATCACCCATCTGGAGCTAAATTAGAACGGCGTGCTATTCAGCTAGGGCTACGCGGAAAATTCTTAGCTAATTATGCCAAAGATTGGATTTTACATATTGAAGATATCTCTGATTTTGTCCAACAACAGCGGCAAAACATTAATTCTGGCTGTGCCCAATTGATTACGCCACGGGAGACAGTTTACTCTGTGAGTGATCAACAAACGCAAAAGCAGCTGGGATTATCTGCCTGGACTGAATAGTATTTTATGAGAATTGCTCTATTCACCGAAACCTTTTTGCCCAAGGTTGACGGTATTGTAACGCGCTTGCGTCATACCGTTGACCATCTACAGCGTCATGGAAATCAAGTTTTAGTGGTTGCCCCCGAAGGCGGGATCACCGAACATAAAGGAGCTAAAGTTTACGGCGTTACTGGCTTTCCCTTGCCATTGTATCCAGAATTAAAAATGGCATTACCTCGCCCAGCGATAGGATACGCTGTAGAAGAGTTTAAGCCCGATATTATTCATGTCGTAAATCCAGCCGTTTTGGGTTTATCTGGGATATTTTACAGCAAAATCCTCAAAATTCCTTTAGTAGCCTCTTATCATACTCATTTACCCCAATATCTGCAACATTACGGCTTAGGGATGTTAGAAGGTGTGCTTTGGGAATTGCTAAAAGCTGGACATAATCAAGCCGAGCTTAATCTGTGTACTTCCACTGCAATGATGGCAGAATTGACAGCACATGGTATTGAAAGAGTAGATTTGTGGCAAAGAGGGGTGGATACAGAGCTATTTCATCCTAGTTTAGCCAGTGCCGAAATGCGATCGCGTCTATCACAGAATCACCCAGAAAGCCCTTTGTTACTCTATGTTGGTCGCCTGTCTGCGGAAAAAGAAATTGAGCGCATCAAACCGATTTTAGAAACAATTCCCCAAGCGCGCTTGGCATTGGTCGGAGATGGCCCCCACCGCCAAGCCCTAGAAAAGCACTTTGCTGGCACCAACACCAACTTTGTTGGCTATCTCATGGGTAGGGAATTAGGTTCGGCTTTTGCGAGTGCTGATGCCTTTATTTTTCCTTCCCGTACAGAGACACTAGGATTAGTGTTATTAGAAGCAATGGCAGCCGGTTGCCCAGTGGTAGCAGCCCGTTCTGGAGGAATTCCTGATATTGTTACAGATGGGGTCAACGGCTATCTTTTTGAGCCAACAGCAGATATTCAAGGTGCAATTACCGCTACTGTTCGCCTGTTACAGGAGAAACAAGAATGTGACCTGATCCGTCAAAATGCTCGTAAAGAAGCTGAAAAATGGGGATGGGCAAACGCCACTCGCCAGTTACAGGATTACTATGAAAAGGTAATTTACGCGCAACAATTGACAGCAGCCATCTGATAAAAATTTAACAGTCCTAACATTAGCAACAACTCTTCAAATTCTTCAAGAGTCAAGGGTCAAGAGTCAAGGGTCAAAAGTCAAAATTAGTTTATTATCCTTGTCCCCTTGTCCCCTTGTCCCCTTGTCTCCCAATCCCCAGTCCCCAGTCCCCAATCCCCAGTCCCCAATCCCCAGTCCCCAATCCCCAGTCCCCAATCCCCAGTCCTCATGACACTCCCTAATCCTGGTAGCGTCTTGGCTACATTAACCGAACTCACTCAAGTCAATCGTACCCACGCTTTATTGCGTCGTGTGAAAGACCTTTCTGTTAACGAATTTGTTTGTTTATTAGATTTTATTACCGCAGAATTTCAGCAATTTCTGAGAGCAATTGAATTAATCAATAATGAAGCTCTAGAAACTATGCTGGAGAAGGTTCTAGAAGCAATCACATTAAAAATAGGTCAAATTCTGCAAGCAGAACACACGGCTATTTTTTTAGTGGATTATGATAAAAATCAATTGTGGTCAAAAGTTCCTCAGGATAATACACAAAAATTTTTAGAAATTCGCACGCCCATTACAGTTGGTATTCCTGGTCATGTTGCCAGTACTGGGCAATATTTAAATATAGCTGAAACTTCTACTCATCCCTTATTTAGCCCAGAATTAGAAAAGCAAATGGGCTATAAAATTCATAATATTTTATGTATGCCGGTTGTGAGCAGTAAAAATCAAACTGTAGCTGTAGTACAACTGGCAAATAAAGCAGGTAATCTGCCATTTAATCAAGATGATGAAGAGCGGTTTCGGGATTTTGCCGCTTCGATTGGGATCATATTAGAAAGCTGTCAGACTTTTTATGTTGCAGCACGCAACCAACGGGGAGCAACAGCACTTTTAAGAGCAACTCAAACTCTAGGGCAAAGCTTAGATTTAGAAGCAACTTTGCAAATAGTCATGGAGCAAGCCCGAATTTTAATGCAAGCAGATCGCAGTACTCTGTTTTTGCATCGTAAAGAAATGGGCGAACTTTGGACAAAGGTAGCCGCCGCCGCAGATGGTGCAAATACTATAGAAATCCGGATGCCCAGCAATCGCGGTATTGTTGGCTTTGTGGCTTCCACTGGGCAAGCTGTAAATATTCCTGATGCTTATAAAGACCCCCGATTTGATCCATCTACAGATAGGAAAACTGGGTATGTAACGCGCAATATTTTGTGTTTGCCAGTATTTAATTCGGCAAATGAATTAATTGGTGTAACACAGTTAATTAATAAGCAGCAAGGGAGCTTTACTGCCTCCGATGAAGAATTTATGCGGGCTTTTAACATCCAAGCTGGAATTGCCTTGGAAAATGCTCGTTTATTTGAAAATGTACTATTAGAAAAGCAGTATCAAAAAGACATTTTGCAAAGTTTGTCTGATGCGGTTATTTCTACAGACATGGAAGGCAGAATTGTCACTATTAATGATGCCGCATTAGCATTACTGGGTTGTCCTGTTAGAGATACAAATACAAAATCTAATAAGCGGTTGTGGGAACAAAATTTACTCGGTCGCCTGGTTTGGGAAGTGGTGCCAATTGAAAATCTACAAATGCGCTTAGAAGATAGTTTAAAAACAGGGGCTAAACATTACGTTCCCGAGCAAAGTTTGACAGTAGGGCTATATCCTATCCAAAGTTCTGAAACTAAGTCGCCTAGTGACAGCTTAGATGCAGGAGTTTGGACGCAGCATTTTATTTTGGCAGTCCGCGATCGCACTAATCCAGATGTGTTTATTCCCTGGAATCAACCCCTGACTCCCCAATCGAAGTTTTTGAGTGCTAGCGAGGTACAAAAGTTAGAACGCAGCCTTAATTTAACAGTAAATCCCTTAACTAACCCAGAAGGCGGCGTGAGAGGTGGCTTGGTAGTTTTAGAAGACATCAGCCGGGAAAAACGCATGAAAACTACCATGTACCGCTATCTCACCCCCCATGTAGCTGAACAGGTCATGGCTTTGGGGGAAGATGCTTTAATGGTGGGGGAACGCAAGGAAGTCACCATCTTATTTTCCGATATCCGCGGTTACACCACACTCACAGAAAATCTGGGTGCGGCGGAGGTGGTATCGCTACTCAACCAATATTTTGAAACGATGGTAGAGGCAGTATTTAACCATGAAGGCACCCTAGATAAATTTATTGGTGATGCTTTAATGGCAGTATTTGGCGCACCCTTACCGCTGACGGAAAATCACGCCTGGCGTTCTGTACAATCAGCCTTAGATATGCGCCAACGCCTAGCAGAATTTAATCGTCGGCGGATTATTCAATCACAACCACAAATTAATATCGGGATTGGTATTAGTTCGGGAGAAGTGGTTTCTGGTAACATCGGTTCCCACAAACGCATGGATTACACCGTCATCGGTGATGGCGTAAATTTAAGTTCCCGCTTGGAAGCTGTCACCAAAGAATATGGTTGTGACATTATTTTGAGCGAATTTACCTACCAGCTTTGCAGCGATCGCATTTGGACGCGTCAACTAGATAAAATCCGCGTCAAAGGTAAGTATCAAGCGGTAAATATCTATGAATTAATTGGCGATCGCACTCAACCCCTAGATGATGCTACCCAAGAATTTCTGTTTTATTACCAGTCGGGACGCATGGCTTACTTGGCACGGAACTTTACCCGCGCGATCGCTTGCTTTGAAGCCGCAAAAAACCTTCGCCCCCAAGACCAAGCAGTTAATATCCATCTAGAACGCTCTTATAATTACCAAAAAACACCACCCCATGATTCTTGGGATGGTGTCTGGACAATGATCAATAAATAGGGTGTGGGGCATTGGGCATTGGGCATGGGGCATTGGGCATTTATTATTTGTTATTTCTCCCTCTGCTTCCCCTCTCGTTCTTTCCAAGTCAGCCATCAAGCATATGTATACCAGTTTATAAAAATTTTTCTTACTAATTTCTAACCCCTAGTCCCTAGTCCCTAGCCCCTAGCCCCTAGCCTTCAGGAGGTTTATCCTGATTATCTTGGTCATCCTGAAAAGGATTTTCACCAATTCTCAATTGTTTTTTTGTACGTTTTAATTGTTTCCAAAGATTCTTAATTTGTTCGTATGCTTCTTCTGGTGGTAATTTTCCCCCAGTCTCTAAGTTACAAATGTAACTTACACGTTGGGCAAATTCCTGTAGATTAGAATTGAAAACTAAGTTTTCTGGCTTCACATGACCGTAGTAACGGCCACGAGGATAGAGAAAATCATCTTTACTCACTATATTTTTCTCCATTTATTCAACTCCCCCCTGTGTTTATATTCTGAAGCTGAATCTCTAGCCAATCTACATCTATTTTTTGTCCAGTCGGGAGTAATTGCAAAATTAAACCTCTCTGGTGTAAACCTTTTGGGTAAATTTGTCAATTTTGATGTTGCTAGGGATTAGAAAGCTGACAATCATTAAATAGTAGACTTAAAAACAAAATTTTTTATTAACGTACAAAAAGTAATCTAGTTTACGCTCCTTGTGCTGTCCAATTCATTACATTTTAGGGCATCATTCCCTGAAAAAACTCATATCATTAAGTATACAGAAAGTATTATTAATAATGTATTAATATATACTATAATATGCTAAATATTAAGATGCATTTTCCTTTATTCATCAACAAATTTATATAGATTGTCAAAAAGTACTCGTGGTTGACAGCGTAAAATTGCGTCAAATAACGATGGGAGTTAGCTAGCTACCAGTGGTAATTAACCCCTGAGTCATGAATCATAGCGAATGGCTAATAACTAAAGATAAAATGGTTTAGCCTCAAAAACCAAAATCTGCCCATCACCTGTAAATTTACTGCCAACCATGTCTGTTAATTCCAAGTTATACGAAGGCAAAGCAAAAATACTCTATACGACGGAAGATCCTGAAATCTTACTGGCTGATTATAAAGACGATGCCACAGCCTTTAATGCCCAAAAACGTGGCAGTATCATAGGTAAGGGAAATATTAATTGCACTATTTCTAGCAAACTGTTTCAGCAGTTAGAGGCTAAGGGTATTAAAACTCACTTTATTGATAGCCCCGCCCCAAACCAAATGCGGGTAAAGGCTGTGAAGATTTTACCCTTAGAGGTAGTTGTGCGGAATATTGCTGCTGGTAGCCTGTGTCAACAAACAGGGCTGCCATTGGGCACAATACTAAAACAGCCTTTGGTAGAGTTTTACTACAAAAACGACGCATTAGGAGATCCGTTATTAACACGCGATCGCCTCTACCTGCTGGAACTAGCTACTTTGGAACAAGTTGAGACAATTACCCATCTAGCATTGCAAATCAACGAGTTTCTACGGGACTTTTGGCAGCAATGTCGTATTACACTAGTAGACTTCAAACTAGAGTTTGGCGTTGATTCACATCAGCAGGTGCTTTTGGCAGATGAAATTAGTCCCGACACTTGTCGGTTGTGGGATACAGCCGAAGCGGATACTAACCGTCGGGTAATGGACAAAGACCGCTTTCGCAAGGACTTAGGAAATGTAGAAGATGCTTACCAGGAGGTTTTACAAAGAGTGTTACAAGCTGTAGGAACTGAAGTATGAAGTATGAAGTATGAAGTATGAAATTAACCCACCCATAAAGTGAAACAGGAAAAACCCATCCACAAGTACTAATTACTCTTAGGGTTTTCACCTATTCCTCATTTCATCCTTCATCCTTTATCCTTCATCCTTTTCATAATTGCTTTTTGATGGTGTGTGGACGAGAAGAGGAATTTAAATAAAATGCGTTTATCTCCCGCAATGGTGGCAGCAGTAGCAATTGCAGCCCCTTTAGGTAACCCCATAAGTGCAAATGCACAGACAGCTAACCCAGATTTAGATTTGTCACAACCAGTAGAGGTGTTGACACCGACGACAAATCAGCAGTCTGAAAATGGTATTGCTCAAGAACAATCTGGTGAACAAGCCAAATCTGTTGCTACCTTCCCCCAAGCAGCAGTGGTGAAAGGTTCTCAGCCTCAGACTGTGGCTACCTTAGCAATTCCAGCCGCAAATCAGACACAACCAGTCATAGTGCCAACTGCGATTGCACCAACTACCCGAAGTGCAGGGGTGAAGGCACTACAAGGTCTGCAGTCTCGCAATATTGCCGCTTTGCCCATTCAGCCAGCAAATACGGCAATCAAATCTATCATAGTGCCCAATGCCGCACCTAACACCTCTAGCTCCGGGGTGAGGGCACTCCAGGGTCTGCAATCTCGCAACATCGCTGTCTCTCCCATGCAGATAGCACAGACTCCACAGGAAACAACCCCACAACCAACTCCAGAGGAAGCAACTCCACAACCAACTCTCCAACAAGCTCCACAAACAACTCCACAGCAAACAACCCCGCAACCAACTCTCCAACAAGCTCCGCAAACAACTCCACAGCAAACAACCCCACAACCCACGCCAGGTACGCAACAACCAGCACCGTCTCCGGCTCCTGGTACTACTCCACCTGTGGGTACACCTGTGTTTCCCACAAATCCAGATACCACTACAGAATCGAGTGAACCCCGTGTGTTGGTATCGGAAGTTGCAGTGAGAGCGCAAGCGGGGCAACTAACACCAGAACTGGAAAATCAAGTTTATTCTGTCGTTCGTACCCAGCCAGGAAGAACAACCACCCGTACTCAACTCCAAGAAGATATCAATGCTATCTTCGGTACTGGCTTCTTCTCAAATGTCCAAGCAGTGCCAGAAGATACACCATTGGGAGTCCGGGTCAGCTTTGTTGTGCAACCCAACCCCACCCTCACCAAAGTCCAAATCCAAGCGAATCCTGGTACTAGCGTGGCCTCAGTACTGCCACAAAACACAGCAGACGAAGTTTTCCGCGATCAGTATGGTAAAATCCTCAACTTGCGTGACTTGCAGGAAGGTATCAAGCAATTAACCAAACGCTATCAAGATAAAGGTTATGTACTAGCAAATGTCATCGGCGCACCCCAAGTATCAGAAAATGGGGTTGTGACTTTGCAAGTCGCAGAAGGGGTAGTAGAGAATATTAAAGTTCGGTTCCGCAATAAAGAAGGTCAGGAAACCGACGAGCAAGGACAACCAATTCGGGGGCGGACACAGGATTACATCATTACCCGAGAATTAGAGTTGAAACCAGGGCAAGTCTTCAACCGCAATACAGTGCAAAAAGACCTGCAACGGGTATATGGGTTGGGCATCTTTGAAGATGTCAACGTTTCCCTCGACCCTGGTAGCGACCCCAGCCGGGTAGATGTAGTAGTGAACGTAGCTGAACGTAATAGTGGTTCGATTGCCGCAGGTGCAGGGATTAGTTCTGCCAGCGGACTATTTGGTACTATTAGTTACCAACAGCAAAACCTCAATGGTAGAAACCAAAGATTAGGAGCAGAGTTGCAAGTAGGTGAAAGAGAACTACTATTTGACCTGCGCTTTACAGATCCTTGGATTGACGGCGACCCTTACCGCACGTCCTACACTGCCAATATTTTCCGCCGTCGTTCCATTTCGTTGATTTTTGACGGCAAAGACCAAAATATTGAGACATTTGCCCCAGGAGATACAGAAGGCGATCGCCCCCGTGTTGTCCGCTTAGGTGGTGGTGTAACTTTTACACGTCCGTTATCTGCGAATCCCTTTGGTAATTCCGAATGGACTGCTTCAGCTGGTTTCCAATATCAAAGAGTTTCCACCAAGAATGCCGATGGCGATAGCAGAACCCAAGGGACAATTTACCAGAATGGGCTACCAACAGAACTGATTCCCCTTACGCAATCAGGGTCAGGTGATGACGATTTATTTCTATTACAGTTAGGAGCGCAACGCGATCGCCGTAATAACCCCTTACAACCCACTAGCGGTTCTTATCTCCGTTTCGGGGTCGATCAGTCAGTTCCCATCGGGCAAGGTAACATTTTCCTCACCAGGTTACGGGGTAGCTACAGCCAATATATCCCCATTAGTTTATTAAGTTTTAGCAAAGGGCCGCAAACTTTGGCTTTTAACCTGCAAGGAGGCACTGTTTTAGGTGACTTACCCCCCTATGAAGCCTTTACCTTAGGTGGTAGTAACTCCGTTCGGGGTTATGAAGAAGGCACATTAACCAGCGCTCGCAGTTACGTGCAAGCCTCAGTTGAGTATCGCTTCCCCGTATTCTCCGTAGTTAGTGGCGCATTATTTTTCGATTATGGTAGTGATTTAGGCACCAGTACCAGAGCCGCAGAATTACTGAACAAAAACGGTAGTGGTTTCGGCTACGGTCTCGGCGTGCGTGTGCAATCACCATTAGGGCCAATTCGCATTGACTACGGTGTCAATGACGACGGTGACAGCCGCATCAACTTTGGCATTGGGGAAAGGTTTTAAATGGATATAGGGCATAGGGCATGGGGCATTGGGCATAGGATATTTGGTAATAGGTAATGGGTAACAGTAATTTCCCCTTGTCCCCCCTGCTCTATCCCAATACCCAATCCCCAGTCCCCAGTCCCCATTACCCCTAATCCCCACTCCCTGCGATCGTGGGGGCCCCGAGTTCCCCAGTCCCTAGTCCCCAAAATTATGCAACAACACACAATAGCCGCAGAAATCACTCAAACCGGAGTAGGACTGCATAGCGGTGTGAATACTCAGGTGCGAATACTACCAGCCGAAGTAGGTAGCGGGCGCTACTTTGTGCGAGTCGATTTACCAGATTCGCCCATTATTCCGGCGCAAGTTGCCGCAGTTAGTCAAACGGTTCTCTCTACCCAATTGGGTAAAGGCGTGGCTTCTGTCCGCACTGTAGAGCATTTATTGGCTTCTCTGGTAGGTATGGGTGTAGATAACGCCCGAATTGAAATTGATGGGCCAGAAGTGCCCCTAATGGATGGTTCAGCAAGGATATGGACGGAAAGCATCGCTCAAGTGGGATTGCGATCGCAATCCGTGGCTGAAGAAAAATCACCCCTAGCTATTCAAGATCCAATTTGGATTTATGAGGGTGATACGTTTGTGGCGGCTATTCCCGCACCAGAAACTCGTTTTAGCTATGGTATTGACTTTGAACTGACTGCTATTGGTAATCAATGGCACAGTTGGTCACCCCGATCTGAAAAAGAAAACTCTTATGCAGACTTCGCTATAGAAATTGCTCCCGCCCGTACTTTTGGTTTATTGCATCAAATAGAACATTTGCAAAAGTCTGGGTTAATCAAAGGTGGTAGTTTAGAAAATGCCCTTGTTTGCGGCCCTGATGGATGGTTAAATCCACCATTAAGATTTGCAAATGAGCCAGTACGTCATAAAATCTTGGATTTAGTAGGAGATTTGAGTTTAGTGGGAAATATCCCCTGCGCTCACTTCTTAGCGTATAAGGCCAGCCACAATTTACACATTCAACTGGCACAAAGAATTTTAGATTTTAGATTTTAGATTTTGGATTGATGCAAAAATCTGAAGTTATAACTCTAAAATTCCGTCGCTGACTTGATTCCAGATAAAAAACAAACACATAGCCAATGACAACCCTCACCGAAGCCAATACCGTCGATGCGATCGCATCTGCTGCTAATGATGACAATCAAAGCGCACCAGAGCCAAAGAAAACCTTCGCCATTGAAGAGATTCAAAGCCTTTTGCCCCATCGCTACCCATTTTTACTGGTAGATAAAATTATTGACTATGTACCTGGCAAACTAGCGGTAGGCGTGAAAAATGTCACTTTTAATGAACCCCATTTTCAAGGACATTTCCCAGGACGGCCACTGATGCCTGGAGTGCTAATTGTCGAAGCAATGGCACAGGTAGGCGGTATGGTCATGACACAGCTACCAGAGTTAGAAGGTGGACTATTCGTGTTTGCTGGGATTGATAAAGTCCGCTTTCGTCGCCAAGTAGTTCCCGGTGATCAGCTAATTATGACCGTGGAACTGTTGTGGGTTAAACAACGTCGTTTCGGTAAAATGCAAGGTCGTGCTGAAGTTGACGGTCAGTTAGCGGCTGAAGGCGAATTAATGTTTTCTCTTGTAAACTAAAAACCTGCTCTTGTGGTGAGCGCACAGCCGTGATGTGCTTTTTACTGAGACCTGAAAAAGGATAACAGTAAAATTAATCAGCCACAAGAGTAATTTATAATTTTTAAATTTCGCTGCCCTCACACTTAACTTGCTTTGCCCGACACTTTCGTAACTGAATACTCAAAAAGTTCAGCACTCATGACAGTTCTGGAGATTTACCCTTGAAGACGCTTATTCATCCAACTGCTGTAATTCATCCTAAATCGGAACTCCACCCAACGGTGGAAGTCGGTGCCTATGCTGTGATTGGAGCGCAGGTTAAAGTTGGCCCTGAAACCGTAATTGGTGCTCACGTAGTGCTAGAAGGGCCATGTGAAATTGGGGCGCGAAATCAGATTTTCCCTGGTGCAGCTATCGGTATGGAACCCCAGGATCTCAAATATGTGGGAGAACCTACCTGGGTCAAAATTGGCGACAATAACCAAATTCGTGAGTACGTCACGATCAACCGTGCTACTGGTGCTGGAGAAGCCACAATCATTGGCAATGGTAACCTACTGATGGCTTATGTTCATGTAGCTCATAACTGCGTGATCGAAGACCATGTGATTATCCCCAATTCAGTAGCCTTAGCGGGTCATGTTCACATAGAATCACGCGCTAGGCTGGGCGGAGTTTTGGGAGTCCATCAATTTGTGCGGATTGGCAAACACTCAATGGTAGGCGGTATGGCTCGTGTTGACCGCGATGTACCGCCATATATGCTTGTGGAAGGAAATCCAGCCAGAGTTAGAACCCTTAACTTAGTAGGGTTAAAACGTTCTGGTATGAATGCGAATGAGTTACAACTTCTCAAAAAAGCCTTCCGCATTCTCTATCGCTCTAACTTAACTTTTACAGAAGCCTTAGAACAGTTAGAACTGCTAGGCGATACTGAACAGCTACAACATCTGCGACGCTTCCTATTGCTTTCTAAAATGCCAGGAAGACGTGGTTTAATTCCTGGAAAAAGAAAGCCTAGCGCCAGTGATGAGTCCTAAGTTAGTGAGATGTTTGAGTTGAGGTTCTCAATACCCAACTCAAACTCAAGCAAACTAACCACATTCAGCAAAGCCGTTACTGTAGGCCAGAACCGAAAGGGCAAAAAGCTGCTAAAACAGTTTCTTATGTATATTGGTTGCCTAATTTTTTGAGCCTTTGCGTCTCTGTGCCTACTCTACAAGAACGACTACTCTACGCGATCGCCTCCAGTAAAGGTTGAATGCGTCAGATAAAAATTTTATTCGTAATTGCCAATATCCTGTCCTTTATTTTCCCCCAATTACCAAATGCGGATATTTATCAGCACTGGCGAAGTGTCTGGCGATTTGCAAGGTTCTCTCATAATTGCAGCCCTGAAGCGTCAAGCTGCGGCCATTGGCTGCGAATTAGACATTGTGGCGCTGGGTGGCGAAAAAATGGCTGAGGCTGGGGCGACCATACTGGGCGATACAAGTCATATTGGCTCAATGGGGATTCTAGAAGCACTGCCTTATCTTGTACCCACTCTCTTAGTACAACGAAAAGCGATCGCTTACCTCAAGCAAAATCCCCCAGATTTGATATTACTCATTGATTACATGAGTCCAAATATCGGTATTGGCACTTATATGCAAGAAAATTTCCCAGATGTGCCAGTAGTTTATTACATCGCGCCCCAAGAGTGGGTATGGTCGATGAATTTGCGGAGGACTCAAAGCATTGTCAGTTTTACAGATAAACTCTTAGCCATCTTCCCCCAAGAAGCCAGTTATTATCGCCAGGAAGGTGCCAATGTGACGTGGGTAGGGCATCCTCTAGTTGATCGGATGCAAACCGCCCCCAGCCGCCAGGAAGCCCGCGCTAAATTGAATATTTCGCCAGAGGCGATCGCAATTGCTCTTTTACCTGCTTCCCGTCGTCAAGAATTAAAATATCTTGTACCAGTAATTTTTCAAGCTGCCCAAACTATTCAAGCTAAATTACCAGAGGTACATTTCTGGATACCCCTATCTTTAGAAGAATTTAGGGAACCCATTACTCAAGCAATTGCGCGTTATGGTTTGCGCGCGACAGTATTATCAGGTCAACAAAAAGAAGTCATTGCTGCGGCTGATTTTGCCATTACCAAATCAGGAACAGTCAACCTAGAACTTGCTCTGTTAAATGTACCGCAAGTAGTTGTCTATCGCCTGAATGCCATTACAGCTTGGATTGGTCGTAAAATTCTTAAAGGTTCTATTCCCTTTGCATCACCAGCAAATTTACTAGTTATGCGGGAAATCGTACCAGAGTTTTTACAAGAACAAGCTACAGCCGCAAATATTACCCAAGCTGCAATGGAATTACTGCTCAACCCTGAGAAGAGACAGCAAACCTTAGCTGATTATCAAGAAATGCGCCAGTCTTTGGGAGAAATTGGTGTATGCGATCGCGCTGCTCAAGAAATTTTGCAAATGCTCATACCAAGTTGCAATCAAATGTAGTATCTGTCATTGCGACCAGAACACATTGAAGGGAAGCAATCTCAATAATTTTAAGCTACAACAGACCGCAATTTAGTATCAATATAAATAAGGATGAACTATAAAATTAAATCGTTCAATCTCAGATAGCCAAAAATCTGAAACATCTATAGCAATACTATTTCAGTTGTGAAAAATATTGGTTTTGGCTGTTGACTGTTGACTGTCAACGGTTAACAGTCAACAACCCTTCAGATCAGATTTCACACATCATTTAGGATGGCATATCATGGAAATTAATACAAAAAAGAGTCAGGATTGCCAATAGTAGTTCTGACTCCTAAATACTCAGTTCGGGTTAAGGACTCAATTTTGCTCGCTTGAATGAAAAAGTAACGGTTGCAGGCTCTCAAAACTAACGACAGAATCAAGGTTTCAGACTATCCCGAACTCAAGTCAAATTATCTCGAAAATAGAATTTTAGGTTCTTCAGGACTTGTTATGCTAAATAATTAGTTATTTAAGTTAAAACTAATCAATAAATGTATAAAAATATGACTTAACAGCTTGATATAGTTGACATT
>NZ_JACJQJ010000007.1 GCF_014696615.1 Nostoc linckia FACHB-104 | reverse complement strand
CTTTTTATCGTTGAGATGATTCCCAAGTGTAAATATTTGAAGCACTCATAATTTCTTACTTCTTTAAATAAGTCTTTATACTCTGCACAATATTCATCTATGATGCCAACTGTTGGATGAGGATCTCTTGCTAAATGTTTCAGGATTTGTAATTCTACATCCATTGCCCTGCTTACCTTCCAGAGTTTTTTCTTTTCATCCTTTTATTCAGAATACTCGGAAAGTGACAGAAGAGGGATATGGGGATATCTAACTTGTATCAATATTTTCGTCAATTGGCATCAGCATTAACATACCCTATCGCTAGACGCAGAACTTTTTATCTGCAGATAGAACTACTAAAGCATCTACATCTATCGAGAAATTATTCCTGCAAATCTTGAAGATTAGTAGAGCAAACTCAAAATTATGTATAGAGAATTATAAAAAATCTGATTAATTTTCCTCTCAAGGCAGAATCGTTACTCAAAAGAAAAAGATAATCTATAAACATTGAATGGCTCAAGCCGCATTAAACAAATCGTTAAAACATAGGAGCTAATTATGAGTTTAGAAAATAGAGCTAAAGCTGTTGCCAAAAATATCGAAGGTAAAATTCAAGAAGCCGTTGGTGAAGTTACTGGCAACCCAAACGATAAAGCCGAAGGACAAGCAAAACAAGTAGAATCTCAAGTTCGCCATACAGCCGAAAACTTCAAAGATGAAGTTAAGAAATCTGTAAATTAATTTCGATTAATTTGAGTAAGAAGGCAGAAAAGAAGGTGACTAATAAATATTCACGTTTATCTTTGCCTTCTTACTTTAAAAAGGGCATGGGGAATAGGAAAGACAGTGAATAAATCAGGGAATCAAATTGCCAATTTAGGTTTAAATCGTTAATAATTTAGGGTTACAAAATTATGATAAATGCTGCCTTTGCTTATTTTCTTACAGAAGCATCTTTAGCTACAGAAAGTAGTTTCAATTACTCGCTAGTACTCACAGTAGTTTTTCTTGTAGGTTTTATTGCGTCTGCCATTATTGGTTCTATTGCTTGGTATAACTCCAAACGTCCTGTAGGTTGGGAAGATAAAGAACGTCCCGATTTAGTTCCAGAGGTTGATAAGTAATGTAATCAGGACTTACGCAACTGGTACACCAATCTTCTGGTTTAAGAGTCAACAGTCAAGGGGAGCCACTGCGGTCTTGGGGTTTCCCCAAGTAGAGCAAGTGGCGTTCAAGGGTCAAAAATTCAAGTTTTTTGGACTTTTGACTCTTGATTCTGGACAGCCTCAACGAAAAAAATGTGACACTTGCGTAAGTCCTAGTAATAAGTGTTTTCTTGTTTGCCATAAGTTTATGATAGTGTTTGCTAATTTCAACAGCAGACACTATTTTCTTGTTATGGTTCGTTATGTTAAGCATCATAATTAATGGGACAGTCAAGAGTCCAAAAAACCTAAATTTTTGAACGCCAGTAGCCTCAAGTCGGGAAACCCGCCCACGGCGCTGACTCCCCTTGACATTTGTACAGACGCGATTAATCGCGCCTCTGCAATTCTTATAAGCTATTCGGCTTTTAAGTTGCACAATCCATTGTGAGGGCTGTTGACCGTTAACCGTTGACAGTCAACAGTCAACAGTCAACAGTTAACAGTCCTTATGAGTAGTTATGCAATTTAGACGCGTATTAGCTTACTAAAGGATCACTGTGCCAGTTGCGTAAGTCCTGATTCCGATCCTGCTTAAATTAAGATGTAAACTAGCTTTTGCAACCCGTAAACTAGCTTTTGAACTCGTAAACTAGCACTTGTAAATCCAAAACTTGCTTTTGCAAATCCAAAACTAGCACTTGCAAATCCAAAACTTGCTTTTGCAAATCCAAAACTAGCACTTGCAAATCCAAAACTTGCTTTTGCAAATCCAAAACTTGCTTTTGCAAATCCAAAACTTGCTTTTGCAAATCCAAAACTTGCTTTTGCAAATCCAAAACTAACACTTGCAAATCCAAAACTAACATTTGCAAATCCAAAACTTGCTTTTGCGGCTAATTTCCGGAAATATACTCTTATTTATTCTTTTTACTCATACGATTGCTAGCAAACTTCTGTAACTTCACTGTGGCTAGTACATTTATTCATTGCGTATCGTAAAGGTATCTAACGAACTCCGTATAAAGCACTATCAGGGTTCTTCATATCAAAATTTGAACAGGAAAACTTTATGGCGCAAAAGAGACGCAATTCGATCGCACTCACCAAAGCTGAACGACGGATTGAAGGGATGCAGATGATCAATCCTAACTTAGACTTTGGTAATGGGTTATCAATCGCAAGTTATCAAAATAAAATTTTGGAGATTCGAGATAAGTTAACCGCCTATAACCAAGCAAAAACAATGCTAGATATGACACAGAATGCATTAGCAGAAGCAGAAATTGAGTTGAATATTCTTTCTGAGCAAATGCTGCTGAGTGTTGCATCTCGCTATGGCAAAACTAGTGATGAGTATGGCATGGCTGGTGGAACGCGCAGGATATATAGAAAGAAATCACGTCCAGCAGTTCAAACAGCATTGTCTGCGGAAAAATAATTGAAAATTTGAAATTACTTGAATTCCACAATTGCAAATCCCTCAAAGCGCGGGCTAGAGAGGGATTTTGGCTATTAGGTTTTTGAGTGCTAGGTTAAATTACTTGCTTTCTTAACTACTTCTTTTAACTCTTCAAAGGAGATACTACCGTCTTTATCTCCATGCATAGCTAGCAATTCCTGGGGGCTGCTAACACCTGTTTCAGCCGAGATGATTGCACTTAAACCAGGGCTTAAAAAAAGCTCATTAATGGAGATTTTGCCATCTTGATCGTTATCTAAGGTATTAAAAAGAGATTGAAGCTCTTGCTCAGTTGCCATAACTTTCTATCTGTATTAATTTTTTAATTTAATATTTAAACATTAAACAAACTTGTATCCTCAGACGTATAAACGGGTATCTCTGGGGCTGAAATTAGCAATACCGCCTTCAGAAGGCAGAAGTAGCGTATCTACCATAGAATTAGGGCAAGTTTTACTCAAAAACCAAATTAAGTAGCTAATTGTCTTTGATGCTGAAAGTCAGGCAATTGTGCAATGGATACCCGATTAAAATACCAAAACATTATTCACTTCAGGTAAAGATTTTAGCCATCGCCTAGAAAAGTGCGATCGCAGTTATCCCGAGTCAAAGCTTTGCAATTAGCTATTGAGTTATGGGTTAAGGGACTTCCAATTAAAACAATATTCCATCCCTGCGGGACGCTACGCGAACGCTGTGTATGCAGAGGAGGCAGAGGAAGCAGAATCTGCCACTATAATAAAAGGGGATAATTTATTTTCTAGAAGTCCTTAACAAGAAAATTACGCAATCATTGACAGAAGCAATTGAATCAAGACTTAAAGTAGCTAAAATGTAAAAACGTGATATATTACGTCTCTTACTTAATCCTGGTTTTATGGCACTGCCAATTGTTGCAATTATCGGTCGCCCCAATGTGGGCAAATCTACCCTGGTTAATCGTCTCGCCGGGGAACAAACGGCGATAGTCCATGATGAACCAGGAGTAACGCGCGATCGCACTTATATGCCATCTTATTGGAGCGATCGCGAATTTTTGGTGGTAGATACAGGTGGCTTGGTCTTTAATGATGACACGGAATTTTTACCGCTGATTCGCCAACAGGCAATGACAGCACTGGCGGAAGCTAGTGCGGCTATCTTTGTGGTTGATGGTCAAACTGGGCCATCTCACGCTGATGAAGAAATTGCGGAGTGGTTACGTCAACAATCTGTACCTGTACTGTTGGCTGTCAATAAATGTGAATCCCCCGATCAAGGGTTAATCCAAGCTGCGGAATTTTGGCAATTGGGATTAGGTGAACCTTACCCAATTTCGGCAATTCATGGTAGCGGTACAGGCGAATTGCTTGATGAGTTAATTAAGCACATTCCCCATGTCACAGATGTACCGGAAACTAATGAAATTAAAGTAGCGATCATCGGTCGCCCTAATGTTGGTAAATCTAGTTTATTGAACGCTTTTCTCGGAGAAGAAAGAGCGATCGTCAGTCCCATTTCTGGTACAACCCGCGATGCGATTGATACCATGTTTGAGCGAGATGGACAAACCTATCGCTTGATTGATACTGCTGGTATTCGTAAAAAGAAAAGCATCGAATACGGCACAGAATTTTTTAGTATTAACCGCGCTTTCAAAGCAATTCGCCGCGCTGATGTGGTGTTAATGGTCATCGATGCTTTAGATGGAGTTACCGATCAAGACCAAAAATTAGCAGGGCGAATTATTGATGAAGGTAGAGCTTGTATAGTTGTAGTCAATAAATGGGATGCTGTCGAAAAAGACTCCTACACGATTTATGACTACGAAAAAAATCTCCAAGCACGGCTGCATTTTACCGAATGGGCAGACACAATATTTGTCAGCGCCGTAACCGGACAGCGGGTAGAGAAAATTTTAGAATTAGTCAATCAAGCGGCGGAATCACACAAACGCCGTGTGACCACAGCCGTCATCAACGAAGTTTTAGAAGATGCAGTGAGTTGGCATTCACCACCAACCTCACGAGGTGGGCGACAAGGTAGAATTTATTACGGAACCCAAGTCAGTGCCCAACCACCAACCATTGCTCTGTTCGTCAACGATGCCAAACGCTTTAACGAAAACTACCGCCGCTATATTGAACGGCAATTCCGCCAACAATTAGGATTTAAAGGCACTCCGATTCGTTTATTGTGGCGCAGTAAAAAAGTCCGTGATGCTGAAGTTGCTAGTATAAATCGTGCTACCCGCGTTTAAAATTTTGGATTTTGGATTTTAGATTTTAGACTGGAGTGGACTAACTGGAAATCAGAAGCTTTCATACCTAACACAGGCTTAATAATCTAAAATCTAAAATTGCAACATGGATTTACTGCGATCGCTACCGCTGGGACTTTATTTAGAAGAACCTCAAACTTGGCTGCATAAAATTGATCCCCGCGTCAAGTTTGCCTGGTTGATGAGCTTACTTACCAGCTATTTATTTGCCCCAATCGAATGGCGGGTAATGCTGGTAATAGTTTTGATTTTTGTGACGATCACTGCCAGGATTCCTAAAAGAGTATGGCAGCAGCAAATGGGTTTGTTATTGCTATTGTCGTTTTTTGTCTTAGTAATTGCCGCTATCAGCCCAGATGGTCTAGGTGTAAATTATCAACCCCGCCTACCAGCCAACGAGCAAATTTTAACTCAGCCATCTACTGCCAATCCGCCAAATGTTGATGAAAAAGCAGTATTTGGCAATAAAGAATATAAATACGTAGTATTTCACAAAGGGCCAGTCAAAGTCAGTCGGCGTTCTTTGGATTTAGCAGTACGCTTAAGTACGATTTTATTTACCGTGATTTATAGTACTAACCTGTATCTGCTGACAACAGCACCAGAAGAAATCACAGCAGGTATGGAAAGCTTAATGCAACCACTGCGGCGGCTGAAGTTACCTGTAACTGAACTGGCTCTAACTTTAACTTTATCTTTGCGGTTTATTCCCCTAGTCTTAGAAGAAGTACAGAATTTAGCGCGATCGGTAATGACTAGGGCGATTAATTGGAAAAAGCTGGGAATCAAAGGCGCAGTCAAACTTTGGATGATTGTAGCAGAGCGATTATTAGAAAATCTGCTACTCCGTGCTGCACAAATGGCTAGTGCAATGATGGTGCGCGGTTTTACCAGTCCTAATGAGCATCGCGTATTGTGGCATGACCTACGCTTAAAAAGATGGGACTGGCTAGCGATCGCAATTTTAAGTTTATTTTGGGGCGCGCGCTTACTACTCGGCATACAAGTTTAAGTTTCAGACAGCGATTGCGAAACAGCCGCGATTAGAGACGAGAAACTCCGACAACCTATAACCTTTTGTTAATTACGAATTACGAATTACGAATTAGTAATTTATGATGACCCACCCTTGGTATTGGCGATCGCTTCCTTTAAAAAATCGTACTGGTTCCGAAGTTTTCGCGGCTTTATTTCGTCCCACTGATAAATCTGAAATCGCCACCCTACTAGAAAGCACCTACCCCACCCCAAAAAACCATCCCCAACTCAATCGCTATTCCATTTGTGCTGGTGCGCCACGCCTCATCAATGGTGTCACCCAAATGTGGACACCAGCACTAGGAACAGTTCTGCCCTTTTTATCCGATTTATTAGAGAACAGAGGAATCGGACAACAAATAATTTCCCCCTCATCCCCCTCATCTCCCTCATCTCCCTCATCTCCCCCTCCTCACCTCCCCTTCACCGGCGGTTGGCTGGGATGGTTAGGTTATGACATAGCCTGGGAAATTGAACAACTACCGCAAAATAAATGCGATCGCTTACCGTTTCCTGTAGCTTTTTGGTATGAACCAGATTGTTTCGCAATTTTAGATCACGCCGAACAAATTCTTTGGCTAGCCGCTAGCGATGAAAGTCAATTGGATGATTTGCAAGGGAAATTAAATCAAAAAGACGCACTTCTCCATCGGGAAGCGTTAGACAAAAATCTCAAAATTCAAAATTACGCTATCTCTCCTCACTTCCAAACATCGCAATCAGATTACGAGACATCTGTCAACCAAGCGAAAAAATATATTCAGGCGGGAGACATATTTCAAGCAAATCTGTCATTGCGATTTGAAGCCACTACAACCGCTTCTGGTTGGTCAATTTACCAAACATTGCAGCAGATAAATCCTTCTCCTTTCGCTAGCTATTGGCAAACACCTTGGGGAGAAGTGATGAGCTGTTCACCAGAAAGGTTAGTGTTATTGCAGAACAGCCAAGCCGAAACTAGACCAATCGCCGGGACGCGATCGCGGGGGATCACACCAGAGCAAGACATTCAGCTTGCACAGGAATTGCTGAGTAACACCAAAGAACGCGCCGAACACATCATGCTGGTGGATCTAGAACGCAACGACTTAGGGCGAGTTTGTGAATGGGGGACTGTGTGTGTTGATGAATTGCTAACAATTGAGCGCTATAGCCACGTTATGCATCTTGTTAGTAATGTGAAAGGTCACTTAAAGAGCGATCGCACCGCCATCGATTTAATTCGCGCTCTTTTCCCAGGTGGCACAATTACAGGGTGTCCCAAAGTTCGGTGCATGGAAATTATTGAAGAACTGGAACCTGTACGACGCAGTTTATTCTACGGTTCCTGCGGCTATTTAGATTGGCGCGGTAACTTAGACTTAAATATTTTAATTCGCACCCTCTTATTAGCTCCAGCTCCAGGTGAGCAGGGGATCAGCGAAAATCATATTAACTCACAACTCAGCACTCCCCAGTCTTGTACAGACGCGATGAATCGCGTCTCTCCAACTCAGCACTCAGCACTCAACATCGTTTGGGGACAAGTTGGCGCAGGTATTGTCGCTGATAGCGATCCTGAGCGAGAATGGTATGAATCTCTGCACAAAGCTCAAGCGCAATTGGTAGCACTGAATATGCTAAATCATCAATAGTACCCTTGGCGATTGTGTGCTGACAGGCGAAAATTATGGCAGCATTAAAAGAGGTTTATGCAAAAAGAAGTCTAAGGGCTGAATTCTAACTTGAGAAACTATGCACGGCTTATCCCTTGGTCGTTCTTCATGGGAGATAAAATGGCTGACACTTTTCTGAGCCTTACCCTACATAGCAGCTGAATGTAGGTTTCCCAGGCGAAATTGCCATTAATCTTCTCGTTCTCCCCTACTAGTACAGCAGGCGCAAAAACAAACTAGCAACTCAAAATTAACGAAAAGCTCATCTAGTAAGCTTTTTGAGGCTTTAATTTTGAGTTTCGCGTAGCATTACTAGCTTCAATACTGCCTCAGAAAAACTAGATCAAGGGTTTCGCAAACACCAGTCTGCAGCAAACATTGTTGTATTTCGCGTAAATTTGCACAAATATTCTCACGAAAGCGATGTATCATCGTCTGGATGTTTGTACTAACAACTGCGGAAAGATATAAAAAATAGACGCTTACCTTGACCACTAAATGAATTCAGAAAACTCAGAAACTTACATAAATCATCCGACCTGGGGTCTCCTGTACAGAATCTGTATGGTTGACGAGACCCAGGATTTGTTCACTACACTTTATGCCCAACGTTTATTTTTTTTGGTAACAAATGACATCAAAGGTATAAAATTTCAGCCCATAGGTCGCACAGAAGCCAGAATGATGTTGGAAAATCGCTTGCGTACTCTGCGTCGCACCGGACATTCTCAGGAATACGATCTGCTTCAAGGTGTTTTCCAACGCACATTCCAATAGACAAGCAGGGGGGCAGGGAGCAGGGAGCAGGGGAGCTAATCTTCACTCAGGACTCTTGTACAGACAGGATGAATCGCGTCTCTCCAACTCCCCACTCTTGTACAGACGCGATTAATCCCGTCTCTCTAACTCAGCACTTTGCTAGACCTGGAAACTGCTGTAATGTAGGGGATCGTTAATTTTGAATTTTGGATTGTGAATTGTGAATTCCGATCGCAGCGAAGTGACTAGTTCAATTGGCGAACGTATTGCCAAAATTAGCTCCTCCCTACCATCTTCGGTACGGTTGATTGCAGTTAGCAAAACAGTTCCGGCGGAAGTCATGCGCTCTGCATACGCCGCCGGAATCCGCGATTTTGCCGAAAGCCGGATTCAAGAAGCCGCGAAAAAGCAAGCCCAATTACAAGATTTAAGCGATATTACCTGGCACTTCATTGGGCATTTGCAAAGCAATAAAGCCAAAAAAGCCCTAGAACAATTTTCCTGGATTCACTCTGTTGATAATTTGCAGTTAGCACAGCGCCTGGATCAATTAGCACAACAGTTGGGCGTTACTCCTAATATCTGTCTGCAAGTCAAAATCCTTCCCGATCCCAACAAAGGCGGCTGGACTGTACCACAACTTTTAACTGACTTATCCGTAATCAATCAATATAAAAATTTACATATTCAAGGTTTGATGACAATTCCGCCTTTAGGATTAAATGAAGCGGAAATTTTAAATGTATTTAATACTACTTGCGAACTAGGGAAAACTATTAGGGAGCAACACTGGTCGCACATTGAGATGCAGCACTTATCTATGGGGATGTCTAGTGACTATCACCTAGCAGTACAAGCAGGGACAACGATGGTAAGGTTAGGAACCATCTTGTTTGGCGATCGCACTGAGCAGATATGAGAATATTATTTAATAGCCTGTAGATATTAGTATCAGAAGCTTTCAGCCGTTTTTGAGAAGGATTCTCAAAGAGAATATTGCAATAAGTAACAAAAGATATAGTTTGGCTACAAGTTTGAACTCCGAAAAATGGGGTGGAAATTAACTTTCATTCGGAGAAACATTAGTATATAATCTTGACTCATTATCGCGTTTAGGTAATCATCCAGATGTAATCAACCACATCTGCTCTGCACCTAAGCCTGTAGTAGAAACTACCTCTAGTACTAAAATTGCTGATAAGGCACCCATTGTAGCGATCAAAGCTAGCTACATTGATTTATAGTCAGGTAAAAATAAAGCTAAATTGCACCAGGAGCGTACACAATGAACAATATATTTTCTAAACTTAGAGACTTTGTTGGGCTAAATGAACCAGTAGAATACGAATACTACGAAGAAGAACCAGAAACCCAGAGCTACCAAAACCTCTATCAAGAAGAGAATCCCCAACCAGCGCCCCAAGAGCCTGCTACACAAAATCGACGTTGGCGGGAACCCATGCCTACAATGGGGAATGATGTAGCCACAGGGTCAAAATCAATGGGGAATGTGATAGGTATGCCAGGAGCAATTAACGGAATTTCTGAAGTATTAGTACTTGAACCACGCACATTTGAAGAAATGCCTCAAGCAATTCAAGCCTTGCGTGAGCGCAAATCAGTAGTATTAAATTTAACAATTATGGACCCCGACCAAGCTCAACGGGCAGTAGATTTTGTAGCAGGTGGTACATACGCATTAGATGGACATCAAGAACGCATTGGAGAAAGTATCTTTTTGTTTACACCAAGCTGTGTGCAAGTTAGCACTCATGGCGGAGTTATTCACGAAGTACCACAACCACCAGCACGTCCTCGGACAACAACTCCAACTCCTGCATGGGGCAATGAAGTTAACCGGATGGCACAATAAAGGTAAAGTAGTCAAGGGTCAAGGGTCAAGGGTCAAGGGTCAAGGGTCAAGAATTAATTTTTTGACTTTTGACTCTGAACTCTGGACTCTGGACTAATAAAAGTATTGACTATTGGCTATTGAACTAATTAATGACTATTAAATTTGGTTTAATTGGTGGCGGGGTAATGGGAGAAGCGCTATTATCCCGCCTTATTGCGCGTGAAATTTATCAACCATCAGAAGTTATAGTTAGCGAACCCCAACCGGCGCGCCAAAATTTTTTAAAACAGCAATATAACGTGGCGGTAACTACCGATAATCGCCTGATTTTAGAGCAAACGCAGGAAGTTGTATTATTAGCAGTAAAACCGCAAGTGTTTAGTGCGATCGCTCAAGAAGTAGCAGAGATGATCGATCTGAAAATTACTGAACACTCACCCCTATTAATTTCTATTTTGGCAGGTGTGCCTTTAAGTCAGCTAGAAGCTGCATTTCCCAGATTGCCAGTCATTAGAGCCATGCCCAATACACCCGCCACAGTCGGAGCAGGAATGACGGCGATTTGCTCAGGTGCTTACACCAACGCCAAACATCACCACATAGCCCAGCAAATATTTGCCGCTGTGGGAGAAGTGGTAGAAGTTTCTGAATATTTAATGGATGCAGTTACAGGACTATCAGGAAGCGGCCCGGCTTACGTAGCGCTGATGGTAGAAGCACTCGCTGATGGCGGAGTAGCCGCAGGTTTACCCAGAGCGATCGCCAATCAACTAGCCCTACAAACAGTACTCGGAACCGCCACACTGTTACACGAGAGCAAAATGCATCCCGCAGAACTCAAAGATAGAGTTACTAGCCCCGGTGGTACCACAATTGCTGGTATCGCCCAACTAGAAAAAGGTGCATTCCGCTCCGCTTTAATCGAAGCAGTGAAAGCAGCCACAGAGCGATCGCAAGAATTGGGGAAGTGAGGGACTGGGGACTGAGGACTGGGGACTGGGGACTGGGGACTAGAGATGAGGGGGATGAGGGAGATGAGGGAGACACAAAAAATAACAAATCCCTATTACCCATTACCCAATCCCCAATCACCAATCCCCAATCACCAATCCCCAATCACCAATCCCCAATCACCAATCCCCAATCACCAATCCCCAATCACCAATCCCCAATCACCAATCCCCAACCCCCCATTCCAAAGTTGACAAAATAGCCGTTAATATAGTAGACAGTCTGGTTGCAAAATTGATTGAGTGAACTATCCCGCACCGTCCAAAGAAGTTGACCTAGAGTCAATATTTCCTTTTCATCTAGATCAATTCCAAAAAGATGCGATCGCGTCCCTCAATGCTGGTCGTTCTGTAGTCGTTTGTGCGCCTACGGGTTCGGGCAAGACGTTAGTGGGTGAATACGCTATTTATCGTGCTTTGGCGCGAGGCAAACGCGTATTTTACACTACTCCTTTAAAGGCGCTGTCGAATCAAAAATTACGTGATTTTCGCGAAAAATTTGGGTTTGATCAGGTCGGTCTGTTAACTGGAGATGCTTCCATTAACAGAGAGGCACCAATTTTGGTGATGACGACAGAAATCTTCCGCAATATGCTCTATGGCACACCCATAGGCCAAGTTGGCATCTCTTTAGTAGATGTGGAAGCGGTGGTACTAGATGAGTGCCACTACATGAACGATCGCCAACGGGGAACTGTTTGGGAAGAATCTATTATCTATTGCCCCCGTGAAGTTCAATTGGTGGCACTTTCGGCAACGGTTGCCAATAGCGATCAGCTCACCGATTGGCTAAATCGCGTTCACGGGCCAACTGACCTAATTTACTCCGATTTTCGCCCCGTACCTTTAGAATTTCATTTTTGCAATCCCAAAGGATTGTTTCCCCTACTCAACGACAACAAAACCAAAATCAACCCACGCCTAGCCAATAGGGGAAAAAGACGACAAGGGGATAAGGGCAAAGGTGGTAGGCCAGAAGCGCCCGGCATTATTTATACCTTGAGCCAGCTACAGCAACGGGATATGCTACCCGCCATTTACTTTATCTTCAGTCGCAGGGGATGTGATAAAGCCGTGGCAGAGGTAGGTGATTTATGGCTGGTCAATAATGATGAATCCCAAATTTTGCGCCGTCAAATTGATGATTTTTTAAGCCGCAACCCCGAAGCTGGACGTTCGGGACAAATTGCGCCTCTCTACCGTGGAATTGCGGCTCACCATGCTGGAATTTTACCTGCTTGGAAAGTCTTAGTAGAAGAACTATTCCAGCAAGGGCTAATTAAGGTTGTCTTTGCCACTGAAACACTAGCGGCGGGAATTAATATGCCTGCGCGTACCACTGTAATTTCTACACTTTCCAAGCGTACTGACACTGGACATCGCCTGTTGAACGCTTCCGAATTCCTGCAAATGGCAGGACGCGCTGGTCGTCGCGGTATGGATTTACAAGGTCATGTAGTTACAGTACAAACTCCCTTTGAAGGCTCCAAAGAAGCGGCATATTTAGCAACATCCAAACCCGATCCTCTAGTTAGCCAGTTTACCCCCAGCTACGGGATGGTACTGAATCTACTGCAAACCCATACATTGGATGAAACTAGAGAACTCATCGAACGCAGTTTTGGTCAGTACATGGCGACTCTGCATTTACAACCAAATTACGATGAGATTGCTGAACTGCAAGCCCACTTAAACCAACTGCAGGAGCAAATCGCCGCAGTTGATGAAAATGAACTGGCTGTGTATGAGAAATTGCGCCAACGTCTAAAAGTAGAACGGCAATTATTAAAAACTCTACAACAGCAAGCACAGGAAGATAGACAAGAACAATTAGCAATGATGTTGGGCTTTGCTGTCTCAGGGACAATGGTGAGTATCAAGGGCAAAAACATCACAGTTCCTACACCAATGACAGCCGTGTTAATTGGTAAAACATCTGGCGAGCAAGCACCTTACTTGGTCTGCTTAGGGCGGGATAACCGATGGTATGTAGGCACAACCGAAGATATCGTTGATTTATATGCCGAATTACCACGAATTGATATCCCACCGGAGATTTTGCCACCACCAGAACTATTGTTTAAACCAGGACAGATATGCCGTGGTGACGCACAAACAGCAGCCATTGCCCAAAGAATTCCGCAACCAGAAGAATCTTTATATATGGCTCCAGAAGTTGCAGAACAACTGAGCCGTGTAACTGCTGTACAGGAGCAATTAGAAGCTCATCCTGTGTATCAATCTGGTAATGCTGGCGCTATTTTTAAACGTCGGGCACGTTATGTAGAACTAGAAGCCGAATTGCAACTATTGCAAGAGCAAGTTGAGCAACAATCCCAACATCACTGGGAAGAGTTTCTCAATTTAATTGAAATTTTGCAGCACTTTGGCTGTTTAGATAACTTAGTACCCACAGCATTAGGGCAAGTTGCTGCTGCTATCCGCGGAGAAAATGAATTGTGGTTGGGTTTGGTATTAGCTAGTGGTGAATTAAATAATTTAGATCCGCACCATTTAGCAGCTGCAGTTGCAGCTTTAGTTACAGAAACACCTCGACCTGATAGCAAGGTGCGTTTTGACCTCAGCAATCAAGTTGTAGATGCTTTGGGTAAACTGCGGGGAATTCGCCGCCAGATGTTCCAAATACAACGGCGGTATAACGTGGCGCTGCCTATATGGTTAGAGTTTGAATTAATTGCTCTGGTAGAACAATGGGCGTTAGGAGTTGAGTGGACAGAACTATGTGAAAATACGACCTTAGATGAAGGTGATGTGGTAAGAATATTACGCCGGACTTTGGATTTATTATCTCAAATTCCTCACGTTCCGAATTTACCAGAGTCACTGCAACGCAATGCTTACCGCGCTATGCAGTTAATTGATAGATTCCCTGTGAATGAAGTAGTGGAATAGGGAGAGGCAAGGGGGCAGGGAGCAGGGGGACAAGGGGACAAGGGGAGAAAAGCAATTACCCATTACCCATTACCCATTACCCATTACCACCTGAGTTCGATGTGATTTCAGGCGATCGCACATTGTCTTGACTCTTTACTAAGACAAATATACAATTCAAATTGATATAGAAGGGGAGTAGCTGCTGGCATTAGAAGCCAGCCCATCTGAGTCAACATACTGGCGATGAGCCTGGTTCAGATGACAAGTATTCAGTATTTGGAAGCGAGACCTTCACCGAGTTCACACCCAAAAGTGTGGAGCTTGGTGAGGTCTTTTGGTTCTCATCAAGCTCCATCGCAGTCAACGATTTTTCAGGAGCTTGAGATAGTGCTAACAGCTTTTACCGCGGGTTTGTTACTAATTACAATTTCCGAGTTAGGGGATAAAACATTTTTTATCGCCGTAATTTTGGCAATGCATCACCCAAGACGCTTGGTATTTATAGGAGTAACAGGCGCTTTAGCTGCAATGACAATCCTTTCGGTAGTTTTGGGACAAACAGTATCTTTATTGCCCAAAATTTATATTCATTATGCCGAAATCGCTTTGTTTATTGCCTTTGGTCTCAAGCTGCTGTACCAAGGTAGTAAAATGTCAGCGGCTAGTTGTGATGCGGAAGTTGTAGAAGAAGCGGAAGCGGCGGTAAAGCAAGCAGATTTACAATTACCCAAACGTAAAACCCCAGTGGCAATTTTAATCGAAGCCTTTACCTTAACATTCATGGCCGAGTGGGGCGATCGCACACAAATTGCTACCATTGCCCTAGCCGCTGGTAATAATCCCATTGGGGTGACTTTAGGCGCAGTATTAGGACACGCCATTTGTGCTGCGATCGCAGTCATTGGTGGCAAAATGATTGCGGGACGCATCTCCGAACGTCAGCTAACTTTAATTGGCGGTTGCTTGTTCTTAATCTTTGGTGTTGTAGCAGCCATTGAAGGAGCGTAAAGCTGGGGAAAAAGCAGGGGGTAGGGAAGAAATAGCAAACACCAATTACCAATTACCAATTACCCATTACCAAATGACAAATTCCTAATTTCTCACTACAGGAATTTCAATGGAAAATTCTGTACCTTCTCCTGCTTGAGACACAAACCAAATAGCTCCTCGATGTTGTTCTTCAATAATTTGCCGACTAATAGACAAACCTAATCCGGTGCCTTTACCAACAGGTTTAGTGGTAAACATTGGTTCAGCTAAACGTTGTTTGACCTCTTCTGTCATGCCAATTCCATTGTCAGTAATTTGAATAATTACTACTGAACGCTGTTCTGGTATGCTAGTACGAATTGTAATTTTTCCTGTGTAATCTGCCAGTGAAGTATGACTTTTGATAAATGATTCCTCAATGGCATCAATAGCATTAGCCAAGAGATTCATAAACACTTGGTTTAAGGGCCCAGGAAAACATTCTACTAGCGGCAATGTGGCATACTCTTTAATTATTTGAATTGCTGGACGTTCTGGGTTAGCTTTCAGGCGATACTGCAAAATTAATAATGTACTGTCGATACCTTCATGAATATCTGTTAGTTCTGCAAGTGTATCATCGCGGCGAGAAAAATGCCTCAGAGCGCGAATCATTTGAGCCATGCGCTTTGTACCTTTATGCATTGATAAAATGATTTCTGGAAAATCACATATCAAATAATTTAAATCGATTTCATCAATTTTATCGACTATTTCCTCTACTGGTTCGGGATAATATTTTTGATAGAGATTTAACAATTCAATAAAGCTTTGAGTATATTCTGAAGCGTGACCAAGATTGCCTAAAATAAAGTTTACAGGATTATTAATTTCATGGGCAATTCCTGCAACTAATTCCCCCAAAGCAGACATTTTTTCTCGTTGTACCAGGTTTACCTGCGTTTGCTGAAGATGAGACAAAGCATGAGAAAGTTGGGTTGTTCTTTCTTCTACCCGTTGTTCTAAATCTTGAGTCAAGCTTTGTAATTTCGCTTCTACTAACAGACGTTCTGCTACTTCTTGTTGAAGTTGCTGATTCTGATTTTGCAGTTGCTTGGTGAGATGACGAATTCTTAAATGAGTCTGGACACGAGCTAATACTTCTTGTTGCTCAAATGGCTTGGTAATATAGTCTACTGCTCCTAAATTTAAGCCTTTAACTTTATCGACAGTTTCAGAAAGAGCCGTCATAAAGATAATGGGAATATCAGCAGTTATTGAATTTGATTTTAAGCGATCGCACGTAGTAAATCCATCAATCCCCGGCATCATCACATCTAACAAAATGATATCAGGGTTAGCATATTCAGCTTGGGCGATCGCACCTTCACCATTCACAGCCACTAATATTTCCCAGCCTGTGTCCATCAAAGCTTCTGATAAAACTTCTAAATTATTGGGGTTATCATCAACAATTAAAATTACCCCGGTTTCGACAACTGCTGAATTCATTGGTTCTCTCCTCGATATATCTGAATAAACTCTTTGATTTTGTCGATTTGAAAGCTTTTTGCGAGTTGTAGTAACTCTTGAGCAAAGGGTATAAATTTTTCATCTAACTGTTTGAGCTTTTCTGCTTGCTCGCGAATACCCTTAATGTTTCCTCTCATCGCCAATTCAAAAAGTTGCTCAACTTCTCCAGGCGGAATCACAATTAATTCATTGACTGCAATTTGAGGATTAACAGGAATAACTGCTACAGTTGCTTTTGACTGTAGGGACTCATAGATCCACTCAACTTGTAAGTATTGCTGTAATTTCAAAAATAAATCTTCCATATGTACAGGTTTAGGAAGAAAGTCATCTGCACCAACTCCTATACTCTTGTGTTCGTCAGACTCGAATACGCTAGCAGATGAAACAATAATTGCTAAATCTTGAAACTCAGGTAATCGCCGCAGGCGACGTGTCAGTTCAAACCCATCCATTACAGGCATTGCTAAGTCTGTAATTATTAAATCAGGAAAAAATTGACCAGCTTTTTCTAAAGCTTCTTCACCGTTAGATGCTTCTGCAATTTCAAATCCTAATTCTTGAAGCAGATTGACAATAACTGAACGGTTTTCCCATTTATCATCTACAATTAAAACTTTTCGCTTGCCATTAGCAATGCCAACAATTTGGTCACCAGCTATTGTTCTCACTGACTGCATCCAGTCAGATGATTCTTGTAAATCCAAATCAATCCAAAATGTACTACCCTGATTTAATTCACTTTTAACCTGAATTTTACTACCCATTAATTGCACAATTTTTTGGCTAATAGCTAAACCTAAACCAGTTCCCTCTGATTGCTTTTGGTTATCTCCTACCTGCTCAAAAGGCAAAAATATTTTCTCTATCTGTTCTTGGCTCATGCCAATTCCTGTATCACTAATTTGACAGCGAATTTTTGTAGTTAATGTAGATTGCTCTAACACAGTTACAATAAACTGTACGCCGCCTGTTTCAGTGAACTTAATAGCATTGCCCAATAAATTAATTAATACTTGACGTAAACGTTTTTCATCTGCTGATATACCTGTGGGTAGATCGGCAGATGGTTGATAAATGAATGAGATACCTTTTTGTTCTGCACGAATGCGACAAATTTCTACGACATTCTGAAGAAATGCTGGAAAATGGAAGTCATTACAGTACAGTTCCATTTTCTGAGCTTCAATTTTAGATAAATCTAAAATATCGTTAATTAATGTGAGGAGATGTGAACCACATTGATGAATTATTCTTAAACCATCACGCTGTTTAGCTGTAATGCTCATATCTCTTTGAAGAATTTGAGCATAACCTAAAATACCGTTCAGTGGAGTTCGCAATTCGTGGCTCATGTTAGCTAAAAACTCACTTTTGGCACGATTTGCTTGATCAGCAAGTTCTTTCCTTAATTCGAGTGAGCGATAAGAAGCAGCTAAAGTTGCAGACATTTGGTTAAATGCATCTGCCAATTCTTCAATTTCATCTTGAGTCTTGATATCTAAGCGGTATTCTAGATTGCCATTACCAATAATTAACGCTCCTTGTTGTAGCTTTTGAATCGAGCGAACTACTGGTAAAAGAATTAGCAATAACTGACCGCTAAAAATTAGCAGAATAGAGAATATGAGAATTTGTCTAACAAGTTGAGTAGTCTGCTTGAAATGCTCAAATTCATGCTTGTCTTTAGCATAGTCTTCTTGGAGTTTTTGAGTTAATACCTTTAAATACAGTTCAATATCCCTAGAAAAAGCATTAATCACCCGAAAATCTTGTTGAGATTGCACTAACCCTAAGGGTTCTTCTGTATGAGATTGACTTGTAAGTTCTGTGACTACTTCAGCTAAAAGATAATGGCGATCGCGAATTTTAGCCAACTCTGAAGCTACCCCTGGCTTTAAATCTTCTAGTGCTGATAAATTAGTGACAAATTCCGATAAAGCATCTTGGTATTTCCGCAGATTAGCAGGCTCATTCCTCAGCAAAATCATGTCTTTAAGACTTGCTACTTGATTATTCAAAGCAACATTAATTTGCAGAATAGTTGTTAGAGCTTGAGCATTTCTAGTTTGTTTTTTTTGGGCTGTTGCTTCAGATACCCTAATGAATATATCACCACCAACTAGAGTGGAAATAACCAGTCCCCCGACAATCAAAGAAGACCCAATACACTTGGTCGTAATTCGCATACTTGTTTGTCGTGTTATTTAGTGGGAACTCGTTTTTGAAACTCTCTCATGATGTCATAATCGCCATCTTGCACCAGAGTATAGCCAACTCCGACAGCGCCACTAGGGTCGATTAGACCTGCTGGTGCATCAATCAAGACCTGTTTCAAAGTATTTTTTAATTCCGTAGAGACTTTACTAGCAGCAACAATAGGTACGCTAGGTAATGGAACAGATTCCCAAATGATTGGGTATTTTTTGGGATCAATTTTCCCTTGTTTAATTTGTCCAGTATAAGACCGCCTATCATCTGCGATCGCATCTACTTCACCATTGATTAAAGCTTGCTTAGATTTATCGTGGCTACCAGCAAAAATCACCGCAGCAAAGTCTTTTTCTGGATGAATACCAAGTTCTTGAAATTTAGCCATTGGTACAACATATCCAGAAGCAGATAACTTACTGACAAAAGCAAATCTCTTACCTTTTAAATTTTGTAAATTTTGGATACCACTAGTTTTTCTAGTAATAATTACAGATGTGTACCAAGGCCGCTTAGTATCTTGATTAATAGGAGAAACTAGAGGTTCAATTTGAGAATCCCGAAGACGAGCCGTAATGTAGCTACTTGGCCCTAAGTAGGCTAAATCTACTTTCCCTTGAATTAATAACTCAACCGCTGTTTCGTAGTTCTTGGCAATTTCAAATTTAAAAGGTCGCTTCAGGGTTTTGCTTAAATAGTCCGCCAAAGGTTGCAGTTTCTGTTCTTGTTCAGAAGAAACTTGCCAAGGAATCACCGCCATTGTGATTGCAGCTTGTTCATCTTGCTTTGGCTTGCTGCTACTAGGTGATTGAGCTGTACTCGCTGGAATTGCAGAGGAACTTTCACTAGTTGCACTACAGCTTGTACCTAATAGAGCGATCGCTAATACTGCAAGCCAGAAACTAGCCTTTATTCTAGGTAAACTATCCACAACTTTACAAAAAAGTTGCTGATACATAAAATTTTTCCTTTTGAAGCCTGTTCTGTGAACAACGGTGTACTCGTTTATTAATCCCAAAACCGTACATCTACTCACATCAAGGCTGCAAAATTTTTTATTTTATATACTATAAGTATTATTACTTAAAAGGGAAAAGGGGAAAGGGTAATGGGTAATTGGTAATTGGTCATAGGAAAGGGAAAAGGACAACAGGAGAAAAATTTGGCTTTTTAACGCCAGTTCCTACCCTGTGGGAAAGCTTTCAGGGGTAAAATTCGGAGAACCGAGAGGGCGCACTGGCTCTCCTTGACCAAGCCAATTTTAGGTTTTAGATTGCCGATTTGAGATTTTTTGGTTCATCAAAAACAATCTAAAAATCCAAAATCCAAAATCCGTCTTGAAAAGTTTGACGGCAGTTGCTACAAGTCGGGGAACCCCCGCACGCAACTTTCCGCAAAATCTAAAATCCAAAATTCGTTGACCCTTAACCCTTAATTCTTATGGTTTACTTGCTGGTGAGGCTGTAGACGATGCGGTTGGCGCGGGAGTTGGAGAAGCTTCTGCTGCTTTATTAATTTCATCTTTGTATTGAGCAGGTGCTAAAGCCGAAGCAGTATTAAATAAAGGTTTAGCTTCTGTAACTTTGCCTTGTTGCTTCAGTAACATAGCCTTAGCCAAAACAGGACGAAAATCCTTGGGATCTTTTTGGATTGCTTGGTCGTATGCGGAGATCGCTTGAGTATAACGTTTCTGCGAGGCATGAACAGTGCCTAAAAGCACCTGTACGGCAATCGTATCTACACTTCCCGGCTGAATTTTATTAGCTTGGGGGGCGGCGGATAAAGTATCTTGCAATAAACCGATAGCAGCTTCAGGACGTTGTTGACTTAACAACAGAGACACCATCCCTTGTAAAGCTTTTAAATCCCCTGGTTTTGTACTTAAAACACTGCGGTAAGCTTGAGCTGCACCTTCCTTATCGCCAATTTGCTGCTTGGCTTGAGCCAAAAGAACAGCGTATTCGGTTTGTTCTGGATTCAGCTTGGCTAACTTTTCTAAAGGTTCAATTACACCTTGAATATCTCCCTCTTTGAGACTTAAAAGTTGTAACCTTGCTTGTAGCAGGCCTTTAAGAGCAGTTTGATTTTCTGGTTCCCGTTGCAAAACCAGCTGATAACCACGAACTTCATCTTGGAGTTTTGATTTTTGGTCAGTTGAAGCCACATTGTTCCCAGCGCTGGCGTTGTTCTGGGCTGGAATTTGCTTATCATTTTGTTGATTAAATGCAGCAAACAGCGGAACCATCGAAATACCCACGAAAGCAAGAACTGCCAGAGCCAGCACGACCTTAACTAACCAGCTGCGCGTTTGAGACACAAGACTTCCTTCTTTTGAACATTAATGACATTATCATTTACAGAAAACGCAAAGTTAAAAATTTCCAAAACTTTGCGGAATACCGTCAATTGCCTGTGAATTTTATAACAAATAACTATCAACGCTTGCTAAAGTAAGTGATGACTTTAGGAGGAGCCGTCAGAATTGTAGCTATGATATGCTTCCGAAACTAGTGTAAAGACGCTAAATTACACATTTAGTGTACAAATAAATTTGCGTCTTTAGAATTGTATAGGGCGCTCTGGCGTGGCTGGGTTGAAAGTAAATATACTTTCATCTGCCGCACAAACGCTCTTTTCAGCTGCCTTCGTAAAATCCCACAATGGGATGTGTCTCCGCCGCAAGGAGTTTTTATGAATTCCGACCTGATGCCGTCGCCTGAATCTTCCAACTCTTCTGCCTCTAACCAGGGCCCTATTCAAGAGGCAGCCGCTAGTGTTCCTACAGTAGCAGCCCAGTCCTCTAAAGTTGACAATTCGACCGTTGACCCCAGCGAAACTGCTTCAAATGGGAACTTTGTGAATCGACAGCAACCGATTCCACCACCAAGTGAACCAATGCAGTACCGCGCCATTGGGTTAGTTCGCGGTCGCTATGTTGCTAGTGATGAACAATTTACCCAGGGTTCTCTGCTAACCGCAGATGGGGTAGAACTCAATGCCGTTCTCCTAGGACGGATTATGAGCTTAGTTAAGAATCACTTAGATTTAGAACAAGAACATCTGTGGGTAGTTTATCCGCGCACAAGACAAGAAAATGACGCATTGCACCTTCAAATTGTCGGAGTTTGGGAGCCAGAAAAACTGGCTAAACAACTGACAGATGAAGATGAGCAAGATCCGGAATCATCAGAATTAGAGACTCCGGATGATACTGTGTCCACAAGTGCTGAAGAAACTACCAGCCCCCCAAAACCCTCATCAGAAATTCCAGATGGTGGTTTTTCCGTTCGCGGTGAAGTCGTCTACCAGTCATTTGATGCTAAAAGCTTAGTTGTTAAAATTAAGCAGGCTCCGCGTAAACCCACCGATAAACCCAAATATTTTAAATTGAAATTGACGGGTGTGCTGACAACTAAAGCAGTAGGAAAGTTTTGGGACTTTCAAGTGAAGCGGGAAGCTGACTTACTGCTCATAGAAAATGCTGAAGCGATCGCTGATTTACCCAAAAAGCGCAGACCACCCTTCAAAGGTGGCCCTCGTGGTGGTGGTGGCGGTGGTGGAAGAAGACCATTTACACCCCGACGCGGTAGTAGCGATACTCCACGCCCAGTCAAGAAAATAGGCGGAGGTGACTCCGCTGCTGTGTCGAAACCAGTACCAAAAACCCCTGCGCCTAAGCCGATTAAGCGGCCGAAACCGGCTCAGGAATAGGGAATGGGGAATGGGTAATGGGTAATGGGTAATGGGGAATGGGTAATGGGTAATTGCTATTCTCCTTTCATCCCCCTCATCTTCCCCAATCCCCAATCCCCAGCCTCAAAACTCCGTCCAACGGTCTTGAGGGATGAAAGACCGTTCCATCGGCACTGGGGAAACTGCTTCGGTGAGGGTAAAGTTGCCAGCTTCGATCCAATTTTTCAACTCTAGGGCAACTTGCCGAGATAAATATAAACTTGCCAATGGTGCCACACGCACGGTTTTGCCTTCAATGGTGACACGCCCAGACTTAAGTTGCGCGTAACTTACCAAACCAAATGTAGGACGAACGCGCCGGGGAATGGAAAAGTCTACGATTGGCGCTACTAAGTCTTTATCTAGCACGGCGCAATGTTCAACTACTTTTTCCGATAACACAGGTAGTGGAACCCCAACGCCTAACATTAATGAAGGGCCATAGCTTTTGAAGTAGCATCCCCTCACCCAACGCGTATCCATGTGCTTGGCATCACCGATTAAAGCTAAGGTAGCAGCCGGGCCAATGGGTGTATCATTAGCTAAGCGTTTTTGTAAGGGGAAGTGTTGAGTACCTTCCCAAGCCACATAACCAATACCACCACCTAAAAAAATTTTCGTGCCAATGCCAACAATTTCTAAATTCGGGTCGTTAAGTAAAGGCGAAATTGCCCCCGGATTAGAGTAAACTGCATTGCCTAAACGTGGTTGTAATGGCCCCAGATAAGTAAAAAGTGGGCGATCGCCTCCATTAACTCCCACGATAAAATTTTGGTAGAGATTTCGCGGATTAAATAAATAAAACTGATTTATTGTTTCCCGCATGATCGTAGTTTCAAATGTGGCGCGCGGGTAACAATCGGTAACTTGTCCTTGCGCTCGTAATTGTACAGCTTTACCTGCAATCAAATCTTCAATGACATGACCACCGCCACGTTCTTTGACTTCCTCCCCATCGATCGCATCGGCTGGACAACTGGCTCCAATGTATAAATCTACCGCACCAAACCCAGCATAAGCTGGTACACCATCTAACCAACAGCGACGAATTTTAATTGGCGGGTCAGTATGTCCCAGATTAATAATGGCACCACTTGATTCCATTGGTTCAAAAGTGCCAGTGGTAACTACATCAACTTCTTTAGCAGCTTTTGCTACACCAATTTCTGCAACTCTGGCTTTCAGTTCTTCAATTGTCAACACCACTGCACGTTGACTAGTGATTTTTTCGTTAATTTCCGCAATTGTTCGCATATTAAATGTAGCAAATTAGCATATTGATTATGGGGCTTGAAGCTGCCACCTAATTGATTAAATCAGTTTGGCTGGAGAAATCTTATATCAACAGTTGTTGGCTAAGGGAAAAATAGCAAGAAAAACCTTTACCCTTTACCCTTTCACCTTTTCCCAATCTTGAATCCTATAAAGCTTTAATTTGTCCAACTAGCTCGATTTTGTTATTTTTATTAGCCCGCACCACAACAGATTCACCAGATTTAGGGTAACTATCACCGATCAGTGCTGTAATGTTGACTTCGTGTGTCACCATCACAACTACACCAGCGCGGTTACGATTATTGACAATAAACTGACGCAGTTGTGCAGTTTGCTGAGGCTGAGTTTTGTAATTATTAAAAAAGGAATTGAGCGCTGGATAAGGCTCAACCTTACCCAAATTCATCAATTTGGCTGTTTCTAAACAGCGACACCACTGACTTGATAGTACTCTAGAAACTTGAATATTATTGGTTCTAAAAGCCTTTCCAGTTCTTATTGCTTGCTGTCTACCTGCTTCTGAGAGGTTACGTTGTGTAGAACAATCATTCAAGCGAAATTCAACAGGATCGCCAATTCCAGGGGCTAATGCATGACGCATAATCACTACATAACCCCTTCCCTGCTGAAGCACAGACCAAATTTTTGCTTGAGAATTAGCAGAAATCTTAGTTGCAACTGGTAAAGTTGAAGTTTGTTTTTTATTGGTTACAGAAGGTTGAGGTTGCTGTGTAGTTACTGCTGCTTGTGGTGCTTGCGGTTGAGGATTGGATTGCATCCATAAAGGTTTGGCTATTAACCATAGTGCAGCAGCACCAAGAGCAAAAATAATGTAGCGACGCATCATGATTTAGCAATTTTAGATTTTGGATTTTGCGTAAACCTCCGGGGAAGCAAGCTACGCGTAGCTTGTCAGAGACAAAAGCTGCGTAGTTTTCGGCTGGAGTAAACTTGTCAGGCTGGAAAGTCGCGATAAATCACACAACGAGGGCATGAAAATCTGTCTTTGCCATGCCCAATGCCCAGCAAGATTAATCTTTTTCTTGCCAAGTATCCTCAGTTGTCCGTTCTACATTATTATCTGGGCTATCTGTCTCCCACGGATCATCTACCCCTGGCGAGTTAGAAACGATGACTAACTCAGATTCTTTTTGATGGCTATTTCCCCATTCATCCAAAACATCTTTAATCAAAACTTCTTGTAGCCAAATCTTCGCCACAACAGTGAGAGGTAGGGCTAAAAATAGTCCTAAAAAACCAAAGAAGGTAACAAAAAATAACTGAGAAATTAAAGTCACGGCTGGTAGTAACGAAACTTGATGAGCCATGACAACAGGTGTAATAAAATTACTTTCAGCTTGTTGAATGAAGAAGTAGAGAATCAAGACAGCAACAGCTTTCCAAGGTGCGTCCAAAAGTGCGATCGCCATTGCCGGAACTACACTCATTGTCGGGCCAAGGTTGGGAATCAAGTTTAAAAAGCCTGCTAAAACTGCTAAAGCTAAGGCCGCCTTTACACCTAAAGCCGACAAGCCAATAACGCTCATCAATCCCACTACACCCATCGCAATGAGCGCGCCGATTACCCATCCTTCTAAGGAAGTTTCGCACTGATTCAAAATTCCATCTACCCGCCGCCGATAAAATGAGGGGAAAAGACGCACAAAAACTCGGCGGTAAGCTAGGGGATTGGCTAATAACATCCCTGTTAAAACCAGTACGAGTAAAATTTTGAGAAGAGCTTCTAATGAACCAGAGACAAAAGCGAAAGAGTTTCCTACTAGCTTATTAATAAATGGCTGTGCTTGTTTGATCAGACTGTCTAAATCGGGAATATAAGGTACTAGTTGAGCAGGAACTTGAGTTTTCATCGCATTCACCCAACTATTTAAGCGTTCTAAACCTTGGGGAACTCGATAAGTCAGTTCGTGAAACTGCGCTGTAAAAGGCGGTACAATCAACCAGAAAAAGCCGACTATTAAAGCAAAAAATATACTTACTGCCATAAGTACAGCGAAACCACGTTTGATTCCCCAACGTTGAAACCATCGCGCTAGACGATTTAAGGTAGAAGCTAATACAACTGCGGCAAACATCAGCAATAAAACTTCTTTAATTTGCCACAAGATGTATAAAGAAAGAACTATGGCGATTAAGCCAATCCATTGACCTAGGTTCACAGGCTGACTCCCAGCTGTTGGCAAGCTACATTTTTCATGGGGATTGGGGATTGGGGATTGGGGATTGGGGACTAGGGACTGGGGAAGATGAGGGAGATGAGGGAGATGAGGGAGATGAGGGAGATGAGAGAGCAGAGGAAGCAGGGAGAAATAATTAATGACAAACCCCAAACACCCAATTACCCATTACCCATTACCCATTACCCATTACCCAATGCCCAATGCCCAATGCCCAATGCCCAATGCCCTATTCCTACAATTAATGCAGCTAGGTTAGCTGATTTTAGCAACTTCCGCCTAGACGATGAACAGCTATAAAGAAGGATGAAGTTTTAAGGATAAAGGATGGAAAAAAATCGTTACATACCTGCACACTTTTGGGTGAGGTAATTTTAGCCTTCTCCTATCGGAGACGCTGCGCGAACAGCCTTCAGCTTTCAGGCTTCATCCTTTGGAATCGCCATAATAATGCGATCGCCATAATTGTAGCTGGTGATAAGACCATAATCAGGGCCACTACATCTGTTCCCGGAATTCTCAAACCTGGTGCTGCATATTTAATGAAGAACGACAGCACAATCGAGAGTATAAATACCTTGAGCAGCAATCCTAGCTTATTTTCCATAGAAGTTCGGCAATACGCATTTTTCTGTGGGGTATACACTAATTTGGTCTACGCCATCTAGTTTCTAGAATAAACCTAAGAGATACAAAACTTTGCAATTCACGTTACGTTGTCATTGGGGGTTTGGTAATTGGTAATTGGTAATGGGTAATTGGTAATAAATCAAATCTCTCCTTGTCCCCCTTCTCCCCTTGTCCCCAATCCCCAGTCCCCAATCCCAAAAACATTAAATTGAGGGTACATCAAAATGCCTGTAGAAAATAATAATAAAAATCAATTGAAACCTTCGAGATGGCGGCAGTTTGGTGGCAGCTTCTTGATATTACTAACTGTATTATTGCTGCTTAACTTTATTGTTCCCAGTTTCTTCGGCCCGAAATTGCCACAAGTTCCTTATAGTGACTTTGTGGTTCAGGTAGAAGCTGGTAAAGTCGAACGGGCGATGGTAGGTAGCGATCGCATTGAGTATGTCCTCAAAACTCAAACCCCTGATGGCAAACCGACAGAACAGGTATTCACTACTACACCCGTAGCTCTGGATCTCGATTTACCAAAGATTCTTCGTGAGCATAATGTGGAGTTCGCTGCGCCCACACCAGACCAAAATGGTTGGCTAAGTACTTTAATTAGCTGGGTAGCTCCACCGTTAATTTTCTTTGGTATTTGGGGCTTTTTAATGAATCGTCAGGGAGGCGGCCCTGCAGCGCTGACGGTAGGTAAAAGCAAGGCGCGGATTTCATCTGATGGCAGCACAGGTGTGAAATTTACTGATGTGGCTGGTGTCGATGAAGCCAAAGTGGAATTAGAAGAAATAGTTGATTTCTTGAAGAATGCTGACAAATACACCCGCTTGGGAGCGAAAATTCCTAAAGGTGCATTGTTGGTAGGCCCTCCAGGGACAGGTAAGACATTATTAGCGAGAGCGATCGCAGGTGAAGCTGGGGTTCCTTTCTTTAGTATTTCCGGTTCCGAATTCATCGAATTATTCGTTGGTGTCGGTGCTGCACGGGTTCGCGATTTATTTGAGCAAGCGAAAAAACAAGCTCCCTGTATTGTCTTTATCGACGAGTTAGACGCACTGGGTAAATCTCGCGCTGGTAATGGTGGATTTGTGGGCGGTAATGATGAACGTGAACAAACCCTCAACCAGTTACTCACCGAAATGGATGGTTTTGATGCCAATACAGGCGTAATTATTATCGCCGCTACTAACCGTCCTGAAGTCCTCGACCCTGCATTACGTCGTCCCGGACGCTTTGACCGCCAAATTGTAGTTGATCGCCCTGATAAAATTGGTCGCGAAGCTATTCTTAACGTTCATGCCAGAAACGTCAAATTAGCTGAGGATGTTAACTTAGCTACTATCGCTATCCGCACACCAGGGTTTGCTGGGGCAGATTTAGCTAACTTGGTGAACGAAGCCGCACTGCTAGCAGCTCGTCAAAATCGGCAAGCGGTAATAATGGCAGATTTCAATGAAGCGATTGAGCGCTTGGTGGCTGGTTTAGAAAAACGCTCTCGCGTGTTAAATGAAACTGAGAAGAAGACCGTAGCTTATCACGAAGTTGGTCACGCGATCATTGGTGCTTTAATGCCTGGTGCTGGTAAAGTCGAAAAAATCTCCGTTGTGCCTCGTGGTGTCGGTGCATTGGGTTATACAATCCAAATGCCAGAAGAAGACCGCTTTTTGATGGTAGAAGACGAAATTCGCGGACGAATTGCAACTTTATTGGGTGGACGTTCGGCTGAGGAAGTTGTGTTTGGTAAGGTTTCTACTGGTGCGTCTGACGATATCCAAAAAGCTACTGATATGGCAGAACGCGCAATTACCATCTATGGTATGAGCGATAAACTAGGCCCTGTAGCATTTGAGAAGATTCAACAGCAATTTATCGAAGGCTATGGAAATCCTCGCCGTTCGATTAGTCCCCAAGTCGCAGAAGAAATTGATCGCGAAGTCAAGCAAATAGTAGATAATGCTCACCATATCGCTTTGAGTATTCTGCAACATAACCGGACATTGCTAGAAGATACTGCACAAGAACTGTTGCAACAAGAAATTTTAGAAGGTGAATCATTGCGGGAACGTCTCCAGCAAGCTGTCGCACCAGAAGAATTAAATGAATGGTTGCGGACAGGTAAGTTATCAGAAGATAAGCCTTTGTTGCAGACGCTTTTGGTGTAAGGATTCGAGATTAAATTAAAAAAGCGATCGCTCTTTGAAAAGGCGATCGCTTTTTTTTCAATTTCTCCAGTATCTATGCAAGTTGCAGGATCATGGCATAGCCTGAAAAATCAGCTGAAATTAGGGTTGTACTACACCAGTGTCGTAATTACCGCCATTAAATCCTCTTGTTCCACCAAGGAGGCAGCTTTCATGAATATTAGGTTGATTGGCATTAGGGCCAACAAAACGACAGTAGGCAGGTTGTCCTTCTGGACCTGCGGCTTGAAAGCCTCTAGGAAGACTAGGATAACCTTGGTCAATGCCTTTGGGAGACCTATAATTCTTCAAAGACTGTTGAAATCTGCCGTCTTGAGTCTGTAATGCACAAGAAATAAACATTTGATCAGGAGTACCAGGGCCAACAAAGCGGCAATAATCTTCTAGACCATCATTATTAACATCAATTAAGCCATTCGGTAAGCTACCGTAACCTGGATCTATTCCTTGTGGTGCGTCTACTGCTTTAGCAGTATTTGCTGTTGCCGCCAATGCCAATATTCCAACTAGAGTTAGTCGATAAGCTACGCGTTTATTAATACTGAATTCCATGTTTAATTTCCTTGTTTTTCTTGTTTTGCAATGCACCTAAGTTAGTGGCATTGTTTTTTCTCAGCATATTTTTGACATAAGAGGTAAAAACTTTTACTTCTATATTTTTTATATGATTGAAAGCCAGTAACAAGCTTGAGAATTTATACCAAAACTTGTGTTTTTTTTTACAAATGTGTATTTTGTTGATTCATATACATTGAAAACTTTGTGTATTATGCGCTTTAGCGCGTAGACTTGTTAATTATTATAAGTGTAAATACGTATAAAAATCTAATTATTTCTTATAAAAATAACTATGCACTAGCTAGAAGAGTGCAGTAGGCGATCGCACTCTCCCTTCAACTACAAAAAAGGTGAGCGCACTTTTCCAACATCCATCAGCGCAATGATTTATTAAATAAACATAAAATCACATTTTAGTTATCCACAAGTCATATATATTTTTCTGACAAATCAAGAATAAATAACGCATTACTGTTTAAATGGCGCTTGAAACTTATAAAACTGCACTCAGGCATATTGGAGAAAATTTTTATAAAATAAATTAAAAGCCAAATATAAACTTGGTCAAGAAAATGAAACTTTGTTTTAAAGATATTCAATTTATTATTGAAGCAATTGACAATTTAATAAAAGTATATGAATTACGTATAAATAATAAAAATATAGATGACGATGAGTTATCGGATATCGGTAATGATTGTTTGTTCTTGGAGACACTTCGTGTAGATTTGGAAAATAATTTAAAGCAAGTATCAGCACAGAATCAAAATAATGTACAAACAGATTTAATAAATATATCTACACAGGATTTAAAGCAATCTGTTCTGGAATTACCGATTAGTCAGCGTTTGGTTTTAGTAGATGCGATTACTGAATCAATTAGACAAGAATTATCATTGAGTCAAAGGTAAATTTTGTTCTGCTTCAAATTTTACGAAGGACTTAAGGCAATTATCCCTTATTGCCCAAAATCTTAAAAATTGCCTCTCGGCTGACTGATTCTGTATCTTCACCTTCTTTGATGGCTTTTTCTAAAGCTATGTCTTCGATAATTTCTGCTAACAAATCAGAGAATGCTTCTTTCTGTTCTTGAATTACTTCGATAAGTGCGCTTTTAAATAGTTGCTTAATTTTCTCTTCGTCAAGATTAAGTTCTGTCATATTATTCCTTCAAATTGATTTGGATTAATATTAACATGGCTATTGAGGATAGATTGAAGGTATGTATTTAATATAACTTTCCAAAAATGCTAGACAAAGCGATCGCTTTTTTATTTTTCGATTGAGAAATCCCTATTAATTCCTGCCGAATTTTATATCTGGTGCAGTATCCTCTGGATAAATAGGTGGTGACTGTAATTCGTAATTATCCAATAACTTTTTTCTTCCTCTCCGCGCCTCTGCGTCTCTGCGTGAACCTTCCTCAAATAATATTCTGATTTTTCGTCTTCACCCTTTGATATAACTCCTCCATCGTTTCAATAAAAGAATTATCCTTGCGCCAAAAAGCTGGAAAATCTCCTTGCTTCTTCACCAAAATTGCTGACACTCCGCTTTGACTACCTACTTCAATTGTTTGTGGTAATCGCTTCGTCCCTAACCAAAATTCCCTCACGCTAGGCTTTTGTGCAATAGCTTGCTTTTCTAATTTTGTATATAGCGAAGTTGATAATTCTAAAGGAATCTCCTTCGTATTCAGTTCTTCCGATAGCGCTTTACCTAAATTTGACTCAGCCAGCTTTGCTTGCAGTTCTGTTTTGGATAATCCCCGCAATTCAAACAAGAGAAATGGGTTTTCATCTAATTGCGAAGCAACTAAATAATAAACTCCCGCGATATGCTTGCAAGGATTGGCATAATCTGGACAAGAACATTTGGTTTTAAAATCTTTGCTGCTGTGGGGTAATAAATGTAATCCCAAGTCAGCAAAAGTATCTTCTATATTTTCTGGGACTTCGTTAATTAGCAACCGCGAAACAATACTGGCTTTTGAAGAAAGCTTTTGTATTGCTTCACTCCAGCGATTTTTGGCAATGGGTGTAATTTCAATTGATATGTTATAAGTCGGTTCTTTGTAAACTCCAAAGTAGGGATTAATCGAACCTTTAACTTTAGCTGTAATTTTATTTTTCTCTACTTCAAAATTTAAAACTTTACCATTACGAGCATAGGAACGTCCGCGTTGCAGTCGTCCATCATCGGTAAATTGTTCTAATGCTTGAATAAAGCGATCGCCCCACCAAGTTCTGCTAAATTTAGCCATGAGGTTTACTCCAAAATTGCGCTTTTATTTAAGGCGATAAGTTGTTTAAAAGCTTCGTTATCCAGTTCCGTGAGCCAAGATTCATCACTTCCGACAACAGCAGATGAGAGTTTTTTCTTATCTTCAATCATTTGGTCAATTTTCTCTTCTAGAGTGCCAATTGCCACAAACTTATGCACAAAAACATTCTTTTTTTGACCAATCCGAAAAGCTCTATCTGTTGCTTGGTTCTCAACTGCTGGGTTCCACCATCTATCAAAATGGAATACATGATTGGCTTTGGTGAGTGTAATCCCGACACCACCTGCTTTCAGAGAAAGAATAAACACAGATGGTTCTGTATCTGGTTCTTGAAATTCGGTAATCATCTGTTCCCGGCGTTTGCGGTTTGTACCACCATGCAGGTAATAAGTATTGCAATGCAGGTTGTGTTTAAGATGTTTTTCGATGTTTTCGCAGACTTCGGTAAACTGGCTGAAGATAAGTAAACTTTCGCCTTCGGAAATCGCTTCTTCTACCATTTCCGATAATCGGCTTAGTTTGTGCGATCGCTCTGGGGAAAATTCGCTGTTATCCTGTAAAAATTGGGCTGGGTGATTACAAATCTGTTTCAATTTCATTAAGGTAGAAAGGATTAATCCTTTGCGTTGGATTCCTTCAGCCTTTTGCAATTGTTCTTCAACATCTTTCACCACCACTTCATAAAGTGAGGCTTGTTCTTTAGTTAAGTTGGTGTAGAGGATTTGTTCAACTTTATCGGGTAAATCGTTGATGATCGATTGATCAGTTTTCACCCGACGTAAAATTAAAGGCTCGACTAATTTCTTCAGGGTAACTGATTTGACGCGATCGTTATCTTTTTGAATGGGAATTTCAAATGATTTACGAAATTGCGCTTCTTTACCCAAGTAACCAGGATTGAGAAAATTAAAAATCGACCATAAATCTAGTAAACGGTTTTCTACCGGAGTTCCTGTCAAAGCGAGTCGATGTTTGGCGGAGAGTTTAAGAATTGCTTTAGTTTGCGCTGCTTTGGGATTTTTGATATTTTGCGCCTCATCTAAAACCAGACGATGCCATTCCACACTGTTGAGTAGCTTCTCATCTTTGCGAGCCAAGGTAAAGGAAGTAATGACAACATCATGCTGAAGACAAGCGGCTTTGAAATCTGCGGACTCTTGAGTGCGATCGCTCCCATGATGCACCATACTTGTTAAATGTGGCGCAAATTTGGCAATTTCTTTTTGCCAATTCCCAACAACGGAAGTAGGCGCGATTAATAATGTAGGCGGTAAATCACCCCGTTGTCCTTGCTTCTCCTGTACCAGCCTCGCTATTACCTGTACGGATTTACCTAAACCCATATCGTCTGCGAGACAGCCATTTAATCCCAATTTCTCTAAATATTGCAACCAAGAAACACCACGCTTTTGGTACTCGCGCAAATTACCTTGCAGATTTAATTGTTCAGAAATTGGTTCTAGCTGGGTTTTATCTTGCAGCTTTGCCATCATTTCCGCTAAAACATCATCATGTTCAATTTCCCACTCGTCCCCAGCTTCCGCACTACGTTGCAAAAATTCCAGCAAATTCATCTCTGGCTGTTCATCACCATGAGATTGCCAAAATTCCAACAATTGCTGCATTTTATCTCGGTCTAATTCCATCCATTGACCGCGAAAATGCACCAAAGGAGCCTTAGCATTAATTAATTGTTCCCATTCTTGGGGTGTGACAACTTGCTCACCAATTGCCAATTCATATTCATACTGTACCAGGGAATTTAAACCAAAATAGCTTGTAGTTTCACCTTTTGTTGGTGCTAATTTTTTACCTGAAGCTTTGAGGCGAATTTTCGCACGCCGACGACCTGCGGGAGTATACCAAGCAGGTACAATCACTTTAAAACCAGCATCTTCTAATACCCAAGCACTTTCTTGGAGGAAAGCAAAAGCCTCTTCTAAAGTGAGTTGCATTCCCCTTGGCTGATCCGTTTCCAATCCCTGCCATAATTTAGGATACATCCGCGCTGCATAACCTAAATTCAGCAGCAAATGAGTTTCAAAATCTTTCCCATATTGTTTATGTATTGCCGTTTTAGCTGTTTTATTCATAGTCCAGTAATCTGACAAATCCAGCTTTAGGGAAGGGTCTTGTTTACTGGCTACCAAAAATTGCATTTGCCAATTATCTATTGCTTCAGCTTGAGGAGAATGTAACTGGAAGCAAAGATGAAAAGCAGCATCAGCTTGGGTGCGGGTAATTTTAGTTTTCCATGCTAGCCATTGCTGATATTCTGCAAAAGCTTGATTTGTTTTTAAGGGGTTATGTCGATGGGGATAAAAAGAATATTCAACTAGAGAATCTGCAATTTGTTTATCAAAAGCGGCTGTAGAAGCTGTATGGGTAACTATATTTGTCAGGATAGACTCAGAAAAATGACGTAATAATGTTTCTTGATCAAAAAACTCAATGCTATCGCCTGATGTTGTCGCACCTGCCACACAAATCAGCGGCATATAATCAATATACTTTTTAATATTTTCTTCGTAGGCAACAGAGATAATTTCCCAAGTGGCGTAAATTTCAAATGCTTGTGCAGTTGATGATTTGCTTTTCTTCTTAGTTTTTGCTGCTTCTAACTCTCGATATTTCAGCGCTGGAATATATTGGTCTTTGAGGATTACTTGCTTAAAGGCTTGGGTATAGTGATACCAAAACAACAAATCCGAACCGAGTTGCACTTCATCGGCATTATGTAGCGCTAAAAAATGGATATCCTTGAGCAGTTTGATAATATTATTTACTTTTTCTGTCTTAGCAGATATGACCGTTTCATAACAATCCACCTGCCAATATTGGAAATCCTCATATTCTTCGGGAATTTCTACTTCCAGATACTTGATTAATTCTGGTGAGGGTAATGGCTTATTATCAACAGTAGGTAGAGCAAAATATTTAGGCGATATGCGTTGACTTAATTGATTAGGTGATTCTTTCAACCCTAAAGCTTGCGTTAAAAAAGCAATTAATTCAGCTTTTGCTAGGTGTCCAGGATGAATATTTTGCTGATTAGCACGACTTTTTTTGACTATCGGGGTTTCTATCCACAAATAAAAAGACCCTGGCTGAATAAAGTCAGATGCCGCATTTGGTATCCAGGTGCCATGAATAACTTTCATAGTTGTGATGCTCTGGATTGTCTAGTAATTCTAGCTTGGTTAAAATTACTCTACCAAAGTACGGTGATAAATTATAAAAATCTGAATTTGATTATTGAAAAAATCTAAGACGTAGGTTGGGTTGAGGCTTTGCAAAACCCAACGCCCGGATGCCCAACGTCCGGATAAATGTTGGGTTTCGTTCCTCAACCCAACCTACAATACTGTAGGTGGGTATTGCCCACCCCACGTAATATTTTTGACTTTTGACTTTTGACTTTTGACTTCCGCCTTGTGGTGCTAGGCTGTTACTACATTATTATCTGCTGTTTTCTCTGCGCTATTTTTTAAGCGGGTTAATCTGCTTTTGCGAGTACGTTCGCTTAGTTTAACGCCACCAGCAAGTTCATATTCATTGCTGTCTTTGCCATACTTAAAACCAACCCCAGCCAGCATTTTATCGGAAATATTACCGATGATTTTTTCCATCTCGTCAAGCTTGGTTCTAGAAGATTCAATTACAGCCATAGAATCATTATATTCATCAAGCATACTGTGAAACTGCTGTATTAATTGAGTCAGATTTTGTAAGTTGTAATTATCATCAAATGCTATGTTTGGATCAATAGCTTTGATTCCAGCGACTCTAAACTCAGCTTTTTGTAGAATCCGGGATGTACGTTTCTTGCGAGTCATATATTTACTCCTTTAAGACATTTCTATAGCTAGTTTGCCTCAATTGAGCTAAATTCTAGTTCAGCAAAAATAGCAATTTTTTTTACATATTTTTTTATTTATGCCCGTGATTTCTCTGAATTTAAATATTGAGTGTTATTTTATACCAATTTAAATAATGTTTGCGACACATCAATATATTCTAGAGGGCACGGCAATGCCTTGCCCCTACGCGAAATCTATATGTATTAGGGTTTTAGTGAAATGGGATTAAGAGTAAACCAAAAAGTTTTTCCTAAAGAGCGATCGCTTGAATTTTAATTCTTAATGGTCAAGGTTTTGTTCTTAATGGTCGAGGTTTTGTTCTTAATGGTCGAGGTTTTGTTCTTAATGGTCGAGGTTTTGTTCTTAATGGTTGAGGTTTTGTTCTTAATGGTCAAGGTTTTGTTCTTAATGGTCAAGGTTTTGTTCTTAATGTTGTAACCTTGGTAACTCAATTGTTAAAAAATTTAAATGTAGGGTGTGTTGTCGCGCAGCGCAACGCACCGACGCATCATCAAAAATTCAAGGTGCGTTAGCCTACGGCATAACACACCCTACGGACTACGGACTACTTTGATAAATCTCGGAAAGCCTTAGATGTTAGACTTTACAAGTCTCGATGCGAGAGAAGAGAGAAGAGCATTTACGACCCCAGACCCCCGATACCTCCCCTCCTTTCATAAGTGTATTGGGTAAGTGTCCTCTTGGGGCTGAGGTATCAAAACTGACTACTGTGTAACTTATCCAGTTCCAATTCACTCTCCATCCTACGCTATTGCCAAATATTTCTAAGTCTTCTTTGTCATACTTACCGTCTAGCTTACCACCAACGCTTAAGTAAATTTCCTTTTGAACGCTGAAGCCAAAGTGCCCATTGCTATATTTTACCCATAGGCGGTCAATCGTGCGGAGGTCGGTACAAGGGAAGTTTAATAATTCTTCAGACGAAAAGTAGTCACCTTTCTTCTTATCTAGAGCTTTAATCATCACTAGATATGTTTCATTATCAGCGTTTTCCCAGTTCCCTGCTGCTAGCAAGTCGCGCAGTTTGCTATAGTCTACGCCTTTTTCAGAACTGAGGTCATCGTCTTCTTTACTCGGTTCTTTGGTGTCAATTGTTGAGATTGGCTGCGGGGAAATAGTGTTACTTGTCGTAATTGACTGCTGAGGAATCAAGCGATTATGTATAACTGCAATATCCTCATCTTGAAGTTTGAGAATTTGCTGTAATCGCTTTAATAACTTACGATTACTATTACTTAAATCTGGCTGCTTTTGTAATACCTCTGTCAGTGCTTTTTCATATTTTTTTAAGCTTTCCTGAAACTCACGGAATGGTTTAAGAACTTGATTTTCTATCTCATTTACTTCTTCTGAAGTTAACCCTAGTTCCGTTTGTCTGAGATTCAGAATAAAGCGTCCCAGTTCAGATATTTCACCATCTATTACACATTGCTCAACTTCTTTACGATACTCTAATTGCGGATCGCCTACTGGTGCTTTGGCGAGGCGAATTGTATAACCTTCTTTAACTGCAAAAATTTCTGGCTTCATCGCTGGTTTTGCTTCCTGCACCTTGCGCTTGGCATATTCATGCAGTTCAGCTACTGTAATCACACCATCATTGTCACTATCAGCGGCTCCTTTTTCAATTCCCTCAACCAAATAGCGGGTGTAAACTCCGCCGCCTGAATCTTCAAAGGATTGTTGTGTAGCTGTTGATGAAGTTAGCACGGCTCTACCTTCACCACCTAATTGCTCACCAATTTCATTTTTAATACTAAGATTAGCAATATCTTTGGCACTCATCCCTTCTGCAAAAGCACCGCTAAAGCAACAGTCAAGAATTAATACTTGTCGCTTAGATTTGCTGCGACTCATGTAATTTTGATGGATAAATTTGGCATCTACTGCTGTACCAATTCTGGGGAAACCTTGAGGATTGACTTGAGTGTTGCGGCTGAGAAAAAATAAACTTCCGTCTTCATTTCTATAACCATGTCCAGAAAAATAAAGCAGTACTACGTCATCTTTCTGGCATTTTTCCATAAACAACTGCTCAATTTCTGAGCGCATGGTATCGGAATCAGGATTAGACAAAAATTTCACTTCATCAAACCCGCCTATTTCTGAATGCTGCAAAACACGCTGCATTGCTTCAATATCTTTGACTACACCAGATAAGTTATTTATTTTTTGAGACTCATACTCACTAGCTCCAATCAGCAACGCATATTTCGCCATTTTGCTTGCTTAGTTCCGTTAAAATACGCAAATTTTCTATACTTTTATATTTTATACAGTATATATCAGAAGAATTCCGTAAAATTGGGATGTTGCAGGTAATAATGTGAAGTTGCACATATCTTGATCCCCCTAAATCCCCCTTAAAAAGGGGGACTTTGATAGATTTTTTCTAGTTCCCCCCTTTTTTCAAGGGGGGTTAGGGGGGATCTAATTCTATGCAGCCTCATAAAGAATTAGTCTAAGAGGTCTAGTGATTAGCCCTTTTGCGATCGCTTGATTTTTAAGACAGTCGCTACAAATTGCAAATAAATTACTACGTTAGTTGGATGTAGCTGCTTATATTGTTGCGGTAAATTCTACAGCAATACATTCAAAAATAAGATTTGTGAAAAAATGACTCAACAATGTTGAGTCACCTCAATTTATTTATGGGAATTATTAATTTTGAATCTGGAGCAAAGTAGCGTGACAATTAATATTCAGAAGACAGCAGATATCCTTGAGGAAATTCATCAATCAGAGTCTATAATTGGACTCAAAAACGAAGCTTGTCGTTCAAAATTTTTTGTTCATCCTCACTCCACTTCAAAAGTTTGTCTATTTTTGCATGGCTTTACAGCCGGGCCTTATCAATTTGAGCCAATTGGCAAAGCCTTTTTCAATAAAGGATATAACGTTTTAGTTCCTTTACAACCTGGTCATGGACTCTCCGGTGAATGGAATAGCCAAAATCCGCCACCACTTTCTACAGACATTCAAACTTATCAACAATTTGTGCTGAAGTGGTTAGAGATTGCACAAACTTTAGGTCATCAAGTCGTAGTCGGTGGATTGTCAACAGGTGGAACATTAGCAGCTTGGTTAGCTTTAGAATATCCGCAGTTAATTGATCGCGCTTTATTGTTCACACCTTATTTAGGTAGTCATCAGTTAATATTCGATTGGTTAATTAAAATTCTGCCAATTTACTTTGAATGGTTCAACAAAGACGCATCTGGTAATTTTGGCTATAAAGGTTTTCGGATTCCTGCATTACGCATATTTCTGGAATTAGGAGAGAAGCTGTTAAAACAGGGCCCAAGTTCTGTTGCTGCTCCTATATTAATGGTTTGTAGCGAAGGCGATCGCGCTGTTAGTCGTTCTAAGCAACAAGATTTTTTCTCAACGGTACTCAAGCAGCAACCAAAGTCTTGGTATTACTGTTTTGATGATTCGCTACATATTGAACACCGGATGATGACAAAGCTGGAAGATAATGATTATGAGGAATTAGTAATTACTCTCGCTAAAGCATTTGTTGAAAGTGATTTAACTTGGACACAATTTCAGCAAATGGCAAATAGGATAGTGCAAGGAGAAGAATATGAGCAAATCAAGCGAGAATTAAACATCGATGGTTTAGCTTCTCAACAGTTATCTGCAATGATGACTCAACATTTAGGCTGCGATCGCCTTAAGTGCATTAAACCACGCTAATACGAGAGTTTTTTGTCTCCCGCTCAATTCTCCAATACGCTACGCTAACGCGCGAAGTCTACTTTGCGCTAATTTTTATATTAATTAATAGTAATACTACGAAACAGTATTGCGATAAAATTTACAATCTTTTGCTTCGCTGATTCAGACTTTTCTTAGAGTATCGCATATAATATTGCGTTATAAATTACACATTATCTACAGGAGTATATATATTCTAAGTTTCAGGGTCTAATTGAAGTAATAGCGAGAACCTTATAATTACCGTGATTGCAATTTCAATACACTACAAGCTTAAGCGCACAAAATTGTTATCTCTTGAGCATCAGCTGTATTTAAGGAGTTTGAAAATCATTGTAATTACTAACACAAAATATATAAATTAAATGAGAAACAAAATAATTGCTCTCAGCGTAGGATTTATCATACTGCTGACAAATAACCGCAGCATAGCGGGAGTTATCACTCTTTATAATGGAACATCAGGTGTCACACCTAATCTATATAATTCACCAGAACTCAACAATTCACCTGCTCTAACTTTTGGTTCTCCGAATGGTGGTACCCAGAGTTTCAGCAGCGGTGTCACAAATTTAAATACTAGTGCGAGTAACAATAATGGTATCTATGGTGGTTATAGTAATTATAATCTAACCAACTCAGCTCCTCCGTCCCTAATAACTCCTACTACTCTAGTCAATTCATCATTTCCCTCACTAGATAGGAATGCTGGTTATAGTCTCACTTTTACAGTAAAAATTAACTCTCAAGTTAATGATGGAACTAATGGCGCTTATCGCGCTGGCTTTAGTGTCATTGCTATCAGTAGTGATAAACAAGGTATAGAAATAGGTTTTAGAAATAGTGATATTTTTTCTCAGGCCAGTTCTTCTTTTAACTCTATTGGTGAACAAGTAACTAATGTTTCAAGTTTGCTATCTAGCCTAAATAGTTATACTTTGAACGTTGTTGGTAGCAACTATACGCTAACTAATAACACTACAACTCTTTTAAGTGGTGCGCTACGCGATTACACTACAGCTAGTGGATTTGGAACTGATGTTTATCGAACTTCTAACTTTATATTTTTAGGAGATGATACCACTTCAGCACGCGCAGATATTGACTTACAATCTATCAGTCTTGACACTAACACTGCTGGAGTTCCTTACAATTTTTCAGCAACTCCAGGTATTTTAGCAGTAATTGCTGGGGGTGCGCTTCATAATTGGTTGAAAAAGAAAAAGTCATGAAAATATCTGGCTTTAATATTGTTGAGAAGCTACAAAAACCTAATTTTTGGCTGTGTGCGATCGCTGTTGGTTTAATTATTATTCAATTAGATTTAGCTGGGAAATTTATCGCTAGTCTAGATGCTTTAACTATTCGGTGTTTATTTTGGGCATCGATATTATATTTAATCTGGAAAAAGCGAGATAATCTAAGTTTAGAAAGTGATATTATCTCAACTCTTTTAGGATTATTATTAATTTTTATTCTTCTATTCAAAAGCCTAAGTTTGCTTTGGTTTGATTCAATTTTTGTAAAAATATCAGCTTTAATATCATTTTTGGGTTTAGCTTTAATAGCTTCTGGTATCCGGGGATTAAAGCAATATATTCAAGAATTTACAATTTTACTGCTGCTATTATCTGAAAGTTTAATATTGGGTTTCATTGATAGTAATTTTAATCTCAGCATCCTAGCTGCAAAATTTTCTACCTTTGTGCTGTGGTACTTAGGATTTACAGTTTCTCGACAAGGTGTCAATGTCATTCTCCCCACAGGTGGTATTGAAATATATCCTGCTTGTTCGGGTTTAAATGCAATTTTAATATTGCTGCAACTATCATTGCTATTTATATTAGTGTTCCCTATAAAAATATTTCACAAAATTATGTTGCCAATTGTGGCTATATTTTTAGGATTTGTAATTAATATATTTCGGTTAGTATTGATGACACTTTTGGTAGCTGCTTCAAATCATCAAGGATTTGAATATTGGCATGAAGGTGCAGGAAGTCAGATATTTTCTACATTTTCAATTTTGGCTTTTGTGTATGTATGTTATTGGATATTACAACAATATAAATCAGCATGACGGGATTAACTAAATCAAAGCCAAAAATAAAATTCCAAATCGAACCACGACTAGGATTGCTAGTTGTAACTTCTGTAAGTCTTTTCTTGACTATAGCTAAACTAATTTTTGCACCAAATACAACTATTCAGAAAATTCAACCGTTTGCGTTCCCAGAAACTGTAGTCTTGGACAAAAATACAATCTGGAAAAGTCAGGCTTTGACTGATATAGTTGTACAGCAAACAAAGCAATATGATGCTGTAATTTCTGGGAGACGGTATCGATATTACTATGACAGCATTCCTATAGATATAGAGATGCGTTATGTTGTAGGAACCTTAGGGAATGTTGAAGAAATGATCTACAAAAATACAGATATAAAATTACCTATAGGTAAGCTATTTCAGACTGTACGTCAGCAACCTGGAATAGGCTATTATGGTTTATTTACTCATAAAAATAAAGCATATTTAAGTAGCTGTATTAATCCCCAAGGTGAAAGTACAGTGACTCCAGAGGAGTTTATGCGAAATCGCCATCTGTACAATCTGAGTTTTCATCGTTTTTTCTCTTGGTTATTAGGTAAAGAAAGCTTTTTCGATAGGCGTTGTTTATGGGCGCATTTATCTACACCAATTAATGGTTTTAACTCTCACAGCGCTTATCAGCATTTAGAAAAAGCTTGGTTGAATTCTTATTCATGGTGGAGCTATCACTTTCCTAAACCATAATTGTTAAATAAACAGTAATTATTAATTATGAATCAATTTGAAGATGAATACTGGAATTCTATTTTTAATTTGCGTGTTGTGGGATATATTTTATTATTATTGGCAGCAATAGATGTTGTTAATATCTTGTTACCTTGGCATTTTACCAATGCTGTTTGGGAATTTCAAATGCTGGGAGCGCTAGTAGAACACGCACCTTTACCTTTAATAGCTTTAATATTAGTATTCTTCGGAGAACGAATTTATCGTGATAAAAGAGAAATTTATCTATTAAAAATATTATCTTGGACTGCTTTATTAGCTGGAATTGGATTTTTATTATTATTACCTTTAGGTATTCATAATACATTGCGAATTAATAATCAAAACCTTATCCAAATTAACAATCAGTCTTCACAACAAATTACTCAAATCCGACAAGCAAAGTCACTATTAAATCAAGCTAAAACCACCGAAGATATCAATAAGGTTTTAAAAACTTTAAATTCGCAAAAGAATACGCCTGAGTTACAAGAACCCCAAAAATTTAAGAATGAATTACTTTTACAAATGGGACAATTAGAAACAAAAATCAGTAATCAAGCTAAAGCAGCCAAGAATAATACTTATGATGATCTGATCAGAAATTCTGTCAAATGGAATTTAGGTGCCTTAATTTGCGCCTTTGCATTTGTCTGGATGTGGTACGCTACCTACTGGGCACGCTGAGTAATTAACAACTACTTAAATTATTGCCAATTAATTTATACTCCTAAGTTTAACTATTACGGGAAACAGAGGCTATAATATAAGTATCATTTTTGACTTCAGCTATTTGTATGAAATTAGTCAAAAAATTTTTAGCTGTATGTTTTTTATTATTTGGTATTCCATTCTCTGCCGCAGTGATAATTGATATTCTCAATCCCAAAACTACTGAAAAAGATAAGAATGATGCAATAGCGGCTTTAACTATTTTGACTCTTCCCTCAACCCTGATCGGAGGATGGTTGACTTGGTCTTTAGTCCAGCAGAACAGAAAAGAAAAAGCATTAATTCTCGCATCAGAGCAACAGCGTCTTGAATTAGTATTTTTAAAACTAGTTGAAACCAATACTGGCAAAATCACAGTATTACAAATGGCAAAAAACGCTGATATGTCAATTCAGGCATCTAAACAATATTTAGATGAAAAAGCTCAAGAACTTAATGCTTCTTTTGAAGTGGATGAAGAAGGTAATGTTTCCTATAAGTTCTCTTTTTGATAGGAGTATTGATGAGAGTATTTAAAAACAAAATATAAATGAGGAAGGGCATAAGATTTTTGTGCCCTTACTCATTTATTCTATTTTAATTGCTATTAGTGAATCTGCTTTGCTTCAAGTTTAGGATCGGTAGTAATTCTCCTCAGAGTTTGTATATCTGATTAACTTTGAGGACGAGGGGCGTTGAAGGCTTCCCAAGCAGCTTTGGCAGCACTTTGCACGCGATCGCCAAATCCTGTAATCTCTTTAATTAGCAGTTGCCAATTTTTTTCAGCTTCATCCTGCATTACCGCCCAAGAACGTTCAATGCGATCGCGTTCTATGAGTTTCTCACCTTCTAAAGCTTCCCGGGCTTGGCGTACAGCATTTAAATAAGTTTCGCGGGTAAGAGTACCTGCTGATTCGGCTTCAGTTTGGGCGCGTCTTTTGAGTGCTTCAATTAACGCTTTAGTTTCACTCTTGACTTCATCAGTTTCGCCAGCCATTTCAGTTTCTACTAATTCGTGAGTTTGAGGACTAATTTCTACTACTACTGTTGATTCAAAGTTATTGTCAGTCATAGCTAAAACATCCTTAAATTGCAAATTTTCTTATCCAATTAAGAATTGCACCCTGTTCGTAATTAGCCACTAATAATTTGACTTTTGAGTACAGACGCGATTAATCGCATCTCTCCGACTCTTGACTCCCAACTAATAAGCTGTTGTTGTCAATTGTTGCTCTAATTTGAGTAACTGCTCAACACGATCCTCAGTAGCAGGATGACTAGAGAACAAGTTACCAAGAAACTTTCCAGAAATTGGATTGATAATTAATAATGGTTCAAAAGCTGGATTAGCATCTAAAGGCAACTGTCTAGCTGTAGCTTCTAAACGTTGCAATGCTCTAGCTAAAGCGCGAGGATTACCTGTTAGTTTCCCAGCACCAGCATCAGCAGAAAATTCTCTGGTACGTGAGATACCTAACTGAATAATTGTGGCAGCTAAAGGTGCAAGTAATACTGTTAATAAAACACCTAAAGGATTTCCACCTCTATCATCATCTCGTGAACCACCGCCAAACCATAAGCTGTAACTTACCATTTGTGCCAAGAATGAAATTGCACCAGCGATTGTGGCTGCAACAGCCTGTGTTAGGGTGTCCCGATTAATAATGTGGGTAAGTTCGTGGGCAATTACGCCTTCGAGTTCATCCTCTGGTAATATCTGCAAAATTCCTTCTGTAACAGCAACAGCAGCATGTTCTGGATCGCGTCCTGTAGCGAAAGCATTAGCAGTTTGGCTAGGGACAATATAAACTCCTGGCATGGGGATATTTGCCCGCTTAGATAACTTTTGCACTATCCGATAAAGCTTCGGTGCTTCTGCTTCACTTACAGGTTGGGCGCGATATACAGCCAACGCAATTTTATCTGATTGATACCAGGAAAATAGGTTTGTGACTGCTGCTAAACCAATACCTATAATTAACCCAGTACTGCCGCCAATTATCCAGTAACTAATTGCAATTAATAAGCCACTAAGAGTAGCTAGCAATACTAAAGTTTTGAATTGATTTCCCATATTTTTGCTCTCCTACTAATGCTGCAATTGATTTTTTAAACAACAGCATTACTCAAGCCGTACTATGATTCTAACCACCTCAACAGTTATTTAACAGGTAGAAATTACGCTCCAATTAAGTACGGTTTTCCCGCTTAAGTTGCAAAAATACTATTAGCTTTGCCTTTATATAATTCTTGGGAAAAATGTACTGTATTATAAATTACTTCTTTATTAAGAATTAAGTATTGTCATACTCAATAAATACTTAGTCAGGACTTTAGCCCTTAATTTGAGGGCTGAGAACCTCACTAGGAAATTTTCAAATTTTACTTGTACTGGCGATCGCACTAGCTAATTGACGGCAAGAATCAGCACAACGGTGACAAGATGCAGCACAGCGTCGGCAATGCTCATGGTGATGTTTATCACATTCTCTACCGCAGCGATCGCAAGCTTCCGCGCATAAATTACACAGATGAGGATACAAAGGCGAATTGCGTGCCATCAAGCGATTACACAGCATACAAGTATCAGCGCAGTCTTGGCACAGCTTGATACATTCAGCCATCATCTGTACCATATCGCTATGTAAACAAGCATCAGCACAGTTTTCGCAATCGCGTACACAATCAAGACAATTTTGAATGCAAATATCAATCAGAGATTGGTAATTTGTAGTAGTTGTCATGCTTTTACTGTTAATGAATAATTCTCATCGCAGTATTTCGTCTGCTTTTGCTCTACCTTAAAAAATTACCAAACTCAATGCTTCTACTAATGGTATGAAGTTAATTCTTTCTTTTGATGTATAAATAATTATATTTACCAATTTAAATTTTTAGTTTTGTAATATGTTACAAGACCCTAATTTACGTAATCCTATAGCCATTAGTTTAGGTGCGATCGCAGGTGCGTTAAGCCGATATTATCTAACATTGTGGTTTGCTAATCGCTTTGGCATTAGTTTTCCCTATGGCACTTTTTTTATTAATTTGAGTGGTTGTTTAGCGATGGGCTTTTTCGCCACCTTAACTCTAGAAAAAGTGGAAATTATTTCTCCAGAAATCAAGTTAATGGTAGCGACTGGATTTTTAGGAGCATATACAACTTTTTCTACTTATGGTTTAGATACTATCGGCTTAATCCGTAGTGGTAATTTATTAATTGCAACTGGCTATTGGGCAGGTAGTGCCATATTAGGAATTATCTGTATTCAGTTAGGTGTAATTTTTGCAAGATTATTGCCATAGTATATTCATCATTAATGATTTATGAAATTATTAACTTATACCAAATCAAATAATGCAGGACTTACGCAACTGGTACACCTATCTTCTGATTTAAGAGTCAAGTGTCAAGAATCAAGTGTCAAAAGTCAGAAGTAATTTATCCCCAATCCCCAGTCCCCAATCCCCAATCCCCAATCCCCACATGACTACAACCCCCACCTTACCTAACTACATCAACGGACAATGGTGTGCATCTAATACTACAGATTATTTAGATGTCATCAACCCAGCGACAGCAGAAATATTAGCTCAAGTACCAGTATCACCTGCATCTGAAGTCAATCAAGCAGTTGCAGCCGCAGCAGCAGCTTTTGTGACATGGCGGCGCACACCAGCAGCCGAAAGAGTACAGTATTTATTTAAACTCAAAAATCTGCTGGAAGAAAACTTTGAGGATTTGGCACGCACAATTACCTTAGAATGCGGTAAGACTTTGTCGGAGTCCCAAGGGGAAATGCGACGGGCGATAGAAAATGTAGAAGTTGCCTGTGGTATACCAATGATGATGCAGGGAACAAATTTAGAAGATATTGCCAGAGGGATTGATGAGATGATGATTCGTCAACCCTTGGGAGTGGCGGCGGTGATTTGTCCGTTCAATTTTCCGGGGATGATTCCATTTTGGTTTTTACCCTATGCGATCGCAACTGGCAATACTTACATTGTCAAGCCTTCGGAAAAAGTACCGCTGACAATGCAAAAAATCTTTGGATTGGTAGAAAAAACGGGTTTACCCAAAGGTGTACTCAATCTCGTTAACGGTGCGAAAGAAACTGTCGATGCTATTTTAGATCATCCCCAAATTCGGGCAATTAGTTTTGTTGGTTCCACACCAGTCGCTAAATATATATATAGTCGCGCCGCCGCCAATGGGAAACGGGTGCAATGTCAAGGTGGGGCGAAAAATCCCTTGATTGTTTTACCTGACGCAGACATCGAAATGACTACACGCATCGCTGCTGATAGTGCTTTTGGCTGTGCGGGACAACGTTGTTTAGCTGCTTCCATTGCTGTCACCGTTGCAGATGCACGTGACTCCTTCACAGAAGCGATGGCCGAAACTGCTCAAAAGCGTGTGGTAGGTAACGGTTTAGACCAGGGTGTAGAAATGGGGCCTGTAATTGATCTTCGCAGTAAAACCCGCATAGAACAATTAATTCAACAGGGTGTAGAAGAAGGTGCCAATCTTTTAGTTGACGGACGAAAACCGCAGATTTCTGGTTACGAACAAGGTAACTTTATTCGCCCGACAATTCTGCAAAACGTCAACCCTGCAGGAGAAATCGCCCGTACCGAGATTTTTGGCCCAGTATTGAGCTTAATTCATGTCAATACTATTGATGATGCGATCGCCTTCGTCAATAGCGGTCAATATGGGAATATGGCTTGTTTATTTACCAGCAGTGGTGCAGCCGCCCGTAAGTTTCGCTACGAAGCTGAGGTTGGTAATATTGGTATTAATATTGGTGTGGCTGCACCAATGGCATTTTTCCCCTTTAGCGGTTGGAAAGAAAGCTTTTTTGGCGATTTACATGGTCAAAGCAATCACGCCGTCGAATTTTTCACCCAAACGAAAGTCGTAGTTGAACGCTGGCCTAAGGATTGGTCACGTCAATTTTGACCAAAAAGCTTCCAGGGTTAATTTTGCTGTTATCAACATTTATTCATAATACTAATTTGCAAAAAGAATGCGACAGATGGTAGGGGCATGGCACTGCCATGCCCTCTAGAATATATTGATGTGTAGCAAACATAATTTAATTTGGTATAAGTATAAGTAGGAAGATGTAATTATTTGTAAAACGATTCATCCTCTTAAAAGCTTGTAGAATAAGGATTCTGTACTGCTAAGTCATTTTATATTTAATTCAACCTACCTACTTAGTATGAGGATATCTACCATCACAATATTTGAAATTCTCTGAAATTGTTCACTGTCTTTCACTGACTAAAACAGTTTCACGTTCCCCTCGAGTAATTCTCAGTTCCTCATCAACATAGAGAATTTCTAAACGCCCTTTCGGAGAACGACGCATAGTAAAAGAAATTTCTCCGGTATCAGGATTCATTCCTTGGGGAGGAACTAAACCAAACATTAGGTTCAAAAAACCAGACATCAAAATGTCTTTAAAACCTCTTCTCGCAGAAGGTTGTTGATTACCAAATACAGCTTTCCATTCTTCTAGGTTCTGGTTATCTTGTGGCTGTAATATTCCTCCAGTAAATTCTACTTGCAGTGTTGTATCGCTAACAACCTGGCAAACTCCTTGATTGCGAACAATCCCATTTAATTTAGGAACAGATTCATCAATAGTTGTAAACTCTACAACAATATCGTGGCTGCACTGTTTTCCATTACCCAACAAAAATACAGGCTGTGAAACTCTCTGGAGAGTAACTTTTAATCCAGTGGGTTGAAACATATTAAAAGCAAGACGACCAAGGGTGTAAGAAAAGCTTCCATCTGCAAGCTGTTCTCCCCCAGGAAAATTGGGCGCACTAATCAACAACCAATTCCTATCTAGTAGGGTATCACTACGAGCTGGTGCTGTTATTGGATTCAACAATTGAAGATTTTCAATCGCTGCTATTACTTCTTGATCCTTCGTATTTCCCCCTGAAGCCGCAAGCGCCTGACGCAAAGTTGTTTTAGCTGCTTCTAATGTTTTTGTATTCACTGCCATAGCTTTGAAATTCTTGATTAGTAAAGATTTCAGGTTTTTAGGCTGTTTTAATGGACAGTATAAACAATTTCGGGGACTGGGGATTAGGGACTGGGAACTGGGGATTAGGGACTGGGAACTGGGGACTGGGGACTGGGAGGACAAGAGAAATAAATGACTCTTGACTCTTACTTCTTTTTGCCAAATCCCTGGCCACGCTGACCCTTTGACCAAATAATTAATTCACCATTGTTACCGCCAGCTGCTAATAAATGTCCTTGTGGATGCCAAGATAGACAAGAGAATCCTTTAGCTGCACCATCAAGAACTTGAGTTAGCCGCTTTCCTCTATTAGAGAGACATACACAACTATCTTCTGATGCAGAAGCTAAAAGGTGAGTTTTGGGTTGAAATTGTAGCGATCGCACTGTATCTTGATGTGTGGGCAGAACTTGCGCTTCCCAATCATCATTTTGTTTTTCCCACACTACTACCCCTTCTGCACTAGCAGCAGCCAACAAAGGCGCACCAAATTTTGTCACTGTATCCGACCATGTTAAATAGCGAATTTTACCTGGAAAGCCCCGCATCATCCAAGGGTCAGGATTCTCCCATTCCAATACAGTAATCGAACGATCCATATTTGCAGAAGCGATATATCTACCATCGGGTGACCAAGAGATCATCAAACTTGCGGAATCAACAGGTAACAAAGAGGGTTCATCATCCCAATTTTCCGCCATCCAGATTTTTACTTCTTGATAACCTGCAACTGCTAAACTTTCGCCATTAGGATGCCAATTAATATCGAGAACAGAAGAAGTCTCAAAATTTAGCGTCGCCTCAACTTCACCGATTTCTGCATTCCATACTTGCACTATTCGACCTAAGCTAAATGCTAATTGGTTGTTCGTAGGACTCCACGCCATCCGATCAATCCAAACATGGTAATTTTGCAAAATCCTGAAAATTTCTGGCTGTTGTGACTGTAAACGCCAAATTTTTACCTCTCCATTTTGCCCAGATGCAGCGAGAAATTCACCATCCCAGGAAAAAGCTAAACAGTCTACAGATTCGCCATTACCCGGTTGTAGAGATATTTCATCAAAGGTTTCCCCAACACGCCATATCGTCACCTCTCCCTGCGCTGAACTAGCAGCGAGAATCTGACCATTAGGTGACCAAGCGATCGCTGTGACATAATCTGAGAGCATCCCTCGCCAGTGCTGCTCAAAGTCTCCTTGTATTTTTGCTTTTAAACTAGACACGCCCACAATCCTCTCTAAAAGCTGCTACTAAGCCAACATCAACGCTACTTCCTTGGCAAAATAAGTCAAAATCAAATCAGCACCAGCCCGTTTCATGCTGGTTAAGGTCTCTAAAATCACCTTTTTTTCATCAATCCAACCATTTTCAGCCGCAGCTTTAATCATGGCGTACTCACCACTGACGTTATATGCTGCTACAGGCAAGTTCGTATAATCTTTTACTCGCCGAATAATATCTAAATAAGCCAAAGCCGGCTTAACCATAACTATATCTGCACCTTCAGCAATATCTAGTGCTACTTCCTTAATTGCTTCCCGTGCATTTGCTGCATCCATTTGGTAAGTTTTTTTATCCCCAAACTTCGGCGCAGAATCTAATGCATCCCGAAATGGCCCATAATATGCGGAAGCGTATTTTGCAGAGTATGCCAAAATCCGCACATCAATATATCCTGCTGCATCTAAAGCCTGGCGAATAGCCCCAACTCTGCCATCCATCATATCGGAAGGAGCTACCATATCAGACCCAGCCTCAGCTTGGGAAACCGCCATTTTTACTAATACTTCTACTGTGGGGTCGTTGAGAATCACACCATGTTCATTGACAATGCCATCATGACCATGTGTAGTAAAAGGGTCAAGTGCAACATCGGTAATTACTAGGATATCAGGCACAGCTTGTTTAATTGCCTTGATAGTGCGCTGTACTAATCCTTCTGGATTGTAGCTTTCAGTACCAATATCATCTTTCTTAATTTCTGGGATCACAGGAAATAAAGCGATCGCATTTATCCCCAGTTGAGATACTTCGGCAATTTCTTTAAGTAACAAATCTAGAGTATATCGATAACACCCAGGCATGGAAGCGATTTCAATTTTCTGATCCTCTCCTTCCATCACAAACATTGGATAAATCAAGTCATCGACACTAAGAGTAGTTTCCTGCACCATGCGGCGTAAAGTAGCAGTGCGACGCAAACGACGCGGACGCTGAACTGGGGTAGTAGGAGCAATATTTTCTGATGACATGGGATTTGTAGATGATTACCACTAAAATATAATGATAATCGTTTTCACTACTTCTAAATACTTTCCCACAAAAATGGCAATCCGAACCTGCAAGTCGCGCCATAATTGAGTTAATCATCACAATCATGGTGTACAAATTTGAACAATTAAGCCGCAAAGAGGTTGAATCCATGCTAGGAATTACACTGCAGCAAACGAGAGTTTACCAGGAAATTAAAGAAGAAGGACGAGAGGAAGCAGAACAAAGAGAAAGAGCGCTGATTCTCCGCCTATTAACTCGGCGAGTAGGAGAATTACCTGAAGATGTGCGATCGCGTGTTGCAACTCTTCCCCTAGAACAATTAGAAAATCTTGGGGAAGCACTGTTAGATTTTACGAGTTTGGCAGATCTGCAATCTTGGTTAGAAGCGTGACGAGCAAATAACGTAATCAACCACGGGGCGATCGCACTCCGTTTAAAATTCAATTGGGATGATTTTGGCGTTTCACAAGTTTGGGCTTGGGAATCGGTTGCGGGATTGGGGTACTATTTTCCACATAGCAAATTAATTGTAAATTATGCCAATTTAGTAGACCGAACACTGGTGCTAAATCCTTTATTTACCCCATAACGAATAGTTTTAAACTCTACATCATTTGTGCTGGGGTTGTAGAGAGTGTAAATTGCTTTTCCTGGGGTGCGTCCAACATTACCTACACCCACCACTTGACTTGGGGTAATGGTAACCGTTTGAGAAGCAGCGCTACTATCCAGGGTAGTAACGCCTGTATTAATGGAACCTGCTTGTAATTGATATTGAAAAGCTAAACCAGAACGACCGCAGAATAAATTATGGGCTTGCATTCGTGAAAGGCGATCGCACATCATAATTGGAGAACTATCTGGTGTCAGTTCCTCATCCACAGATACCGTTGTCCCGTGAATTAGCAAACAATCCAGTTCAAAAAAACCAAAATCAAGGTTTCTGATCCATTGCACTGTTTGGCGAGAAACACTATCCCAAAGCATTTTCGCCGTATCTCCGCCATACTTAGCCATCAACTCAGTAGGTTCTCCTGTCGCAGCCAAACCATGCAAAATCAAACATTGTTCCTCCCACCACCCCTTACAAACCATAGGTTCCAACTCACCGCGCCGAGGTTTGCGTACCCGTTCCACCAGTTTTTCCGATTCTGGTGTCGGCCCAACTAAATCACCAAGAATATACAAAGCCTCTATCAAGCGACTTTGGCGTTTAATATCCGCCATCACAGCCTCATAAGCCGCCAAATTCCCCTCAATCCCACTCAAAATAGCCCATTTCATCATAATTTTAGATTTTAGATTTTAGATTTTAGATTTTCAATTGTTGATACCCTCTCCCATTACCCATTCCCCATTACCCATTCCCCATTACCCATTCCCCATTCCCCATTCCCCATTACCTCGTACAAACATGAGTCGGATCATCCGCCCGTTCTGCAAATTCCAAACCCTGTGCTAAACGCCAAGCAAAAATTGTAGGTAAGCCTTTTTCAACAATCGCCGCGCAAGTTTTTTGATAATCGTAAGGAACTTCTCGCAACATTACTTGTTGAGTATCCGTGTCATAAATTACATAAGTTGCATTGGGCCGCCCATGTCGTGGTTCCCCCACCGAACCAACATTAATAATTCGTTTTACAGATGTATTAAAACTCCTTTCTTGGGCTTTTACATCTTCAGTTTTGATGCAAACTTTTAAATTACCTGCATCCAAATTCCGGATATAAGGTACATGAGTATGACCGCAAAATAGCACATCTGCATCTACAGCTATTACCCTTTCTAGGGCAACAAAAGCATCCAATTCAGGTAATAAATATTCATGATTACTGTGAGGGCTACCATGCACGAAAGCTAAATTTTCTTGACGTAAACTGTAGGGAAGTTGGGCGAGAAATTCGCGATTTTCTGGCTGAATTTCTTTGTTTGTCCACTCATGAGCTAAATGTCCCCGTTTTTCCGCTAACAATGAGGGATAACTGCACTCACAAGCATTCAAACCTTCAACAATATCTTCATCCCAACAACCAGCACAAGTGGGAATCTCTAAAGAACGAATTTCAGCTACAACTTCATTAGGATAGGGGCCATATCCTACTAAATCACCTAGACAAAAAATTTTTTCAGCTTTGTGTTTATCAATATCTAATAAGACAGCATTTAAAGCTTCAAAATTACCATGAATACATGAGATGACTGCTATTTTCACGCTTCTATTTCCTCTGCCAACAATTGTTTTGTCTGTTCTTGATAATGCAAAATAGCGGCTTCTGATAAACAGCAATCTTGCAATGTTTTTGCTACATTCACTTCATCTAAGTTTTCTGCAAAAACTTCTATCCCACTAAAGCGTTGTGGCCTTCCTTCTAAATAGCGAGGCAAGTTTAATTCCCTAAAATCATCTTTGGGAATACCAGCAACATAATCTGTATACAAATAACGCCCATCAGCAAGATTAAAAATGCCTTTCGCACGGGTAACTGTGCCATAAGCACCATGTGTTAATTCATACCAAAGTTCTGCTAAACTACTTTCGTCAACAACTTCACCAGTGCTGGAAGCCCGCCATAGCCTAGCTTGTGACACAGTATTTTGAATATTTACACCTGGTATAATTTCATTCGCCCAATCGTGCCATTCCGAATTCTGCAGGTGTGGGGGTAAGATAGCGATCGCATGGTACTGTAAGTTATCCAAAATTTGGGCTACTGCGCTTAATTCCAAATAAAATCCCAATTCTAGATAAACCGCATCCGCTACTGTGAGTTGGTTCAAAAACTCAATTCTTTCACTATCGCTAAAAACTTTCACAAATGGAAATTCAGCACCTAGGCGCGTTTGGTCAATGGGAACAGCACCCGTACCAGGGCTAAAATACAGTACTTTTTCTTGCTGTTGTAATCTCAACTGCTGTTCAATCCAAGTAGTTTTGCCACAACCGACTGGCCCAGCAACTACGGTAATTATGGGTATCATACCAGAATGATAATCGTTTTTATGGTTTTAAAAAATCAAGCACTTCTCAGGTGGGAAAGTGCCAGACTCCGCTTCACAATTGCCGGAACAATCTTGTCACTCGCCATTCTCGCACCTGACAAATTTCTGGCGGTTGGGCCTACTTGCAAAGCAGCTAACCCACCCATAATAAATAATTCCGAACCAGGAATACGTAAATATTCATCTAATACAGGTAAACCATTAATTATAGGAGTTGGATAAGCTGCCAAAACTTCTTGTAATAATGGCTCAGATGTAGCATCAAATTGAGTGCCAGTAGAAAGCCAAATTCTGTTGTATTCATGCTGGCTACCATCACTACATTTAAGTAACCAATTCGTACCCAACCACTCAGCTTTTACTACTTCACAGTTTTCATCAATTTTGAGATTACCACTACGCACTTGTCGCCGCAGTTGCATTCCCATCGCTGGTGTCATGGAACCCCCATTACGCGCTTGCCTAATCATGGTAGAGCGCTGTTCATAATTCGGTTCTGCAAAAAATCCCTTAAGATACTTGGGCCCTAACCAACCTGGTTCCGCATCAAATAATTTCTCTTGCAATTGTCGGCGCATGATTAAATGGACTTTTGCACCACGGGAAATCGCACCTATAGCTAAATGTCCGCTAGTTAATCCGCCACCAATAATTAAGACTTTTTCCCCCAGAAAATGCAACTTCCGTAAATCTACAGCTTGGGAATGACAAAGCCTATCTTGGGGATACTCGGACTCAATTTGATATAGCCAGTCGGGGAAGTTTCGTTTAGCGCTACCCGTTGCCAATACTACCCGCCGCGCCATAATCGATTGTCCATCTTGCAACCACAGACGCAAGCGTGGACGAATCAAATGACGCAGAGGTTCAATGCGAATCACGTTTAAAGGAACTACTTGCTGCGGCAATGAAAAGCGAGAAATTACATCCTGGCAAAAATCCTCAAATAGCCGAGTTCCTGGTAAATCATAGGGTGCAAATAACTCACTAGAACGAGATTCAGCAAACTTCCGCAATGCAAAAGGATTGGGGTCAGGATGATGAACAGCGGGGGAACGCAAATGAGGAATTTCTAAAGCTGCAAATTGGTGCTGCCAATTACTCATCCACCTTCCACTAGGGTCAAACACCAAAAACTTACTCCGCATAGTTTGCCGCTTTTGTAGGAGGTGAGTGGCTAGGGTTAAGCCATGAGGGCCAGCACCAATAATTGCTAGGTCTATTGTCTGAGGTATTGATGGTGGAGTATCTTGCATTTGCTCACAAAGATTATGATAATCATTATCATAATAGTTTAAAGCAAATCAACTAATTCCTTGCCCTGATTTTCAAGCTAAAAGCTAGCATTGTGCCGAATCAAATTCATAAACTCCTGACGAGTGCGGACATCTTCTGCAAACACTCCCCGCATTGCACTGGTAACAGTCCAAGAACCAGGTTTTTGAACACCGCGCATTACCATACACATATGCGTTGCTTCTAATACTACTGCTACGCCTCGAGGTTTCAGTAAACCTTGCAATGCATCGGCAATTTGTATAGTCAGGCGTTCCTGAACTTGCAAACGGCGTGCATACATTTCACAAATTCGGGCAATTTTCGATAATCCTATCACCTTGCCATTAGGAATATACGCCACATGAGCGCGACCAATTATCGGTAATATATGGTGTTCACAGGAACTAAAAATATCGATGTCTCTAACTAACACCATTTCATTGGCATCTTCTGTAAATACTGCCCCATTTAATAATTCATCCAAAGATTCATCATATCCTTTGGTGAGAAATTGAAGGGCTTTAACTACTCTTTTTGGAGTATCTTTTAAACCCTCTCTATCAGGATTTTCTCCTAAGCCAATTAACAAAGTACGTACAGCTTTAATCATGTCTGATTCTGTAACATGAGGTAATTGTTGATTGGGTAAAGCGGTAGCAGAAATTATTTCTGGAGCAATTGAGAGAGTCATGGGTAATAATTTTAGAAATGGGCTGTATGAGCTAAAGAAGAGGGCAGGGGGTAGGGAGCAGGGGGAAGACCTAATGCATAAAATTAAGGGCTTCATACCATGAAGGAATGGCAATTTAATAAATACTCTTCCCGTCCTATTCTTTAATTAGTAAAGATGTTTTTCTCATACTAAACATTCATTCAGGAGTGAGGTAACTTCTTTAGTATCTAGATTTCTACCAATTACAACTAACTGATTTTTTGGTGAAGAAAACCATTCATCTGCATCTAATTGATAACGCGCCCCACTCAGTTGAAAAATATGTCTTAATTCACTTTCGCTGAACCAAAGTATACCTTTAGCGCGAAAGACATTTGTGGGTAATTTGTCAGCAAGGAAGGTTTGAAATTTCTGCACATCAAAAGGGCGATCGCTCTGAAATGATATCGCTATAAATCCATCATTTTCTAAATGATGAGAGTGATGTTTATGCTCGTGGTGGTGCTCATGATGGTCATGATGCTCATGATGTTCATGATGATGATGCTCATGATTATCTTCTCCTAGTTTTGAGATATACTCATCTACTGGAGTTAGTTCTACATCTAAAATTAAAGGTAAAGCTACTTCACCAAATCTCGTGTGAATAATTCTAGCTCCGGCTTTAACATCCTGAATATAAGCTTCTAATTCTGTTAGCTTTTGTTTGGTTGTGAGGTCAGTTTTATTCAACAGAACTACATCTGCATAGGTAATTTGTTGTAGTGCAGCATCGCTTTCATAATGCTCAGGTGTAAAAGCTTCAGAATCTACCACGGTGATGATAGAATCTACCTTAGTTAAATCTCTAAGTTCTGTACCCAGAAAAGTCAGAATAATTGGCAGTGGATCGGCTATACCAGTAGTTTCAATTACTAGATGATCGATGCGCTCTTCTTTTTCTAAAACGCGATAGACAGCATCAACTAAACCATCATTAATAGTACAGCAAATACAGCCATTACTCAGTTCTACCATATCTTCATCCATAGATACGAGTAGCTGGCTGTCGATATTAATATCACCAAATTCGTTAACCAAAACGGCAACTTTTAAGTCATGCTTATTCTTGAGAATTTGGTTGAGGAGAGTTGTTTTCCCACTCCCTAAAAATCCTGTAATGATTGTGACTGGCATTCCCCGTTTAGGAATATCAAGTAATCCATCGTTCGTTGCTGGCTTTGGGGCTGTGGTAGTCATAAATTCTAAGCTGATGCCAGAGATAAAATGATAACGATTCTCATTCTACCTAAAAAGTCACAATATGCAAGTCTGGGGAAAGGCAAAAAAACTAAAAACCTTTACCCCTTACCCATTCCCCCTTCCCCCTTGCCCTTATTTCTCCAAACGCTTATATAGGCTTACCCTCAGAGTGATGGCTGCGATTCTCCCAAGGGGAGACGCTTGGCGATCGCATTTTTGATTAGATTAGCAATAGGCTATATTTAGGGACAATTATGACTTCTGCTGTTAAAAATTTAGTGCTGGTTGCTGGTGCTACAGGTGGAGTAGGGCAACTAGTAGTAGGTGAACTATTAGAGAAAGGCTTATCAGTTCGTGTTCTGACACGCAATGCAGAAAAAGCCCAAAAGATGTTTAATAACCAAGTAGAAATTGCTGTGGGCGATATCCGCGACGCAGTGACGCTACCAGATGCGGTGCAGAATGTTACCCATATCATCTGTAGTAGCGGTACTACTGCCTTTCCTTCTGGTAGATGGAATATTGACCCCAACCCTAGTTTATTGGAATGGGCGCAGCTGCTTACTGACCGCAAACATCTAGAAGCTAGGGCAAAGAATAGTCCGCTAAAAGTTGATGCAATTGGTGTGAGCAATTTAGTCGCAGCCGCACCACACAACCTCCAGCGATTTGTTTTTACCTCTTCTTGCGGCATTTTGCGTAAAAATCAGTTTCCTTTTAATGTCCTCAATGCCTTTGGCATACTAGATGCTAAACAAAAAGGAGAAGAAGCCATTATTAACTCCGGGTTACCTTACACTATCATTCGTCCTGGACGCTTAATTGATGGCCCTTATACTTCTTACGACCTCAATACTCTTTTGCAAGCCAAAACACAGGGTAAATTGGGTGTAATTTTAGGCCAAGGCGATAAACTTGTGGGTGATGCTAGCCGAATTGATGTGGCTAAAGCTTGTGTCGAAAGCATTTTTTACCCAACGACTGAAGGAAAGGTGTTTGAGTTGGCAAATCAGGGACAAAGGCCTCCTGTGATTGACTGGGAAAAGCTTTTCTCTCAGCTAACCACTGATGCATCAAGTCAGTTTTAATCTTGCGATGTCTGCAACAGGCTTACCTAGGCATCTGCCATAAGGAAAAGGCTCAGCATTGTGCTAAGCCTCTTTATATCCTGGTGCTTAAACAGACATCCCAAACCACTGTATGCTGAAATTTAATCTAATTCATCTTTCTGGAGGCTGTATTTCAATATCCTCAAGGCTGATATGGCTGGGGCAATATGACTTAATTAGTAGAATCTTGAAAATATCCACAATGTTTACAATAGGGTAAATGCTTGTAAGTTAAATTGTGGCAGTTTTGACATTCAATATATTGATAATAACCACAATGCGGACAGTGGCTATCTTGATGGCGAATTTTTTTAGCGCACTTAACGCAGCGTGATTTTTGGACTCTATTAGCTGCTTGTAATTTGGCATTGAAAACAACTTGTTGAAAGAACTTGATAACTCCAAAACCAATCAGGGGAATCAGCAAGATATAAACGTAACTGATGAGGAACAGTAAACCGCCAAAAATAGCGCTAATAATATCGAAGAGGAATTGGAAGAGTACGCCGACTTGCAGAAATTCAAATATTTTCAGGATTAGTGGGATAAAAAAGATGACTAGTAAATGCCAGCTAATAAGTGCAACTAGTCCATATCTGCGATTTTGAGCAAAGTTGTGAACTGAGAAAGCAATCAGAATCAGGGGTATGAGAAATAGGGATTGAAAACCAAGCTGGATACTGGGATACCAAAATGATGCTTGCTTGTAGCCTTTTTCTACCTCACTAAATTTATTTTCATCTTTCAGAAAAGTTAGCAAATTAGTGCTTTCTGGTTTGGATAATAGCCCATCTTTTAAAGTAGAGATTTCATTTTTTAGAGTAGAAATTTGGCGGTTATTCTGCTCTAAAGTTTGTTTCGCTTTTTCTGCACCAACTTGATTAATTGATTGCTCACGTGGCTGTCCAGCAATTTTTTCTAAAAGTGTTGAATCATATTGACTACGAATTGTCCGATTGCGCTGTTCTAGCCTACCGATGTTAGCTTGTTTCTCGTCAATGGTTTTGATAGTTTGCTGATTTTCTGCATTTTTTACTTTATCTTTGGCATTAGCATACTGCAAGCAAGTTGTAGAAACTTTACCCAAATGTCCAGTTTCAGCTTGTTGATAGGTTTGCTGAAAATTAGGTTGATTAATGTTATATGGTAATGCTAGTCTGAGAATTTCATAATCCTTATCTTTACTAGTTTGTGTCCGGTAATTTTGCCATTCTGAAGAACAGGGATATGCCTGAGTTGGACTAAGATGCCACCTACTAATATCATCCAGTCCTGTAAATACATTGATTAATATAAAAATATCAATCAAAATAATTACTATTAAACTGACTTTATTGAGTGGTTCGTTGTTGATTGTTCTGGATTTATTAAAAAATTGATTCAGTAGACGGCGGATTCTTGCTAACATATTATTTTTTAATATTTAGAAGCTGAGATTCAGTTGATTTTAAGCGATAGTGAGATAAAGACAGAGGCAAATGATGTAATAACTACAAAATAATTAATTTTTGGTTACATAATACTTCTGTCTTATGTTTTTTAAGTTAGAGGGTTGATCGCTGAATAAATAATGTGACAGGTAGGTAGGGGCACAACAATGTTGTGCCCTCATGAGATTATTGGAAGTGGTATGGGGTTTTGGAAGATAAAAATAGCAATAAATTCAGGCGTTTGATGGTACGTTAGCCTGCGGCTTAATGCAACCTACAAATTACGCTGATTATGCAATATTTTTGTATTCCTAAAGCAGTTTTATATGCATTTTTATCGTTCTTGTGGCAAAGCTTGCCAGCCATACCAGTGCTGTACTGCTAGCCAAACTGCGGAAAGTAAAGCAGCTAGGCTGAGGGTAAGTCCGCTGAATGGTACTAACAATCCAAATATAGGTATGACTGCACCTGCAATTGTGCAAATAATAGCGGCTAAAGCAGCACGACGATTTGACCCTAATCCCCACATTAAACTTAAGAAGATAAGGGAAATCATTGTCCATACTAATGGGGGATTAATTAACCTACCTAAATAGGTTAAAGTCAATAGACAAGCGAAGAAAATTCCGCCTGCGATCGCCACATTTTTGAGATGCATTGGTAGCGATAAATATAGTAATAAGATCCACCATAAAAATATGGCAGGCGCTAACAATAATAGCCTGGGAATAATGCCAGTATTGCGAACAGGTGCAGTGTTAGTAAACACGCCAAAAGGATTTTTGACGGAAACATTTTCATCAAATGCCCAAGTAAATTGGGTGCTATCTCCTTCAACTTTTGTATTGCTTGGTATCACACCACTAGCAAACTCAACTGGGCTAAAGTTAGCAATGGTGGTGAGGCGGAATTTAGAAAGTAACTGTCCGGTAGCGTTATAAACCCAACGCGGCCCACCTTGAGCTTTATAGCTAACTTTAAAGGTAGTTTCTGCGCCTGGTTCTAAACGGAAAGGAAAGCCATAATCGCCAGGATTAGTTTGTTGTAATTGGCTATTATCGCGTTCTACTTTGTAACCATCTAGGAGGGAATAACCATCAGGTGGCGGTGCTTCAAAGAAGAAGCTATTAATGTTTGAAAGTTTGTTGATAACTTTGTATACAGCAGTGTAATCTACCACATAAATAGCGCTGCGACCCTTTACATCTACGCTTTGCTTGAGCTTTACCTGAATTTGCGATCCAGCTAGTGCTAAATAACGATTTACTTTTTGCGTATCATTTACTTTAACTACTTTGTCTTTAACTTGAGTTGTGTAGGTGTATGGTTCTTCAGCAACGTAGCGTACTTGAGGCGCAGTTTGTTCTAGCTTATCACCAGCTACGCTTTCAGCTACTTGAGCGACTCTCGCTTGTTCCCAATAATGGTAGCGATTGCTTAAGGTTGTACATAGAAAAAACCCGACAACTACTAAAACTAAAATTAAAGCTAAATGCTGTAGACCTTTTAACAGTTGAGAGTAGCGAATTGACCATTCGCCAAAGAAAACTGATTGTTCTAGAGAACTTCGCCGCAGAGAAACACTAACTAGTGCGATCGCAATTCCTAAAGCTATAACTAAAAATACAAATAACAGTGAACCTTTAAGTGCTTGGGTGCCAAATTGCACCAACTCATGAGGATGTGTTAAATCAGGTAATCCGGGAATACCTTGAGCAGCAGGATTCATGGAGGGATATTTGGATACTGTGAATCACCAGACCGATGTATCCTAACAAAAGTTTCTGCTACTTCATCAAAATATTTACAGAAAAAATCAAATTTATCACTAAAAATTAAGGTAATTCTGCAATTGCAGAATTACCTTGACTGTTGTGAATATAAATAACTAAATGTAACTTTGCGTAAAATAGCAAGCTGTCATTTTTGGCGATCGCTCTATGGGAATGAAAAGTGTTCTCTCTCACATAATCAACCTTTTCAAGTTCTACATACTTCTAAAACTCCCAGCACTAAAACGCTGACTACTAGTGCAGTAAACAATGATTTAACCTCTAGGTACTGGCTTTAAAAATATCCAGGCTACAAAGAACGTAGCAGCTGTAAATAGTTGCGTTAAATCCAATGCAGATAGATAACCATCTGCAAATGAAGCAATGCTGCGATCTGTAATCCCAAATACCCAAGATGAAAGGCCAAACAGCCAAATTCCATTCTTGAGATATCCCAGAACATCTTTAGAGTCGGATGGTTTCTGGTCGTTCATTGTCTTCTACTCCATTGGTGAAGAATTTAGCCATTGATACAAAATCACGTTCAGAGCTGTTTTCACTCTTCACGCTGAAATCTATATTCTATATTAATAAATATTTCAGCATATTGACTAAACTGCCAAAAGATACATATACATTCCCTGACATTCTACCTTTCGGTTTGTTACTCAGTAATATTTTTACAAAAGCATATATAGGCTGAATGAGATATTTAGCTACATAATCCTCATCCAGTAATAGATTCTGCCTAATCAGCCTTAGCTATAGGCAAGTGTTTAGTACGAAGAATATAGTATAAATTGAATCTCTACGCTTTTTGATATATTAACTGCATCTGCAGAAATCTATAAATATGAGTAACTCAATAGGCTTTGTTTTACTGACTCACACGAAACCTCAGCAGATTTATCGACTAATAGCGAAGTTAAACAGTATGTTTAACGCTCCTCCCATTGTGTGCCATCATGACTTTTCCAAATGTGATTTGTCTGTAGATACGCTTCCTAGCAATGTTACTTTTGTAAAGCCACACATACGCACTAGATGGGCTGATTTTTCTTTAGTAGAAGCTACATTATTGGGTTTGCAATTAATCTCTAAAAATGCAGATGTGCCAGATTGGACTGTATTACTCAGTGGATCGGACTATCCGATAAAAACTGCAACTCAAATATTAGCAGAATTAACATCCAGCCCTTATGATGCTTATATTCACCATGAAGAAATTAAGTACAAAGCTTATCAACGTGATTGGCAGAAAAATTGCTTTGATAGATACTGTACAACGGTGCTTTCGCTTCCCTTCTTGGATAAAAAAATACGCCCAATTACTCTAAAAAAACGCCTACGACATCCGTTATTTACAACACCTTTCCTACCTTTTTCTAAGACACTGCGCTGCTTTGCGGGAAGTCAATGGTTTTGCGTCAATAGTCGAGCAGTAGAATACATTATCGATTTTCATAGTAATAAAACTGCTTTAGCTCAACACTATCGCCGCCTTATGTGTGCAGATGAATCGTATTTTCAAACCATACTTGCCAATGCACCTCACCTCAAGTTGCAAAATGATAACTTACGCTACACACATTGGTTAGAAGGAGATTTTCATCCTAAAACACTATCTATGGCTGATTTGCCTGATATTATGGCATCATCTGCTCATTTTGGGCGTAAATTTGATATTGATATAGATAGTCAGATTTTAGATGAACTCGATCATCTAGTCGTGCAACATTAAATGCATTTGTGAATCAATGGAACAGGGAATCAAGAATAATGTGTGTAAATAATTCTGTTTAGCCACTTATTTATTCCCCATTACCAAATACCCATTACCCAATTCCTAATCCCCAGTCCCCTATAGCCTAATACCTGAGCAATCTGCCAAAATTGCTATATTCCTAGCTCAGTTTTTATTAGTCCTCTTGCAAAAGATACTTTTGTAAACAGTGGGGATAAGCTAAAGGTGAAGGAGAAAGGGAAATTCCATTCCTTTGATTCTTCCTGCTTTCTCTTGATCCTACTTCTACATCAAGTTAGACTACTAAGTTCAATTAAGCAGGAGTACAAACCTTTTTCAGGTGGACTCAGTATGTCCCTCTACCCACAGATAAAACAATTTCTACTCGGTAAATCATTACCAACCAGCGCTCATAGTGAAGAGCGATTGAGTAATGCGGCTGCTTTGGCGGTTCTTTCTTCGGATGCGCTCTCCTCTGTGGCTTATGCAACAGAAGAAATTTTGTTAGTTTTGGTCGCAGCTGGAAGCGGCGCACTTGGTTTGTCGCTACCGATTGCGATCGCAATTATTCTCCTGCTGTGCATAGTTGTACTATCCTATCGGCAAACTATTCGCGCTTACCCTCAAGGCGGTGGTTCCTATATTGTTGCTAGAGAAAACTTGGGTCTTTATCCCGGTCTAGTAGCAGGGGGTTCACTGATGATTGACTATATATTGACAGTCACCGTCAGTATATCTGCGGGTACAGCTGCGCTCACATCAGCTATTCCAGCGCTTAGACCTTTCACTGTCAGTTTGTGCTTAATTTTCATTTTCTTGTTGATGCTGGCAAATCTCCGAGGTGTGAAGGAATCAGGCAGAATATTTATGATTCCTACCTATGGGTTTATTGCGAGTATTTTTGTGCTGATTGCGATTGGCTTGTTCAAGCAAGCTACTGGACAAGCGATCGCAGAATATCCCCCCATCCCTGTACAAGAAGGACTGAGCTTGTTCTTTATTTTGCGAGCATTTTCGGCGGGGTGTACAGCACTCACAGGAGTAGAAGCAATTTCTGATGGGGTTTTAGCATTTAAGGAACCAGAGTGGAAAAACGCCCGCATTACCTTGCTTTATTTGGGTGGTATTCTCGGTTTCATGTTTATTGGTATCACATATTTATCAAATGTGTACCATGTTGTACCTGAAGAAGGACAAACTGTGGTTTCTCTTTTAGGTAGAGAAATTTTAGGAAATGGCGCATTTTATTATTTTGTGCAAATTGTGACCTTGCTAGTGTTACTATTAGCCGCAAATACCAGTTATGCAGATTTCCCTAGACTTTGTTACTTTTTGGCACGAGATGGCTTCTTACCCCGACAATTAGCTTTGTTGGGCGATCGCTTAGTCTACTCTAACGGGATTATTCTCCTCAGCTTGTGTGCAGGAATTTTAGTAATTATCTTCAAAGGACAAGTTAACGCCGTTATTCCCCTGTATGCAGTGGGTGTATTTACTTCCTTTACGCTGTCGCAAGCTGGGATGGTACGTCATTGGTTCCAATCGCGGGAACCGAATTGGCGTGCTAGCGCTTTCATGAACGGCTTGGGTGCGATCGCAACATTAGTGGTGCTGATAGTCATTGTCTCCACAAAGTTCATGTTAGGAGCTTGGTTAGTTGTAGTGGCTATTCCTGTAGTGGTGGCGCTATTTTCCAGCATTCACCGTCATTATAAATACGTAGCCGAACGCCTGAGTATTCAAGGATTACCACCTCGCAGTTATATTCCTCGCCCACAACCAGCAGTAGTTACTCACCCAGCTGTAGTAGTAGTAGGACATCTAAATCGAGGAACCGTAGAAGCTTTGGATTATGCACGCACCATTGCTGATGAAATTGTTGCAGTGCATGTAGATATTAACGGTTCTACAGACCGAGAGAAACTGCAAGACAAATGGCGACAATTAGAGTCCGATATTCCTTTAGAAATTATCGACTCTCCCTACCGTTCTGTGATTACTCCCATTGTCGATTTTGTGTCTCAGTTTGAAGAACTCCATCCCGATGTTTTTACAACAATCATTATTCCCGCTTTTGTAACTCGCAACTGGTGGGATAGCATTTTACATAACCAAACAACCTTGTTCTTAAAAACAGCTTTAAGAGCTAAAAAAAGTCGCGTTGTCACCACTGTCAGGTATTACTTATAAGTACATAGAGCTTTTTTGGTATCTTTGCTGGTTACAATAAATTGTATTGCCACCTAAAGATACCAAAGCTCTCAATCTATTAATCCTGATGTCAATCAATTTTGGATTTTAGATTCACCAAAAGTCATCCAAAATTTAAAATCTAAAATTCGGTCAGTGTTTAATGGGAATTTCAATCACAAATTCTGTACCTTGTCCGGGTTGGGAAATACATCTAATCTGACCATAATGTTTTTCAACTACTATTTGATAGCTGATAGATAGCCCTAATCCTGTACCTTTCCCTACCTCTTTTGTAGTAAAGAATGGTTCAAAAATGCGAGTTCTCACTTCTTCGGGAATACCCAAACCATTATCAGCTATTTTGATCACAATGTGGTTATTTAAGGTTTGCGTACTAATCCAAATATTTAAAGGAGTATTTGGAGGCTCTATTGATGAATGTAAGTAAGTCTTATTTATAGCTTTAAATTTTTCTTCTAAAGCATCAACACTATTACTCAAGAGATTCATCAGCACTTGATTGATTTGGGCGGGATAGCATTCTACTAACGGTAAAATACCATATTCTTTTACAATTGAAATTGGTGGACGCTCTTTATGATTTTTGAAGCGATGTCCTAAGATGAGCAAAGTACTATCTAAGCCTTCATGAATATCGACTGCTTTCAATTCCCCTTCATCTGTGCGCGAGAAGTTTCGCAGTGATAGCACAATCTGGTCGATTCTGTCAGTGCCAATCTTCATTGAATCCAGAGTTTTGGGTAAATCTTTAATGATAAATTCTAATTCTTTCCGATTAATTTGTTTTTGAATATCTGGAAATAATGAATCATGTTGCCAATAAAGATTAATAACTCTCAACAGTTCGTCAGTATATTCATTTAAATGTACAAGGTTGCCCGAAATAAAAGTCACAGGATTATTAATTTCATGAGCAACTCCAGCAATTAATTGCCCTAAACCAGCCATTTTTTCGCCTTGAATTAACCGCGACTGAGTTTGTTTTAATTCTTGTAGAGCTTGAGTCAATTCTAAAGTTTGGCGTTTGGTTTGCTCCAGTAATTCTCCTTGCTGAAGTGCAATTCCTAATTGCACGCCTACTTGCGCCAATAAATTAATTTCTTCGTCTTTCCAATAGCGTGGATGGGAATTTTGATAAGCAACTAATAATCCCCATAATTTTTCACCTTGACGAATAGGCACAAAAGTTTCGTTACGAGGGAGTTCATTATCATCATCTGTACTTGCAAAGTTTTCGATGATCATTGGTTGGGTTTGTGTCATCGGTTTCCAACCATCCTTAAAAGAATCAGCTACAAATTTACCGCTCCAATCTGAGTTAAAGCGGTAGATAGCAATGCGCTCAACTTCTAGTAATTCTAGAACTGCTTGAGTAGTAGTTTTAAAAATTGTTTGAATATCGAGAGATTGGCGAATTTTATCAATAGTTGCAGCTAGCAGTTTTTGCCTTTCCATTGCTTTTTCTCGTTCTTTAGCTTCTGCTAACTGCACAGCTTGCATTTGAAACTGCTTTAAGTAAGAATCCTGTTTTAAGGCCACTCCTAATTGTTCGGCTATTTGGCTCACAAATTCAATTTCTGAAGTTTGCCAATTGCGAGGTGCGTCACATTGATGAATGCAAAGTAATCCCCAGAGTTCACCTTGCTTTAATAGAGGCGCAACCATATTGGCACGCACTTGAAATCTTTCGAGGATTTTGATATAACAGGCTTTAAATTTCTCTTGATAAATATCTGCAACTGTATTCACTCGACCTTGGGCGTAAAGAAAGGCAAATTGTTCGCTAAAACAATGGTCATAAACTTTTTCTTTGATTGCGGAAGTGAAATCGAGAGCTACATCTTCATAGATAAATTCTCCTGCCCAATCTGATAAAGGATCGAAGCGGAAGACACCAACTCGGCTAGCTTTCAGAAGTTGTCGCACTTCGCTCACAGAAGTTTGAAAGATTTTCTCTAAATCTAAAGATTCACGAATTCTGGCAATTACACCAGTTAATGTTTTTTGCTGTTCTGTTTGGTATCTTGCTTCTAATAAAAGTTCGTTGTGTTGTAAAGCAACTCCTAAATTTTCCCCAATCTGGCTGACAAATTCAATTTCTGAAGGCTGCCAATTGCGGGGATTACTACATTGATGAACACACAGTAAGCCCCATAAAGTACCTCGTTTCAGCAAAGGAACTACCAGCTTAGCTCGCACCTGAAACTTGCTAAGAATTGCTGTATGAGATTCACTTAATCCTTCTGCGAAAATATCAGCGATCGCTTTTACTTTTCCTTGTTGATAATAAGCAGTAAATTGTTCTCCAAAGGAATTTTCTGGGGTTTTAGCAGCGATTATTGATTCCCAGTTCGGTGCAACATCCTCAGAAATAAATTCTCCTTGGGAATCTTTTTGCGGATCGAAACAAAAGACTGCTACTCTGTCAGCTTGTAGCATTTGTCGCACTTGTGTAACTGTAGTTTGGAATATGACATCTAAATCCAAAGATTCGCGAATGCGAGTAATTACACTGGTTAATGTTTTTTGTTGCTCTGCTTGGTATTGAGCTTGGGCAAATAACTGATGGTGTTGCAAGGCTAAACCAATTTGTCTACTGATTTTGGTTAGCGATTCAATTTCATAAGATTGCCACTTTCTGGGTGAGGAATTTTGATAAGCGCCAATGACTCCCCAGAGTTTATCTCCTTGGAGAATGGGAGCTGTTGCAAAAGCTTTTGCTTGAAATTGTTCTAATAACGCAACGTGACAGTCGGATAATCCTGCTTGATAAATATCATTAATAGTAAATGTTTCATTGTTAATGTAGCGTCCCCCTTGATTTTGCTGTAAATAAGTATCCGCGATCGCAGGTTCTATATCAACCAAAGGTGTCCAGCCTTCCGCAAATGATTCCGCCACAAATTTACCACTCCAATCAGCATTGAAGCGAAAGATTGCTACTCTGTCAGCTTGCAGCAGCTGGCGGATTTCTAGTGTTGTCATTGCAAAGATGCTTTCGATATCCAGGGGGGAACGAATTTTATCGACAATCTGAGCAATTACTTGATCGCGTTGGGCTGCTTGCGCTAATTTGGTGGCTTGTAATTGTGCTTCATGCAAGTGTTTTGCTTGTTGAATCGCAACAGTTAAATGATTAGCAATTTGATAGATAAATTCAATTTCCGATTCTTTCCAGTTACGCGCCTCGCTGCACTGATGAATGCAAAGCAAGCCCCATACTTCTTGTTCCTGTAATAGCGGCACAACCAAGTTAGCGCGTACCTGAAATTGACTGAAGATTTCTACATAGCAATGGTTGAGTCCGGCATTAGAAATATCAGTGACGGCTTGCACATGTCCTTGTTGATACTGAGTAGCAAATTGTTCTCCAAAACAATTGCCATGCACCTTAGTTCCTATTACCGAGTCCCAGCCAGGTGCGATCGCTTCACAAACAAATTCACCTTCCCACTCGATTTGATGATTAAACTGGAATACTGCTACGCGGTCTGCATTCAGTAATTGCAGCACTGCTGTCACAGTAGTTTGAAAAATTGTTTCTAAGTCAAGAGACTCCCGAATCCGCACGATGACATTGGCTAAGGCTTTTTGTTGCTCTAGTTGTTCTTGCAGTTCCGTACTTGACAATAGAATTTCATTTTTCGTGGAAGTTGAATTAAGTGTCATGGCTCTGATTTTGGGAATCTTGATAACAAAATGTTTCCTCCCAAACTTCTCGAGAATGAACAACTCCAAAATTGTTAATAGTTGCTAATTCCTAGCCCCCTGTTTCAGGGTCTAAATATTTTTGAGAAGATGGTCATTGTATATAGTTCCCTTTTATTGATGAAATTAACGCCAAACACTCAAACTTCTTAGATTTTTAACTAATACAATTATTGATTTTTTTGTCGTCCATCTGAGGTATGAATTTTCATAGCACTAGCTTAAATGTTATTAAGCAGGCTAATACTAATTCAAATAATCTTTGCAACAAATAAATTATTCTTAAGGGGACAACATTGGTGAACTCCAAAAAATAAATTATTCCGTTCAAATCGTTAACAGTTCACAATCAACAGTCAACAGTCAACAGTCAACATTATTCAATAGACTGCTTACAGAAGTTGGGAACAGGAGGAAAGGTTTTGTATTTTCCCTTTCCCCTTTAACCTTTTCCCTTTGCCCACCGATTAAATTACAAACGGGTCAAATTGACTATTAAACCAATATTCACCAACACGCTCTGCAACTAATGGTTTGACTGTAAATTTAAGTGGGGTGCCATTATGAACATCAATCCGCACACATGAATAAGGTAACCGCTTTTGCGAACTGTAGCCAGTGCGTCCTACATATAACAAAGAATCAGCAACTTTGCGGGTTGAACTACCACAACTGTCGGTAAATGTCTCTTCTAGTTCAGTTCCCTCTGAGCGCTGGCGGCGAGGACGACGACCGCTACCACCAGAGATAATGTAGTTGATATGGGAATCAGCGTAACCAGTGTCAACGGTGCGGAGATATTCTAAACAGTGAGCATGACCACTGAGGATTAAATCTACTAGCGGACGCTCTTTAACTAAGGAACCCAGGCTTTCCGCTACTTGTTCAAATACCCAACGCAAGCGATGGCGTACTGCTAAGGTTTGGGCTTGATGCCACTTGGTAGCTTCTGTCACATATGGGGGATGGTGGAGATAAATGATCCGTCCGCGCACCTCGGGGTTATTCCAAGATTCAATCAGCCGACTACGCAACCAGTCTAGTTGTTCAAAGTCAATCTTGGGTGCGCTGTGGGATGCAAGTTGCTTTTCAATGTCAATTTTGACTTCATTGATTTGGTCTAATTTGGCACTAAGGTCGTCTAGTTGTTCCGCTTCCTCAGGGTTATCTGCATTTAGGCGATCGCTCATTTCCAAAATCTGCACTTCTTCTTGATCAATTTGCTGGCGACGCTTCTGCAATTCCCGGCGATAAAGTTCCCCTTCTTGGGTGGTAGGTAAAGGCGAAGGTTCGTTAAAGGTGTTGGAATCAAGCGCAAAAAAATCTATACCGCCATATCTGTAAGTGTAGTAGCGGTTGGGTATACGGGTAAAAACGCCTGGTTGATAACGCAAACATCGCCCTCTGTCGGTTTTAGCAGTATAGTGACTATCTAAGTGCTGCGTTAATTCCTCCGGAGATGCGACTGCCGCGAGATAATCAAGAAAAGCCCGTGAGAATGCATCACCTTGATTGGAACCATGCCAACCAATTTCAAAATCTTTATAACGTAGCATCCGCCGTAGCCGTAATGTGCTACCTGTCAGCAGACGGTACATCAAAGGCACATCATAGTAATCGTGATTGCCTAGTACTGGCAGAAATGGCAGATTAAACACCATGCGATCGTAGGCAATTTTCTGAGGATTTTCTCCACCTACTAAAAATTCCCGGTAAGGTTCGATAAAATTTGCCGGGTAATATTCATGGGAACCCACCACATAAATGACATCACCAGTGTGTAACACAAAACGGCAATCATCCTTATGAGCAAGCATGAGTTCAGCTACTTGTCGTTGGGGATGGTATCCGAAATGGGATTTTGTCCCGCTATCACCGATAACCATAAAAGAAAATTCTGGATTCTCATCCTGGTTATCGTCCACAACCATACTGGTTTGGTCGATTCCTCGCTGCACAATCTGGGGATGAAGCCAACGCACCCGTTCCTGCATTTTTTGAATTTTTACGGGAATTGGTGGTTCGGATATCAATCTCATGTTGGAATGTTTAACGCCTAACTTTGATTGTAACGATCTTCTGTTTTCTTGGCGATTTTACGGTATAACCTGTGATAAACACAGTTTTTTAGCTCTGTATCTAGAGTAATACAGAAAAGTTAACCAAAGTTAGTTGACTGCACAGCGTACAGCAAAAAGCTTTCTAAAATCAAGTTTACTTTTTATTTTCAAGCTGCTTTAGTACGTAGTAAATGATTTAAACTTGACTTTGCATTAACAGAGTCATTTATCCAATAACTAATACAGCGTTTTTCAGGTAAATGAAGTATAGATATAGCAGCACAAAATTGTTGTGTCCTGACAATAATATGTACTTGACGAAGTTGATATTTAGTGTATATTAACTGACTACATAATGCTATTTACTATCATTGCTCAACTTATCAACTAATGATTAATCATAAATCGAAATTTATCAGCTTAATAATATGTATCTTCTTGCTCATAATTGCCTGCACTGGGGAGAAAGTAGTTAACAACAATGCCATTGCCAACTCACGAAATCAACCAAATCAAGTAATTTATCCTAGCGTTTCGCCAAATTCAGAAACTAATTTAAATGAGCAAACTGCAATCACAGCAGCAGATGCACGTCTAGTTGATATTCAATCAATCAATAAAAATGTCGTGCTTGATATCCGTTATGCTACACCAAATAACTTCTTGAAAAAGAAATTATATCCTGAGGCTAGATGTGTATTACGCTATGGAGCCGCTAAACAACTTTCATTAGTACAACAAGATTTAGCCAAAAATAAATTAAGTTTAAAAGTCTATGATTGCTACAGGCCGCTTTCTGTACAAAAAGAAATGTGGAAACTCTTACCTGATGAAAGATATGTTGGTAATCCTGCTAAAGGTTCCCGACATAATCGCGGTGCAGCAGTAGATTTGACATTAATTGATAGCAATGGCAAAGAATTAGAAATGCCTAGCGTCTTTGATGCTTTTACACCAGCTTCTCATAGAAATTATAGTGGCGGCAGCGTACAATCTCGCAAAAATCGTCAAACACTAGAAGATGCAATGCGAAAGCGAGGATTTACAGGTTTAGCAACAGAATGGTGGCACTTTGATGCACCAGATTGGGACAAATATGCTGTGATGGATGCGCCGTTTAATAAGATTCCAAGAAAATAGGGCATGGGGCATAGGGCATTGGGTATGGGGTAATAGGTAATTGGTGATTGGTAATAGTAATTTCTCCCTCATCCCCCTCATCCCCCTCATACCCTACTGATACCCGGCTGCTTGCAATAAAAACAGCTTCGCATACTGTCCACCTGCAGCTAATAATTCTTCGTGAGTTCCTTGTTCTACAACTTTTCCGCTTTCGATAACCATGATATTGTCAGCCATGCGAACTGTGGAAAACCTATGGGAAATTAAAAATACCATTTGATTTTTTGTGACAGTGCGAAAATGATTGAAAATATCAAATTCGGCTTGAGCATCCATTGCTGATGTTGGTTCATCTAATACTAAAATATCGGCACGGCTTCGCATAAACGCACGGGAGAGGGCAATTTTTTGCCACTGTCCTCCAGATAATTCTTGTCCTCCCTTAAACCAACGCCCTAGTTGAGTTTGAAAACTGTTAGGTAATTGGTTAATAAAAGGTTGCGCCATGCCTTTTTGAGCAGCTTTTTGCCAGCGGTTTGTGTCTTCTAAATATTCCACATCACCGACACCAATATTTTCTCCGACAGTGAATTGGTAGCGAACAAAGTTTTGGAAAATGACACCAATCCGACGGCGCAGTACTTCTACATCCCATTCTTGTAAATCTAAACCATCAAGCAGAATTCTACCGGAATCTGGAGTGTAAAGCCTGGTGAGTAATTTAATTAAAGTAGTTTTACCGGAACCATTTTCACCAACGATTGCTAATTTTTCTCCTGGCTTTAGATGTAGAGAAATATTTTGCAATGCAGGTTTGGAACTTCCTGGATAAGTAAAAGATACATTCTCAAATATAATCCCATCTTTGGGATTTATACCTTTGGTAGCTGTACCCCAAGGTTGTGGTGTTTGCTCTTCTAAAAATTCATAAAGGTTGGAAAGATAAAGATTATCTTCGTACATTCCACCAATGGAAGTTAAAGCGGCAGAAAAAGTCGATTGTCCTTGGCGAAAAACTGTGAGATACATGGTCATATCTCCCAAGGAAATTTTACCTAATACTGTTTCAATAACAATCCAAGCATATGCTAAATAAAAGGCTATAGTACTTACCAAACTCAAAATATAACCCCACCATCCCCGCCGCAAAGTTAAATTACGGTCTTCACCATAAAGGTTTTTAAATACTTGGCGATAACGCCCTAGGAGCATTTCTCCTAATTGGTAGAGTTTAACTTCGGTAACAAAATCTTCTCTCGCTAAAAGATTTTCTAAATAATGTTGTTGACGGGTTTCTGGCGCACGCCAACTAAATAGGCGAAATGCTTCACCAGCAAATTTTGTTTCGCCAATAAATGCAGGCATAGCTGCTAAAATTAGCACTATCACAGCCCATAAAGAGAAATTCACTAGCAAGATACCGTAAGTTACTAGCGAAAGGGCATTTTGTACGAGCCCAAAGGTGCGATTAACTAAAGAAAGCGGGCGTACTGAAGCTTCTCTCCGCGCATTCAGCAGCTTGTCATAAAATTCCGAGTCTTCAAAATACTTTAAATCGAGAGTGAGGGACTTTTCTAAAATCAGTAAATTTACTCGCTGACCTAGTAGTGCCCGCAACAGTGATTGACAAATAGTCAAACCCCGTTGACTACCAGCTAATACAATGACTGCGATCGCTTCTAATCCTACAGACAATAGAGGACGAGAAATATCGCCATCTGCTCCAGCTTGGGCAGATAATACCACTGCATCCACAATTAACTTACCAATGTAAGCGATCGCAGCTGGTAAAAGACCAGCTACTAAAGTTAAAGTAGCAAGAATAATCGTCAAAGCACGGCTAGTAGTCCAAACCAAGCCAATAGCTCGTCCGCTATAACGGAAAACTGCCAGTGATTGCCGCAGAGTGTTTCGGTTCTTTTGAGTCTTCATTATTCTTTTTATAGCGTGAAAACACCCGCGATCGCTCACCAATATTGACACAACATCAGGTAACTCAGCACTCGGCACTCATTTCCTTTCCCTCTACGTGAATAATTACTACAATAAAGTCACACACCTGACTCTGGAGTGTTGGCCGTGGGCTTATTTGATGATTTAAGTCGGTTTCTGGAAAACCGTTTAGAAGAATTCTTGCGTAATAATCCTCATTTGGAATTAGAAGCGCTGTTAGAACAGTTACGCGAGCAAGAAGAAGATACTTTAAAGCTAGTTGCAGATTTACAATTACAAGAGAAGCGATCGCAAGAGGAAATTTTAGCTACTGCTCAAGAAATCCAGCGTTGGCATATCCGTGTGCAAAAGGCGAAATCTGCTGGTAGAGAAGATTTAGCGGCGGCGGCGCAAGAGAGAGAAGCCGCTTTATTGCGCGAAGGTAACCAGCGCTGGGGACATATGCAAGGGTTAAAAGAACGCATTAACCAATCTAAGGAACTATTACAAAAAATACAGGTGCGAAGGCAAGAAGTACAAGCTAAGGCAACCGAAGCACAGACAGTACGCGCTAAAGCACAATCCCAACAGCGTTTAGAAACTAATGGTTGGTCAAATTCAACTAGTAGTTATTCCAGTAGTTTTGATGACTTAGAAGAAAAGTTTCGCCGCTGGGAAACTCAAGATGAGTTGGAAAAATTGAAACGTCAGATGGGGAAATAAGCAATTTATAGCAACAAATCTCCCACTTTTGTGTAGGCAAGGGGTCAGGAGAGAAATAAAAATATGATCTGAGTAAATTGGATAATTTATTTTCTGGATCTGGAAGTCCCTAAACCAATATTTTTAGGATGCGTTACGAAGTCCGTAACGCATCATCAACGCTTGTAAGGGTTTAGCAGTTAAACCCCTACCAAAAATTTATATGTATCAGAATTCTTGTGAATTGGTATTAGGGGGTGCAAAGTCTTGCATCCCTTAAAAATTTACCTCACAGCACTTTTGACATATCTAAATTATTAGCTGGGCTTAAACCTAATTTGATTCGCTTCTAGATAAATTACTTGGTTTCTTAATCCTTGAGCTTCAGTAGCCGTTAAACCCTTCCACTGCTGCTGTGCTTGTTTTACACTGGGTACTGGTTTGAGCAAACCTGCTAAATCTATGGTTTGTCCTGGTTTCACAACAACTTTATTTTCAGCAGTTCCCGCATCTAGATTGGGAGCCAAAACCACAAATACTCGTTGAGTATTACTGGAACCAACCCAGAAAGTGCGATCGCCCACTACACTTTGAACATTCACATTTGTAAACTGTACAGGTCTATTTACAAGTGTCTGTTTATTAGCGTTGGTAATTACTAGTACGTCTGTGATTGGTTCTGTCTGAACAATAGTGGTTGTTTGTGGAGTAGGAGTGACAACAACAGTAGTTGTTACTTGTGGTGTAGCGGTGACGGTAACCGTTGCTTGTGGTGTAGGAACAACAACAACATCAGGTTGCTTGGGCTCAGTAGCACAAGCCGTAATCCCAGTTACTAGCAGTGTGAAAAGTGTTGCTTTACTCAGCCATGAATTTCTACTGACCAGATTACCATGACTTTGTATCTTGCTGAAACTGTAATTTTGTTTATGCATTTGACTATTGATATGGTTAATATTGAGTTTATTTAGCCATGAAAGTATTTAGCATTTGAGACTTATGAACATCTCATGCCGCACCTTTTAGCTGGAGAAAAAAAGGTAGTATTACCTGAATATGTTTAGATTAAGTTATTAGGATATAATTTAGCTTCTACCTAATGGGATAGTACAAGACAGAGGCGATCGCAGTAATGTAGTTCAACGATCAATCATTTGTAGCGTCAACAAGCTTTGCGCTTTAGATTCAATATTTTTCGCATTCTTTTTTTCAACCCTCTCTTAGGTTAGGTATAAAGTAAACATTAAATTTTTTAGTAAAAATCAAATTTTGTAGGGTGTGTTACGGTGCTGTTAATGCATAAATTTGCGTCATAAATTAGCTTTTATCCATAACTCACTGCTTAAATTTGGTACATTTAATACTAAAACATCAATCATTTAAATTGTATTTAATTTATTAACTTTGCTTGCAGTTTTTGTTATAATAAAATTCATCATCATTTCACATCTTTCCATTTTCGTATATTCAATATTTTTTGCAATTGCCGCAGTATTCCCTAGACTTGCCAAATGATCGCTGAGGCATGGAACACAATATATTTTTAGATGTTTTATCTAGCCTACAAAGATTATTTGTAGGCTATATTCCAGCCGCTATTTTAGGTGGTTTCATAGGCTACTTAATTGGTATCAATGGCACCATTTATCAGATATGCAGGCGGATATTTCAGATACCCCATAGTGTCCCTCCTATAGCATTGCTACCTATTGCGCTCATTATCTTTCAAGAAAGTGAAGCTGCAACCGCAATAATAATTTTCACTGCTACCCTGTGGACAATGATTGTGAATACTGCTATTGGGATGCGACATTTTTACAGGCAGTATAATCACTTCCGTGCCGCTATTTTCCATACATTTCATGCTTTAAAAGTTAGCATTTGGGTCGCATGGTTTACAGTTATTGCGGTAGAAATGTTGGTAGGCACCAAGGGTTTAGGCTCACTGGCTTGGGATGCTTATAAAGCTGGCAACATCAATTATATTATTCAGGCAATCATTTATATTGGTGTGATAGGCAGTTTATTAGATCAATTGTTAGACCTGAGCGGATATCTTTTGGTACAGTTTGTTTCAGCAGGTAAGAAAGCTGCTCAAGAGAATAACAAAAAATAAATTTTATGTTCGCTGAAACATTTATACTGTAGTGTAGGCTGGTAATGGGTAATTGGTAATTGGTAATAGGAAAAACTAAATGCCCTAGAGCGTCAACAATTAACCAAGCTTGACATAACACACTATAGTTATTCAAATAGAGATGCGTTACAGCTTTCCGCCTAACGCATCCTACAAATACTCAAAAATATTTAGGAGAATTTTTAATTATTCCTACCTGTAGTTGATAGTCCGTCAACTATGAGTGAGGGTGTATAACATGAGCCGTTCCAATCAGCATCACCACCTAGGGTTACTAATTGTCTCAAGGCTGTGTAGATATTGCCGGCAACCATTGTATCTTTAACACGCCCAATTACTTCCCCATTTTGCACGCGGTAGCCCAATTCTATATTGATGGAAAAATCGCCAGAAATACTGCCACCACCACCCAGCATTTGATCAACAATCAAACCATCATCTACTTGTTGAATCAAATCTTGTAGGGATAGAGAACTGGGCTGAACTAAGAAATTAAATAATCCAGGGGTAGGATAGCTACCTAAACTAGGGCGAAAACCATTACCTGTACTACTCATACCTAATTGTCGTGCAGTAGTGCGATCGCTATAAAAATGCTGTAGGATTCCATTTTGAATAAAGACAATCGTATTGGTAGGGCAGCCTTCATCATCAAAAGGACAACTGTAAGGCCCAGCTTGCGGTTCTTGATAGAGGGTGAGACTGGGTGCAATGACTGGTTTGCCTAAACGATCTGCCCAAGGAGAAGCTTTTTCAAGCACGCGTTTGCCGTTTAATGCAGCTTGTACTGTACCCCAAAGCATATCAGCAGCTTTCGAGGTAAATAAAACAGGTACGCGACCACTAGGGGGTGAGACATTTTCTCTTGCCCACATTAACCTTTGTAAAATTTGGTAAGCGAGTTTCTCCGGGTCGAGTTCATCACGTTGGGTTTGTCCGTCGGAAACACTTAAAAAATCGTCGCCTCTGACCCATTCAGCCGACATATAACAGCTAAGTGTTGTGTCTGTATAGTAGCAATCTAGACCTTCGGTGTTGACAAGTCTAGTATTTTCCACATCACATTCCCAGTCACTATGGCAAAGTACATCGGGATATGCATCTCGAATCAAGGCGATCGCTTCTTTACCCCAGTTAACCAAAACCTCAATAGGCACGCTTTTCCCTAAGTCCGGGTAAGATGGCTTAAAGTTGCGTCCTAACTCTACTGGTTCTGGTTGATTGAGTTTACTCAACGCTAGAGAGCGTTCCACCATCGCTTGCGGTTCCACAGTGCCGTAAGCCACAGTCAGCCCCGGACGGCCATTGCGCCATAGCCGCAACGCTGTCCCTTCAGATTGACTAGTTTCGAGTTGCTTTAGGCGATTAGCCTCAAAAAACACTGGTCGAGAAAGCGATCGCGACTGATACACTTCAGCTGCTTCTGCTCCAGACTTAATCGCTAGTTCCAGCAGATGTTCTGCTAGCGTATCTTGTGACAAATTTTCAGAACCCATGACCCTTGGTAAATTATGGATTGTGGATTTTGAACCGCGGATGGATAAGGCAGTGCATTCGGTCGCCAGACTTATTGCCTAACGTCTCCACTACTCCCAAAGGGAGAGGCTAGCGCCCAGGGAGAAGCTACTGCCGCGCAGATCATTATCCCAAATCATCGATATGTATCAGCCGTTGCCCTTTTGGGTGATTCATTGATGATTAGCTCGGTGATTAATAATCATTCGTCAAAAGTCTTATGGCTTTTTCCTTTGATCCTCATACCGATTCCCCTCATGAATATGCCATTAATTTACGGCAGATTGACCTCTTGCAACAGCCAAAATCCGGCAAAAGATTGTGCTTGAGGATCTGACTGTACACCGATAAAATGCACTCCATTGGCTTTTTGCTTGGCTTCTTCAAATCCTTTGGCTTCTGCCAATGTTTGAGGATTTTTGATGTTAGCCAAAATCCAGCTTTCTGTCACACCAGTTTCTAACAGTAATCTTGTGCCGACACTCGTGTCAAATCTTAAATAAGCTAAATCTAAACCAGACATCCAGCCTGCGATCGGCAAGGCCCTGGGCGAGAAAATCAAAATCCCAGGAATACGGGTTTGAGGTGATACTTGCGCTAACTCTAGAGGAAAAGCTTCACCAAAACCAATGTCCCAATCTGGCATCTCCATTAAATCAGCAGCTTCTAAAGACACAAATACCCATTGCTTACCTTCCAATGCATCAGGTAACCGTTGGGGTAAAGGACTTTCCAAACGCACCGAGGGATTAGTTCCCCCTTGATAGCCTGGTTCGTTAGGATACACCTCCTCGATTCGCTGTTTTAGCCATTGGTTAAGCATCAAAGTCCGACGGCTAGCTTGAGCTGGAATACTTACATCCTCGCAGGCTTTGGTAATCATATTATTCATTTGGCGGCGGAAAAAGCGGATTTTCATTGGTGCTTCTCCAGCTTCGGCAATAGCCTCTTGCAACGCCGTCCGCAACCAACCCGAATTTACCTGCGTACTGGGACAGTACTTAGCATAACGAAACAGAGAATCTGTTTTTGCGCGGACATCTAAGGGACTTTCGCAAACTAATACTTCCCAAACTTTTTTCTGATTGTCGTCCAAAATTGGACGGGAGTAAAAATCAATTTCCCAAATACTGCCCATGTTTTCCGGTAAAAATCTGGCTGTTATTATGTTCCTGATATTCTGATCATACGAGTCTTGGGGCAGCAACAGACATCAAGAAGTTAAAACAAAAGTTGTACAGACGCGATTAATCGCGTCTGTACAAGAATCAAAAGTCAAAAGCCATTTATTTCTCTTGCCCTCCTATTCCCTAGTTGCCCAGTCCCCATTACCCAATCCCCACAAAACAAAACCTGCTCTAATTGTTTATATACTCCTAGCCTTAAGGTTCTTGTCCTATGATTGGGAGCTGCTAATGCTAATTAATAATTAAGTTATTTAGGTACTTTTGCATGGCGCTGGATATTTCCACTTTGCCTTTGGCATTTCAATTTACTTCTCCCGGCCCGATTCTGTGGAGAATAGGGCCAATCACAATCCGTTGGTATGGCTTATTAATCGCCACAGCAGTTTTAATAGGAGTCAGCCTTTCTCAGTATTTGGCCAAGCGCCGTAACGTTAACCCAGACTTACTTAGCGATTTGTCAATTTGGCTGGTAATTGGCGCAATTCCTGCCGCCCGACTATATTACGTTTTATTTCAATGGCCAGAGTATGCCCAGCACCCAGACCGCATAATTGCGATTTGGCAAGGGGGAATTGCAATTCATGGAGCAATTTTAGGTGGACTGGTAGCTGCGCTAATTTTTGCCAAACTCAAGCAGGTTTCTTTTTGGCAACTAGCAGATTTAGTAGCACCTTCGCTGATTTTAGGGCAAGCGATCGGACGTTGGGGTAATTTCTTTAACTCAGAAGCTTTTGGGGATCCTACCAATTTACCTTGGAAATTATATATTCCACTCGATCGCCGTCCGCCCGAGTTAGTTAATTTTGAGTATTTTCATCCTACTTTTCTCTACGAATCTCTCTGGGATTTAATGGTATTTGCCCTGTTGATTACGCTGTTTTTACGTAGTTTGCAAGGTAAACCACGTCTCAAGATAGGTACGCTATTTCTGACTTACTTAGCAGCCTACAGCCTGGGACGCTTATGGATAGAAGGTTTTCGTACTGATAGCCTAATGCTAGGGCCCCTCAGAATGGCTCAAGTTGTGAGCTTAATCGGAATTATTTTAGGATTAGCTGGATTAGCTTGGCTTTACATAGCTAAACGCCCTTTACCAGATGTTATTTCCACTCCGAAGGGTAATGGAGCGATAGAAAGGTGAGGGACTGGGGATTGGGGGGATGAGGGAGCAGGGGAGAAATATCATTTACCCAAAAATAAAAAATGCCCCAGAGAGTATCTCCAGGGCTTAACCAGGGTGCATCTACCATTACTCTCTACTAGGGAAATAGAGGTTATCCGGAAAGACACGGAAAAATTACCAAAATTTTTTTTAATAAATTATTTTTTGTGCTGCAATGAGTGAATATACAGAAGAATTATGTGACAAAAAATTGTTATACCCTGTAGAACCAAAGGTTTACATTGTGGGGGCAGGCCCCGGAGATCCTGATTTATTAACGGTTAAAGCACAAAAACTGCTAGCTATGGCAGATGTAATTTTATTTGCCGATTCTTTAGTGCCTGAAGAAATTTTAAATCTTTGTCGCCCAGAGGCAGAAATTATTCGCACTGCCAGTAAAACTTTAGAAGAGATTGTACCGCTGATGATAGAAAGAGTGCGATCGCACAAATCTGTCGTTCGTCTCCATTCTGGCGATCCCAGCCTCTACAGCGCTACTCAAGAGCAAATGCAGCAGTTAAAAGCAGCAGAAATCCCCTTTGAAGTCATCCCAGGTGTCAGCGCCTTTCAAGCCGCAGCCGCCAAACTGCAAGTAGAATTAACTGTTCCCAACTTAGTGCAAACTATCATTTTGACGCGCATTAGTGGACGTACAGAAGTACCCGCCACCGAAGAACTAGCAACCCTAGCAGCACATCAAGCTAGTCTTTGCTTATATTTGAGTGCGCGCCATGTAGAAACAGCCCAAGCCAAACTATTAGAACACTATCCAGCCGACACCCCAGTAGCGATTTGCTTTCGCATCGGCTGGCCAGATGAGAAAATTCGGGTTGTTCCCCTCACTGAAATGGCTGACTGTACTCAGAAAGAACAGTTGATTCGTACCACACTGTATGTAATTAGTCCAGCACTCTTACAAGCAACAGCGCGATCGCGTCTATATCATCCTGAACATAATCATATATTTCGCTCGTCGCATCAATAGCTATTGGGCATGGGGCATGGGGCATTGGGCATTGGTAATGGAATATCTCCCTCATCCTCCTCATCCGCCTTATCTTCCTTCCCTACGCTTCGGTAAAATTAATCTGGAAATTGCCAACTTTTTTTGACTCTTGTACAGACGCGATGAATCGCGTCTCTCCGTCTCTTTGAGCTTTGACTAATTTTCAATTTGGAATTTTTGACTATGCCATTAATTAAAGTACAAACTTCTGTTGCTGCGCCTGAAAGAACTGAAATTGAAAGCTTGCTGAAAAGCCTATCTGCTAAGTTAGCCAAGCATTTAGGCAAACCGGAATCTTATGTTATGACTGCTTTTGAGCCGGATGTACCTATGACCTTTGCTGGTACAACAGACCCAGTTTGTTACATTGAAATTAAAAGTATCGGCACTATGAAACCTGACCAAACTGCGACGATGAGTCAGGATTTCTGTCAGCAGATTAACCAAATTTTAGGCGTATCAAAAAATCGGATTTATATAGAATTTGCAGATGCTAAAGGTGCAATGTGGGGTTGGAATGGCTCAACCTTTGGCTAAAGTTTTTTAGGGGAATGGGAAATGGGTAATAATAATATCCCCATGTCTCCTTGTCCCCTTGTCTTCCCCACTTCCTCATCAGGGAATATTAATAGAGCGCAACAATCGCTCAACAACTGTTCTGGCGCTACGTCCTCCCCTGGGGATGAGACGATGGCAAAGAACGTGAGGCACGAGAAATTTCACATCATCGGGAATGGCGTAATCACGTCCTAAAATAAAAGCGAGGGCTTGGGTAGCTTTTTGTAAAGCCACTGTACCGCGAGGGCTAACACCGAGAGAAATTTCTTCATCCTGTCTTGTCGCCCTCACCAAGTCCAGAATGTATTGTTGTAAAGGCGCTTCTACTCTGACCTGAGAGCAGAGTTGGCGTAATTGAGCTATTTCTGGCAACGTGATACAAGGCTGCAAATCAGCTACCTTAATACCATCTGTGAGGTTTTGCAACATCTGGAGTTCTTCTGTTTCTGAAGGATAACCCAAACTCAAAGACAGCATAAACCTATCCATCTGCGCTTCTGGGAGAGGAAAAGTCCCTTGATATTCCACCGGGTTCTGAGTCGCAATCACAAAGAAAGGTGTGGGAACAGCACGAGAAACACCATCAACTGTTACCTGCTGTTCTTCCATCACTTCTAGCAAAGCTGACTGAGTCCGGGGTGTAGCGCGGTTGATTTCGTCAGTTAGCAATACATTGGCAAATATAGGCCCAGGCAGAAAGCTAAATTCGCCGCTTTTTGGGTTCCAAATATTTGTACCAGTGATATCGGTAGGTAATAAATCGGGAGTACATTGTAGCCTTTGAAACTTACCATCAACCGATCGCGCTAATGATTTAGCTAGCAGGGTCTTACCAACACCAGGAACATCTTCTAATAAAGCATGACCACCGCCTAGGAGTGCGACTAGTACCAAACGTATTGCTTCAGTTTTACCAACGATGGTACGAGACAGATTATGTGTTAAAGCCTCAAGTTTTTCTCTCATGCACCACGGGATTGGGGGTTGGGTATTGGGTATTGGGGATTAGGTACTGGGGATTGATTAATTCACGCTTAGTTGTTATTTTTCTCTTGATCTTCCCAGTCCCTAGTCCTAATCTCCAGTCCCTAGTGTTCCCAGCCAGCAATCACAACTCAACATTCCGAGAGCAAAACTTCTTTTGCTACATTACAATCGAGCTGAATTTGTGTTTTCAAGGCTTCTAGAGAGTCAAATTTTTGTTCAGGTCGTAAAAATTCCACTAGCTGTACAGCCAGCTTTTTGCCGTACAAATCTCCAGACCAATCAAACAAATGGACTTCCACCGATGTATGAGTACCATCAACTGTGGGGCGATTACCTATATTCATTACGCCTAATATTGTTGATGTTTTAGTATCTGGGGTCTCATCAATCATCAACACACGGACAGCATAAACACCTAGGCGAGGTAAAAACTTGTCTTTTGGTAGTTGCAGGTTAGCGGTAGGAAAACCAATCGTTCTGCCCAGTTTTTGACCTTGAATTACAACACCAAAAAGAGTGTATGGTCTTCCCAAAAGGAAATTAGCGCTTTTGACATCGCCATTTTCTAGGGTCTGGCGGATTAATGAAGTACTAATTGGTGGCGCTTGGGTAGGAGGATTACTAGGACAATTACTGTCTGCTGTCAATTTATCGCTACCTACATAAGTTTCTAAAGTAACGATTGTGACAGGAATATTGTACTTAGCGGCGAGTATTTGTAAATCTTGAGCTGTACCAGCGCGCTGTTTACCAAAACAAAAATCTTGTCCCACGCTAAGTTGCTGACATCGCAGTTGTTGCACGAGAATTTTTTCTACAAACTCTTCTGGAGACAAAGCTGATAATTCTTTATCAAAGGGCAATAGTACTAGCTGTTCTATTCCTAGCGATCGCAATTGTTCCACTTTTTCATCAAGTGGAGTTAATAAAGCACGGGGTTGACCTGAGAAAAATTCCTGTGGATGGGGATAAAATGTGACAACAGTAGAGTATATATGCTCGTTTGTTGTAGCTGTGGGGTTTCCTGGTTGGGATGCAGGAGTGGTGAAATCTTGAAGTGAGCTTTCTGGTAAATTTCCCTCATCTTCCACAAACTTTTGATCGCACGCAGTCCCTGGAACTGCTCTTTTTGCTCGCTGCAAAACTGGCTGGATGACTCTTTGATGACCAAGGTGCATACCATCAAATTTGCCAAGCGCAACAGCAGTTGGTGTTAGCAGTTTTTCACTCGAAGAACCAACCCACACGGAACACCCATTTTGAGACAAATTTAGCACGTGGATTCTGGGATTTTAGGTTTATTGAGCTATCAGCTACAAGTTCCCCTATAGGTACAAGTTCCCCTATGGGTAACTGCCTGGGAGGGCACCCTTGACGCACATCCCGCGACTCCACAGAGTTTTCATCTGGAGCGTTTTCGCTCTGACTTTAACATCTTGTGGGAGCAGCCACGGCGTTATTACCACCCTTTGGCTCATAGCCAAAGCATACCCTACAGGCAACAGCTAATAAGGGTGTTTTGTGCTGTCTCTCAGCTTGATTTATCTTTGCTGAGTCCAGAGAACCCTACACCACAGTTAAAGAGGCTTTAGCTAAACTTTTGGGTTTTAGCAAGTATTGTACCTGCTCGTCCCTTGAGGCAGCTAGTCTATGGGCATTTGTGCTTCCCTGGTTAGCTCGCAAAGCGTGTTCTCCAGTTTTTGCAGTTTACCCCAAGAGTAACCTCTCCTGCTGAGAGCTTCTCTTCACCAATCTAATACCATTTTGGATTTTAGATTTTAGATTTTGCGATCGCTTCAACTAAAAACTTTAGGCAGATAACTTCCCGACAGGGCAAGATTCTGATATTGCCGCAGAAACAGGAACATGAAGTACCATACCTTCCCGTGCCATCACTGAACCTGCAAATTCCTCACCCGCTTGATTTCCCACATTATCTAAAAATTCATCGTTATGCGCGGGGTCATGGTGGAAAATTGCTAGGGTTTTGACATGAGCAGCCTTGGCTATTTTCACCGCTTCTTGCCAGGTGGAATGCCCCCAGCCAATTCTCGGCGATGTTGGTGAATGGTATTCTTCATCGGTATAAGTACAATCGTATATTAAGATATCAGCATTACGCGCTAGCCAGAGGACGTTTTCGTCCAGTCTGTCAGGAAAATGTTCAGTATCAGTAATATAAGCAGCAGCGCCATCACGCCAGTTAACTCGATATCCCACGGCTTCACCAGGGTGATTTAATGGTGCTGTTTCTACAGTAATGTCATTAATGTGTATTGGTTGACCTGCCGTAATGTCACAAAAATTTAAATTTGCCTGCATAATTTGCAAAGGCACAGGAAAATTTGGATGCAGCATTTGGTCATTCAGGCGCTGTTCGATAGTGGAACCATCGGGAGCAATTGCGCCATAAATCTTAAAATGGTTTCCCTTGATAAAACCTGGTGCAAAGAACGGAAATCCTTGCATATGATCCCAGTGGGAATGGGTAAAAAATAGATGACCTTCTAACGGCATTTGGCGCAACAAAGATTGCCCCAAAACATGAAGTCCTGTTCCACCATCGAAAATTAAGCGTTTACCGCCCACTTGCATTTCTACGCAAGGGGTATTACCGCCATAACGCACGGTGTGTGGCCCTGGACTGGGGATGCTGCCGCGAACGCCCCAAAATTGCACGGTAAATTGGTTTTCTAACCTAGACATGGGTGTTGCTTTCTGGACTGAGCGTGCGATCAATAAAACAAATTGTTACTTATTTTTGTTAAGTTTATGCGGTCTTACCATTTTGGCAGAGGGGAATTTCTTGGTAAAACAGCATACCCTTTTTTCGGCAGGTTTTTTCAACCAGAGTGAGAGATGACAAAGCCAAAGCTTAAAGTACTTTGGGCTTAAATTTAGCAGTGATATCAACAGCGTTTCTACTTTATAGCTTAAATTTGTGGATCTTGTTTTAACTCCTTGCCGAAAGTTACAAATTTTTCCTCGAATACCAAAGTTTTTACGTAAATTTGAATTCCCATTCTGATAATTGTTGTAATCCAGTTGCGTAAGTAAGATTGTATTGTAATGGGGTAATGCTAATGTGGTTTTTACGGATAACATGCACATCTATAGGGATGTGTTGAGGCAAATTTAAGCCTTCTGGTGGTTCTACTTCTTCTAGAACTTCACCCGTTAACCAGTAGTAGGTTTTACCACGTGGATCAACTCGCTTGTCAAATACATCAACGTAGCGTCGGACTCCCTGGCGTGTGATTGTGACTCCCGCAATTTCTTCCGATTTGACTGGGGGAACGTTAACATTGAGCAACATTAACTCTGGCAGAGGTTTGGCGGCTAGTTGTGCTACTAGCAGCTGGGCAAAGTTAGCTGCAGTTTGAAATTCTTTGGAAGTATGACTAGCAAGGCTGAAAGCAATGCTAGGAATCCCTTCAATCATTCCTTCCATAGCCGCAGACACAGTCCCAGAATAAAGAATTTCCGTGCCCAAATTTGCCCCTTGATTAATGCCAGAGAGTACCAAATCAGGGGGTGTCTCTAACAAAGCCCAAAGTGCTAATTTGACGCAATCAGAAGGAGTGCCATCACAAGCCCAAGCCTTAACTGCGGGATGAAAAATTGACTCCACAATTTCTGCGCGAATTGGTTGGTGTAAAGTTAATCCATGTCCAGTTGCCGATCGCTCTCGGTCAGGGCATACTACAGTCACTTCATGACCTGCTTCTGCCAAGCAGTTGGCCAGGGTACGAATACCCAAGGCAGAAATTCCGTCATCATTGCTAATGAGTAATTTCATCGTTATTGGTCATTAGTCGTTGGTCATTAGTCATTAGTTATTTGTTATCTGACATTTGTCAATGTCGAGCGTCACAAATAGCAGGCAAAAAACATCCTCACATACTGAATCCCCTTTAGGGACTTGCAACTAAAAAAATAATCAATCGCTTTGGGAAGCAGAGGAAGCAGAGAGGAAGAATACAATTATGATCTTCGCTCAGAAAAATGAATAATTTAATTTCTGGAAGTCCCTTAAACTGGTAAACAGAGGTTTGGACTAAAGAAGTGTGAAGGATAAAGGATGAAGTAATGGCTGCTAGGCATCTGCCTAACCCGCAAGTGCAGTAAAAAATCAAATTTTTGATATTCCTACCCCCTCTGGGAATGAGTAGGATAATTTCAGACTTTATACTTTAGCCTTCAACCTTCCTTTGACCCATACCTTTGGCCTGTTAAGGTCATATTACTAAGCTGGTTGGTGATTTGTACCAAACTTCTGGAACTAATGACCAATGACAAATGACTAATGACTAATAAATAATGACTAGCAATTTAGAGGCTCAACTTTTAGCACTACGGCAGGAAGGAGAAAAAGCGATCGCAGCCGCTGATACCTTAGAACGCCTAGAAGAACTCAGAGTAGGTTATCTGGGTAAGAAGGGGGAACTTGGGGCACTGTTGCGAAGTATGGGGCAGATGAGTGCAGAGGAACGTCCCAAAATTGGGGCGATCGCCAATACAGTGAAAGAATCCCTACAAAATAGTTTAGACAAGCAGCGCACTGCCCTAGAAACTGCTCAAATTCAAGCCCAGTTAGAGGCTGAAACTCTGGATGTTACAATGCCGGGAATCCACAGCCCCCAAGGCCGCATCCATCCTCTAAATGGTATTATCGACCGCGCGCTGGATATCTTTGTCGGCATGGGCTACACAGTGGCTCAAGGGCCAGAGATGGAAACAGATTATTACAATTTTGAAGCGCTGAATACTCCGCCTGACCATCCAGCCCGTGATATGCAGGATACCTTCTACCTGCCAGATGGTAATCTTCTGCGTACTCATACCTCTTCAGTGCAAATTCGTTATATGGAATCTGAAGAACCACCCATCAGGGTTGTGGCCCCTGGGCGAGTCTATCGCCGAGATAACGTAGATGCTACCCACTCAGCAGTTTTCCATCAAATCGAGCTGTTAGCCATTGATGAGGGACTGACATTTACAGACCTCAAGGGTGTAATTAAGGTATTTTTACAAGCAATGTTTGGCGATTTGCCAATTCGCTTCCGCGCTAGCTACTTCCCCTTTACAGAACCCTCAGCCGAAGTGGATTTGCAATGGAATGGTCGCTGGCTGGAAGTTATGGGCTGCGGTATGGTCGATCCAAATGTGATGAAATCTGTAGGTTATGACCCAGAAATTTATACTGGGTTTGCAGCTGGTTTCGGTGTTGAACGTTTTGCGATGGTTCTACATCAAATCGATGATATTCGCCGCTTATATGCCAGCGATTTGCGCTTTTTACGGCAATTTTAAATAATGTAATTAGACCGCTTGTACAGGTGAAAATACTTACTATATAAGCGGTTTATTTTACTAATTGCTAATTCGTTGCCTTTAATTACGAATTAATAATTATCTTAAACAGCGATCGCAATGTCCACAACGCCAGTTAGCAGCTTCTTGGGCAAAACCAAAGGCGGTTAACAAAAACTGCCAGCGACACTGTTGTGTATGCAAATACTGGTTCATGTGCTTGGCTGCTTGCAATTGAGTTGCTGGTTGCTTGTCTAACCCTGGCTTGATGACGTAATGGAAAGGGTCAAGCCAGTTTAATTGTCCACTACTGTGGAGTAAAGACAAAGCCATTGCACCATCGGGGAATTGTCTCGCTACTGCATTTACTTCTCCCTGTGGCGGCAGTTTTTTCACAAGTTGCTGCGCTGTTTGTTGTTGCGATCGCATTTGTTGTTCAAAAAACTGCTGTCTTTGTTTATCTTCTGAATCTAACCAGCCTGTAGGTTCACTTACCAATGTCAGCGCTTCTGCGGGTTTCCCGTCTCTCCCAGCACGGCCAATTTCTTGCACATATTCGGAAAGTAGTAGCGGCGCGTGAAAGTGAATTACCCAGCGCACATCAGGCTTATTAATTCCCATGCCAAATGCACAGGTACACACTACAAATGGTATTTTACCACCTAACCAGCTAGCTTCTACAGCGCGACGTTCTACTGCACTCAGTCCGGCGTGATAACTAGCTGTGGCGTAACCCATCTCTGCTAACCAGGCTGCTAAATTCTCGCTATCTCTTCGCGTGCGTACATAGACTAATCCAGCTTGTTGCGATCGCTGTTGAATGAATTTGACTAATTTTTCCTTTCTACCTCTGGGAGTCCATGCGATGCAGACGTTGAGATGCAGATTTGGACGGTAGGGATTGAGGCGATAAATATCTGGTTGTTGTAATTGTAAAACTGAGGTAATAATTTTTTGCGCTAAAGGGTCAGCCGTCGCCGTAAAAGCTGCCACACTAATTTTGCTTCCAGGTGGTTTTGATTTCAGCAGTGCTTCCCGCACTGCCCCTAATCTGCGATAAGCTGGTCGAAAGGTTTCGCCCCACTGCACTAAACAATGGGCTTCATCCAAAATTAAGCCGTTAATCTGCAATTGCGGTTGACACAATTTTTCCCAAACAGGCGCACTTAGTAAAGTTTCTGGTGATAAATATAATAACCTGAGTTTGTTTTGTGCCAATGCTTGCAGAGTTAAGCGACGTTGTGATGAAGGTAGTTCGCTATGTAGCAATGCTGCACTCAGATTTAGCTGGCGTAGTTCTTGCACTTGGTTTTCCATCAACGCTACTAACGGCGAAACTACCAAAGTCAATCCTGTTTGCAGCAGTGCGGGAAGTTGAAAACAAATCGACTTACCTCCACCTGTAGGCATGATAATTAATGCGTCTTTTTGTACTAACAAACTACTGACAATTTCACCCTGCGGTGGACGAAAATTTTCATAACCCCAAATTTTTTTAAAAGTAGCAAGGACTTCGTTCCAAGATGTGGTTCCTACTTGATTCATAATGAATAATAGATATAACCCTGTTTTGTAAATTCAACTAGCCGCAATTTTGAATATAGCTGCTGCAATTTAACATCTGGTTCAGTAATTTCATCAATACGATTAATCTGGATTTAAACCAATGAAGGAAGAGTTAAAACACAGATTCTATATCAGCACAGATAAATACAAGCTGGATATTGCAATGATTCACGATTTTTTGCGAAATTCTTATTGGGCAGAAAATATTCCCTTAGCAATTTTAGAAAAATCAATTGCCAATTCTTTATGTTTTGGGCTTTATGAAGAGCAGCAACAAGTAGGTTTTGCTAGGGTAATTACTGATTACGCTACTTCTGCTTTTTTAAAAGATGTATTTATTTTAGAGCCTTATCGCGGGCAAGGTTTAGGAACTTGGTTTGTCCAGTTTATTCTGAATTATCCAGAACTCCAAGATGTCCAAAAATGGTTGTTAGGTACCAAAGATGCTCATGGGCTTTATCGGCGTTACGGCTTTAAAAAGTCTACAGCGCCAGAAAAACTGATGATGCGTTCTAATCCTAATGCTTATCAGCATCAAAATTAAGTCAAACAATTTTGGATTTTGGATTGACTTCATAGCGAAACGCAAGGCTTTAGGATTTTAGATTTTTGATTGCTTCACAGATAAATATGAGGACTTTTACCATTAATAAACTATTGGTCGGTGATGAAGATCACAATTATAAATATAATTTATTTGTTATTCCTATTTCCTAAATGGGAACTATAAACTTTGGAAATAATGTTTTTTTAATATTATTAAATACAATTTCAAATAGGCACAGTTGCTATGCCTGTCAAACTGGCATTTTTTGATAAACAATCTTGATTAACCCTCATAATTTCATTATTTTTTATTCCTAAACTGGGAAACAAACATTATTGCCAATTTTGATGGCTGAGAATAATAAATCAACTTTATGAATACACCGATCGCTGGTACTTATGACATTCGTTTATTAGTTCTTTCAGTGGCGATCGCGATGCTTGCAGCTTACACTGCTTTGGATCTAGCTGGACAAGTCCGCACCTCCTCTGGATATGCGCGCATTGGCTGGTTGCTTGGTGGTGCGATCGCAATGGGAACAGGTATTTGGTCAATGCACTTTGTGGGAATGCTGGCTTTTTGCCTGCCCATCCCTGTAAAATATGATATCCTCAAGGTTTTAATCTCAATACTGGCTGCAATTTTGGCATCAGGATGTGCCCTATTTTTCGTTAGTCGAGAGGTTATGGGCATCTTCAATTTGCTGGGTGGTAGTCTGCTGATGGGACTAGGGATTATCACTATGCATTACACTGGCATGGCTGCAATGCAAATGCCAGCTAAGATACACTACAACTATCTATTAGTCGGTGTTTCAATTGCGATCGCGTTTATCGTTTCTTTAGTAGCTTTGTGGTTGGCATTTCATTTACCGGATCGCAGTACTAGCGCTCATCGTCAGCAGAAGATTTTAAGTGCGATCGTTATGGGTGCAGCCATCCCCATCGTCCATTACACAGGTATGGCAGCTACTAGCTTTCATGCCGAAGAAATGGCAGAGATGCGATCGGTAATGAATCTCGACTCTTCTGTACTTTCCACAACGATTGGTATTGTGACGTTTGCAATTTTAGGATTAGCACTGCTAATTTCCTTAGAAACAACCGCTATCGAAAGAACAGTAGCCTTAGCCAATCTTGAACGTGAAATTGCCGAACGCCAGCAGATAGAACAGCGTTTACAACGCGAACAAGCACAGAAACTAGAACAGGCTTTACAAGAATTGCAACACACTCAAGCTAAATTATTTCATACTGAAAAAATTTCTTCTTTAGGACAACTAGTAGCTGGGATTGCCCATGAAGTTAACAATCCAGTGAACTTTATCTCTGGTAATTTATCTTATGCTAACCAGTACATTCAAGACTTAATTAACTTGTTAAACCTCTATAACCAAAAGTTTCCCCAGCCTGGCGATGACATTGCAAAAGAAATTGCCGCTATAGATTTAGAATACTTGCTTGCAGATTTGCCAAAAATGATTTCTTCTATGAAACTTGGTACAGAACGCATTAAAGAAATCATGCAGTCGTTGCGAAATTTCTCACGTGTCGATGGAACTACGAAAAAGACAGTTGATATTCATGAGGGAATTGAGGCTACCCTGATGATTTTGCAGCATCGTCTGCAAGCTAAATCCAACCGTCCCGAGATCCAAATTGTAAAGCAGTATGGAACCCTACCGCAGATTGAGTGCTATGTCGGACAATTGAACCAAGTGTTTATGAATTTGCTAGCAAATGCAATTGATGCTTTAGAAGAGTCTAATCATAGTAAGACTTTTGCAGAAATTCTCCAGCATCCCAATATGATTACAATTACCACTAGTGCTGAAGATGGCTATGCAATTATCAAAATTGCCGATAATGGATCTGGTATGCCAGAAGCCGTGCGACTACAATTATTTAATGCCTTCTTCACCACTAAGCCAGAGGGAAAAGGTACAGGATTAGGACTAGCTATCAGTTATCAAATTATTACCGACACCCACAACGGGAGTTTGCAATGTGTTTCTACTCTGGGTAAAGGTACAGAGTTTATAATTCAAATTCCTTTAACAACCGCAGTTGCTAATGATTCAGTTGCCGCAGTTGCAGCGACTTGTTGATTGGGGAAGCAGAGGAGGATCAGGGGACAAGGGGACAAGGGGACAAGGAAAATTAGTATTTCCCAATACCCTATGCCCCATGCCCCAATTGTCTACTGCGTTGGATTCAGTTCTTTTTCCTTCGATTGCAACGATGCATACAGCCTATTCAGTGCATTAACGTAGGCTTGAGCCGATGCAACTATGATATCTGTGTTTGCTGCACGGCCAGAAAATACGCGCGATTCGTGGCGTAAGCGAATAGTTACTTCGCCAATCGCATCAATTCCAGCTGTAACTGACTGTACAGAGAACTCAATCAATTGGTTGGGTACATTAACTACGCGATTAATTGCCTTATAAACAGCATCTACAGGCCCTGTACCAATGGCTGCATCGGTTAATTCTTCGCCATCTGGAGTTCGCAGAGTAACTGTGGCTGTAGGTTGGGCATTGCTACCACAGGAAACTTGCACTAACTCGACGCGGAACAAATCTGGTGCTTGTTGGATTTCATCATTGACAATCGCTTCCAAATCCCAATCAGAAATTTCTTTCTTTTTGTCAGCGACTTCTTTAAATTTGACGAATGCTTTATTTAATTCGGTTTCTGACAGTTCAAAACCTAATTCTTTCAAGCGAGTCCGAAAAGCATTTCTACCAGAATGTTTGCCCAAAACTATTTGATTGTCTGTTAAGCCAATCAATTGGGCATCCATAATTTCATAGGTGAGTTTGTTTTTTAATACACCGTCTTGGTGGATTCCAGATTCGTGAGCAAAGGCATTTGCCCCGACTATAGCTTTATTTGGTTGTACTAGCATCCCCGTCAAATTAGACACCAACCGCGAGGATTTATAAATTTGACGAGTGTCGATATTAGTTAATGATTCTTCTGAGTTTACTGGTCTACCTAAGAAGGGATTAAAATATTGGCGACGCACGTGCAATGCCATTACTAATTCTTCTAAAGCTGCATTACCAGCACGCTCACCAATACCATTAATGGTGCATTCTAATTGTCTAGCACCATTTTTCACAGCTTCTAAGAAGTTAGCAACTGCCAAGCCTAAATCATTATGTCCGTGAACGGAAATAATTGCTTTGTCGATATTAGGGACATTCTCTTTTATGCCCTTAATAATTGCTCCAAATTCGCTAGGGGTTGTATATCCTACGGTATCGGGAATATTAACTGTTGTGGCTCCAGCTGCGATCGCTCTCTCTAATACTTGGTAGAGAAATTCTGGATCGGAGCGACCAGCATCTTCTGGGGAAAATTCTACATCATCAGTAAAGGTTTTGGCGTAGGCAACCATTTCCTCGGCGATCGCCAAAACTTCTGATTTAGTTTTTTTCAGTTTATATTGCAGATGAATATCAGATGTCGCAATAAATGTGTGAATTCTGCCCTTTGCTGCTGGTTTAATCGCCTCAGCTGCTGCTTTAATATCATCATGTTTAGCTCTCGCCAAACTACAAATTACAGGGCCATTTTCTGTCCCGACAATTTGGGCAATTTTATTAACTGCTTCAAAATCTCCAGGACTGGCAAAGGCAAATCCTGCCTCAATCACATCCACACCCAGACGCGCCAGTTGCTTGGCTATCACTAGCTTTTCGTCTATATTCAGGGTTGCTCCTGGACATTGTTCGCCATCTCGCAATGTGGTATCAAAAATAATGATTCGCTCTGGTTGGGTTGTCATTGTTCTGTTTTTTGTGTTTAGTGTTGACTTTTTGCTATAACTACCTTGTATCTTAAGTTTTTTACTGTTTAGATTTGTAAATAATTATTAACATATTAAGCTTCTGTTTTTTCTATTCTGTCTCTAATATCATTCAAATCTATATATCTATCAGTAGCATTACGTAATTCTCTCGCGATCATTCCTTCTGTAGATACTACTGTAATATGTGTATTTTTTGAACGTAATAACTCAATTGCTCTCTCAAAATCTCCATCGCCGCTAAATAATACGACTCTGTCATACTGGTCGACTGTATTAAACATATCGACAACAATTTCAATATCTAAATTAGCTTTTTGTGAATAGCGACCAGATGAATCATCATAATATTCTTTGAGAATTTTAGTTCTTACTGTATATCCTAAACTAATGAGAGCATCTCGAAAACCTCTTTGATCTTGTGGGTCTTTTAAGCCAGTGTACCAGAATGCATTAATTAATGTTGTTTCTGATTGCTCGTGTTTAAAATATTCTAAAACTCTTCGTGGGTCAAAAAACCAGCCATTTTTTTGTTGAGCATAGAACATATTGTTTCCGTCTACAAAAATAGACAGACGATTCATTGGAGAACCCATAGAAAAATACACCTAATAATAGAAAAGAATTTTAGATTGAACAATAGATTATAGCAATTATCAAATGATTTATTTGCTAATATCTATAAAGTATATCTTCATGTATAGCTTTTATCTTAACCTCTTTTAAGTCATAAAAATCGGGAAAATAATAGAGCAGATGCAGGATGCTGAACCTTTTTAATCCCAGACACTGTAAGAGTTAGCCTGCGCTCAAAATCTACCAATAAAATAGACTGTGTAACACCATTGCTAACTGTATAACAGTCAAGTTTACTCCTAAAGAGGTATGGTATTGCTTCTCAGGTAGAATGTAGGCTAATGCCCATCTCTTGATTTTGCCATTAACAACAGGACACAATTTTTGCACAATGTCAGCGTTGTAGCATTAACAGAAGTTGCCCAAAACAAAAATCTGGTAAACCTTTTACTGACGGCATAACTGTTGGGTTTGGTATATCTTACGCGAAACCAAATCCACAAACAAAGCGTCTCTAGCTTAGTTCTGTGGCAAAATTACAGATTGCTCTTCTAATGGAGAATAATTTGGGCCGTATTTTAATCGCAAGACCCTGTAAAGACACATCAATAAAAATACGCTGCAGCAGAAAGGATAGTTTACAAATGTATAAGTTTTTCATTTAACTCTTAATTTAATGTGGTTCGCTCAAATAGGGTCTGAATAAATATAAAGTGTTGTACCTAAATCAATCAATAACACGATATGGCAGAAGAACCTACGTCTACCTCAAATAAAAAATATGTCTCTGCTGCCAATAGCCAGTTAGGCAAACCAACTAAAGCAACTTCGACCGCATTAACCTACCATACCCAACTAATGTCTTGGTTTGGTCATCTGCTGACTGGTGTTTCAGCAATAGGGGCAGCACTACTGAGTAGTTCTGGTTTGGGCATTGTACAGTTGATGGAAAGTCAGGCACTTTCTACGTTTTTTCAACTGCGCGGGCCGATTGCACCTCCAGAAAACATCGTGATTTTGGCCATAGACAATCAGTCTATATCAGTCCCTGAACAGTACTATAAAACAGATCCACAACAGTATGCTTACCTGGAACCACTGAAATCTTTTCCATTTAAACGTGCTGCTTATGCTGATGTCATCAGAAAATTGATGCAGGCTGGTGCGAAATCTGTGGCAGTAGACGTAATTTTTGATACAGAGAGTGCCTATGGTGCCGCCGACGATCGCCAACTGCAAGCAGTCTTGCAAAAATATGGCAGTAAGGTTACTTTAGCGTCGGTATATGAAACTTCTGAGTCCCATCAAGGTACTTTTAATAAGCTCACATTACCGCAACCGATGTTTCGCATTGGTGCTGTATCTACAGGTACCGTAAATTTCCCTCTAGAAGTTGATGGGAAGATTCATCGCTTAGCAAGTGAGTTTAACAAATCATTAGCAGAAGATAACTTAATAGATAAAGTGCCTTCCTTTGACGAAGCAGTGCTGAGGGCAGCCAGAATTAAATATTCGCGACCAAAAGGCGATCGCATTCATTTTTGGGGGCCAGCGGGAACATTTGAGCAAATTCCCTTTTGGTATGTTCTTGACCCCCAAAATTGGAAAAATTATTTGCAGCAGGGAAAGGTTTTCAAAAATAAAATTGTAGTGATTGGAGCTACTGCACAGTTAGGTAACGATTATCATCCAGTAGTAGCGGGGAATAACTGGCTATATCCAGAACGCATGTCAGGGGTAGAAGTTCATGCCAATGCGATCGCCACTTTAATAGAAGATAAAGCGATCGCCCAAGGAATTAACAGTTCACCCTTGCAAGGTGTATTTGTGCTGGGTTTAGTTGGCGGTGTCGGCATTGTATGTGCCAGACGCAAGCGTGGTATCAGTAGATTAATTGTCAGCATTGGCTGTGCCACAATTTGGGGAGGCATCAGCTACGTATTATTCGTACATTACCAATTAATCTACCCCACTAGTGTGCCAATGGTAGCGATCGCCTTTATCGGCTTATCCTATCTCGGCACTGAAATCGCGAGAGAAAGCATTAAAAAGCGGCAACTAGTAGACATCTTTCAAAAATATAAAACTTCGCCTGTTGTGCAAGAAATCATCAGCCAACAACAAGACTTGCAAGATTTACTGCAACAACGAGATTTAGCTGTAGCCGGCAAAATCCTCGGTGGACGCTACAGAATTGTCAAAGTTCTTGGTTCTGGAGGATTTAGCGAAACCTACATTGCAGAAGATCTGCAACGTCCAGGTCACCCGCAATGTGTAGTTAAACAACTCAAACCAGCTAACACCAAAACCACAGGATTGCAACTCGCCAGACGTTTATTTAATTCCGAAGCGCAAACCTTAGAAAGATTGGGGAAACATCACCAAATTCCCCAACTATTGGCTTATTTTGAACAAGACGAAGAATTTTATTTAGTTCAAGAATTTGTAGTTGGTCATCCCTTAAGCAAAGAATTACCTGCAGGTCAATCGCTTTTAGAAACATCAGTTATCGAACTTTTACGAGATTTATTGCAAACATTGGCATTTGTGCATCAAAACAGTGTAATTCACCGTGATATTAAACCCAGTAACATTATCCGCCGACATTCAGATTGGAAATTAGTACTAATTGACTTTGGTGCTGTGAAAGAGGTCTCTACACTGCAAACAGAAAATCAAGAACAAACCCCGTTTACCATTGGGATTGGGACTAAGGGTTATGCACCAAACGAGCAATGTTTTGGCCGTCCCCAATACAGTAGCGACATCTATGCAGTTGGGATGATTGGTATTAGGGCTTTGACTGGTATCGCCCCCCACGAACTAGAAAGAGATGCTGACGGAGAGTTACAATGGCGAGAACATGCAGTGGTTAACCCAGCCTTAGCTGCAATTCTCAGTAAAATGGTGTTGGAAGATTACAAGCAGCGTTATCAATCTGCATCAGAAGCACTGGTTGCGGTAGAACAGTTGACTGGGTTTTCAAATCGGAATTTTAGAACGGAACAAAACCCCATTAAAGATGTTACAGATGCAATTGACGATCCAGACGCTCCGACTACACCTTGGGAAGGATGATCTGGGAAAATGGCGATCGCAATTACATATTCAGCTAATTTGGCGTAACTTATTCATCTCAAAATCATGTTTGCAACACATAAATTTGTAGGGGCGCACAGCCTTGCACCCCTAACGATACGTTGCATTCTTTGTTCAAATTAGTAAGCTGTTCCATATTTAATTTGCACATTGACTCGATTAGGCTATTGACCGTTGACAGTCAACAGTTAACAGTCAACAATCACTACGAGTAGTTATGCAATTTCAAGATGTATTAGCTTACGACTGACAGTCTGTAAATTATGGGATTTACATTACATTTCCTCTAATTCTTTGCCCTTGGTTTCCCTGATAAAAAAGGCAACGAAAAATATAGAAATTGCCGATGCAATTGTATACAGCCCATAGGCAGAACCTAAACCAAAGTATTTCAGTAAAGGCGGAAATGAGGTAGAAATAAAGAAGTTAGCCATCCATTGCACCGCAGCAGCCACAGATAGGGCAGCAGCGCGAATTTTATTATTAAATATTTCGCCTAACAGCACCCAAACAATTGGCCCCCAAGAAAAGCCAAAGAAGACCACATATAGATTAGCTGCCAAAAGAGCCATAATTCCAGATGTTCCTGGAAGCGTGGGGTTACCTGTGGCTGGATCGATAGCTGCGTTAGCAAACACCACAGTCAAAGTACCCAATGTCACAGTCATGCCAATAGAACCTAGCATGAGTAATGGTTTGCGACCAAATTTGTCAACATAGGCGATCGCAATCAGAGTTGTGACAATATTGACGATTCCTGTAATTACTGTAATTAATAGCGAATTTCTTTCAGAAAATCCTACTGCCTGCCACAACACGCTGCTGTAGTAGAAAATAACATTGATGCCTACAAATTGTTGCAGGATAGACAATCCTATACCAATCCACACAATTGGCAGCAATCCACCACTACGACTTAGCAAGTCAGAGAATTGGGGGCGACGTTCTCGTAGAACTGTTTGGCGAATCTCTTCAATTTTTGCTTCGACATTACCACCAATAACTTTTGCTAAAACGTGGGTTGCTTCTGTATATCGTCCCTGTGCTGCCAAGTATCGTGGCGACTCAGGAATCACTAGTGCAGCGAATCCATAAATAATTGCTGGTGGGGCTTCTGTCCAAAACATCCAACGCCAAGCGGGAATACCAAACCAAAATAGCCCTTCCGCCGATCCACCTGCACCTAAGGCTATGAAGTAGTCACAAACTAAGGCTGCGAAAATCCCGACTACAATTGCTAACTGTTGCAATGAACCAAGTCTACCGCGCAAATGGGCTGGTGCAACTTCTGCAATATAAGCAGGTGCAATCACACTCGCCATCCCTACTGCAATACCACCTAATGCCCGCCAGAAAATAAAGTCCCAAATCCCAAATGCAATACCCGAACCGATCGCACTTAAGGTAAAGAAAACAGATGCCACCAGCATCGTTTTTAAGCGACCATAGCGATCTGCGATCGGCCCTGCTACAAAAGCTCCTAAAGCAGATCCCAGCAATGCACAAGATACTGCAAAGCCTGTCATGACGCTGTTAGCATTATAGGCCTTTGACAAAGCCGTAACAGCACCGTTAATGACAGCAGTATCATAACCAAACAAAAAACCACCCAGCGCTGCGGCACTGGCAATCAAAATTACATAGGAAACTGTTTTCCCCTGATTAATAGTAGAGCCTTGTAAAGCCATTTCTTTGAAAACTTTTCAGATTGTTAATTTTTGCGATCCCCACGCAGTAATACTCTACGCTCACTCACAATCTAATAAGTTTGGTGAACGCATTTAAATAGAGATATTTACTAATACGTAGAGTACTGAAAAATTACTTCCATTCACCTCTTCCCGCAGTTATGTTTCTTTGTAATAAGAAGGCTGAATTCGGGAGATGATTGACTTTGCGATTAAGAAAAATCTTGAGATTATACAATAATTCTTAGCTGTTTAATAACTATCCATATATCAGGTATCATTGCTATGATTGCTCTAATTGTTATGAAGTTATGTAAAGGAGTTGCTTGCTAGCGATCGCAACTAAAAACAATAGTTTGTCATTAAGAGGGTAACTTTATATTTCGTAATAAAATTGTAAATATTTTTTTCATCAGTGAGATACATTCACCTATAGGCTTAGGCAAAAAACATCAAAACCCTGGTTTTATTGGTAACTTCAGATATAATATTGGCAAGAAATATTGCGAATTATATAGATGTCTAAATAAATTTGCAAATATTAATCTTTTTCGACTGAATCGCCCTGCCATATTTCTATCTGGTGGTTTTTTTTCCTATCCTTTCAGAATCAACAGGCATTATGATCTGTGTAGACAAATAAACTATTAAGAACTTCCAACTAAAAAAATATCCTATCGTTAGGGTAGCAGAAGAATCAGAGGAAACAGAGGCGCTGAGGAAGAGAAAGAATTTGCTTAATATCTTCGCCCTTACTGATTGAATAATTTAATTTCTGGCAGTTCTTAAAACTTCTCTTTGATACTTTTGCCGCGATCACAATCCCTGCATGAGTTGGGAAATTACTCGTTCAGGTAAAGAACAGGAAACAAGAACGTACAAATGAATTATTAATGCTATTGGTAAATATTTATTCCTTTTTTGCTTTTACCTATCTCTACCTACTTAAATAATTTTAATAATTAAATCATATTCCTTGATGAAATATCTTAATAAATTTTTACTGTTTATGTTTTTTTCGATCAGCTTGCTAAAAACAATAAAATCACTAAATAATCGAATGCTACAGGTATCAAGGATACAGAATAGAGCACAATAAAATATTAATTGAAGAAGTAAGAGCAATCAAACATAAACATAAGATAATTATAGTTTTACATATTTTGCTTCTAAAATTTAATATTTTAAGTTTTAATTGATAATTCATTATCCGAGGTTTATGTCAGAATTTTGGAACAATTTTTTTATTTCAGGCTCGTTTATCCCACATGGGCACTGCTATCTCTGGCAAACTAATTTAGTTTTGCTACATATAATTTCTGACGCACTCATCGCTCTAGCTTATTACTCTATACCTGCTACACTCTTCTACTTTGTCCGCAAACGAGAGGATTTGCCTTTTCATTGGATTTTTCTCTTATTTAGTGGATTTATCGTAGCTTGTGGCACTACTCACCTGATGGAAATTTGGACGCTTTGGCATCCAACTTATTGGCTATCAGGATTAATTAAAGCTGTAACCGCCACAATATCTTTATTTACAGCCCTACAACTTGTACCTTTAGTTCCACAAGCATTAGCACTTCCTAGCCCATATCAATTAGAAAAAGCAAATCAAGAACTACAAATACAAATAACAGAGCGCTTAAACATTGAATCTCAATTAAGAACATATCAGAATGATTTAGAGCAATTAGTTGCTGTTCGCACGAACGAGATTACCAAAACGAACGAGCAATTACAACAAGAAATTGCTGAACGCCAGCGTATTTTAGAAGTTTTACGGCAAAGTGAAGAGCGTTACCGTTACTTAGCTGAGGCCATTCCTCAACTCGTTTGGACAACTAATGCTCAAGGTGAATGCGATTATTTTAATCAAAAATGGTCTGAATATACGGGGCTAACTTTTGAAGAGTCTTTAGGTTCTGGTTGGGTGGCAGCATTACATCCAGATGACGTACAAAATGCATATTACGTGTGGATAAATGCTGTCAATACTGGGACAGTATATGAAAATGAATACCGCTTTAAACGAGCATCTGATGGTACTTATCGCTGGCAACTAGCTAGAGGTCTACCCCTCAAAGATGAACAAGGTATTGTAGTAAAATGGTTTGGTACTTGTACAGACATTCAAGAACAAAAACAAATACAACAAGAACGTGCCCAGTTGTTGGAATTGGAACAAGCAGCAAGAGCAAAAGCAGAAACAGCTAATCGGATTAAAGATGAATTTTTAGCTATACTTTCTCATGAATTACGGACTCCTATAAATACCATTCTTGGTTGGTCTAGATTATTGCAAAGCGGTAGATTAGCGCCAGAAAAAATCTCTCCAGCCTTAGAAACAATAGAGCGTAATGCTAAGTTACAGGTGCAATTAATTGAAGACTTACTGGATGTTTCGAGCATTTTGCAGGGTAAACTCACATTACAAACTCAAAGTCTTCATTTAGAATCTATTGTCTTATCTGCAATAGATACTATCACTTTAGCTGCTCAAACGAAGTCAATTCAGGTCAATACTATTTTTGCACCGAATGTAGGGCCTGTTTTGGGCGATTCTACCCGTTTACAACAAGTTTTTTGGAATCTGCTTTCCAACGCTGTCAAATTTACTCCCCCTGGGGGAAAGGTAGACGTGCAATTAAACCAAGTAGATAGCTATGCTCAAATCATAGTTAGCGATACAGGTAAAGGAATTAGTGCAGAGTTTTTACCCTATGCCTTTGATTACTTTCGCCAAGCCGATAGCAGTTCTACCAGAAAATTTGGTGGATTAGGTTTAGGGCTAGCTATTGTCCGTAATATAGTCGAGATGCATGGTGGTACAGTCACAGCAGCCAGTCCTGGTAACGATCTAGGGGCGACATTCACTGTTTGCTTACCGCTAATCCAAGACAAAAACCTAGCCTTATTTAATGAACAAAATAACTCTTCGTCATTAATTAGTAACTCTTTGTCTCTATCTGGAGTACAAATTCTGCTTGTAGATGATGATGCAGATTCACGAGATTTTCTAGCTTTTGTATTACAACAGGATGGGGCTGAAGTCATTTCAGTATCTTCTGCACTAACTGCATTGCAAGTTCTCGAACAGACACAGCCAGATGTGTTAATTAGTGATATTGGAATGCCTGAGATGGATGGTTATACACTGTTGCGCCAACTGAGAACTAGAACAGCAGAAGCAGGAGGAAAAATTCTTGCGGTAAGCGTTGGCGCAGCCTCTCGTAGAGAAGCTATGCCGAAGGCGATCGCACTAACTGCTTTTGCTAGTAGTCAAGATAAACAGCAAGCACTCCAAGCAGGATTTCAAATGCATTTATCTAAACCCATTAACCCAGAAGAATTAGTTGCAGGGATTATTAAACTTATAGAAAATAGGGACTAGTACCGCAAGGCGGAATTCAAAATTCAAAATTCGTCTTGAAAAGTTTGCTCAACGGGGGGAACCCCCGCACGCAACTTTTCGCAAAATTCAAAATTAAGACAGAGTAAGCTTTTTGTTGATTTTGTAGACGCGGAGCGGCTTCCCGTAGGGTATGGTCTGTTTATTTACGCTGCACTGTACTAGTAGCGCAAAGCCCAATTCAAAATTCTTAATGAATACAGCATTATGTAGGATGTGTTAGGCGTAAGTCTAACACATCAACAATTCTGGAAAAGCTGTCGCCATCTCAGAATTAATACAGTTGTATATATATTAAATTTATATAGTAGTTTGATTATTGCTAATTAAACGTCTTATTTCTGATATTAATATAGTAGGTTCTACAGGTTTATTAACATAGCTTTGAAACCCTGATGCTAGAGCCATACTGCGACTTTCATCAGAACTCAGGGCAGTTAGCGCTATAGCTGGCATTTCTCTTTGTTCGGTCAGGGTACTATTTCTAATTTTACGAATTAAAGAATAACCATCAATGTCTGGCATGGCAATATCAGAAATTAAGATATCAAATTTCGATTCTTCAATTGTCTCTAGAGCTTGTGTAACTGATGTTGCTGTTGTTACTTGAAATCCTTGATTTTCTAAAATAAACGTAGTGAGAAAAAGGCTATCTTCGTTATCATCTACTAATAAAACTCGCAAGTTATCTAAAGATGGAAAATTTTTTGTGTCTTTTTGAGGATGCGCTTCCTCTGTATTTTTTGTCATGATTAGATGTGCCTCCCTAGTTGCCCTAATCAATTACGGAGGAACTCTCCCGATACAGTTATGTCATAACTGTATCGGGAGAATCTATCAACAAGCTATCACAACATTACGCTTCTTTAACTTGCGAAAATATTTATGTGTTAGCCATCATAGGCAAGAAAAGAGAGTTCTTTCTGCCAGGATGCATAAAATAAAGAGCTGCTCATGAAGAGATAAAAAATCAAAAAGGCGGGTGCGGGAATTGAACCCGCTATCCCCAGAATGGTGGAGATACAACCGATAACCCTAAGTTCTTCGGCCTCGAAAGGCAAGTTGCGAACCAGGATAACCCGCCATGAAGTATGAAGGTTGAAGAATAAAGGATGAAAATTTTTGGATTTCAGCCTTTATCCTTCTCCTATCGGAGACGCTACGCGAACAGCCTTTTTAAAGTTCACCTGTAGCTAGCATCTGGATGATGCGAGGTGTTCCAGGGTCGAAACCTGCTAAATCCCAAGAAAGAGGATCTTGAGGATCTACTAAGGTAATGTTGTAAGGTGCAAGGGTGACATACACTGCCTTAGCATTAGGGTTCACCTTCTGGCGGTACTGCGCCAAGGCTTGACTGGGATGTTTATGACCAGCCCATGACTCATTGTCAGTCCAAAAGCAAACTACATCTGCTTTGAACTTGTTCTTAATCATCCATTCGTAGGCCACAGAAGCATCTGTACCACCAAAGTTTTGATTGCTAGCTTTGCGAAGTGCAGAACTAAAAGTATCTTTAGCGGTGATACCTAGTTCTCTAAATTCGGTTGCAAAGCCACGAATCATGTAATTTTTCTCAGCTTTTGCTGTTACTAGCGCCATTGTAGTAGCTATTTCACAGCAGCTTAAACCCACTGAATCCACCACACCCCAAGACATAGAGCCAGAAATATCCACAGCGTGCATGAAAACTTTGCCTGTAGGTTGTACGACATCAAAAGATAGTTCCAGTGCTTTTTCTAAGATGTCTACAATTCGTGGAACTGGTTCCCAAGTTTTCTGGCTGCGCCCTAATCTACCACCAGATTGATAGGTTTTGAGAGCTTTCAAAACATCAATCGGATGTATGCGACCTTTACGCAGATGTTCTTGATGATTGAGAACTGCTTCTACTCGCTGAAGATTGGCACTTTCATCAGCTCGTAGCACGCCTAGTTCTGTCAAAGAACCAAGGTTACGCAGCATTGCACCGATGGGCATTTCTTGGAAAAGTAGCTGCCAAGCTTGTTTATCCATTTTACCGACAGGTGCAGCCATTTCGTGGGTGAGACGACCTTGTGCGATCGCAGTGTGGGTTTCGCTAGGGTTGCGTTTTAACCACTCATACCACCAAATCTGCGCTAAGGCTTCTGAAGGGATGTCTGCTGGCAATTCTTCCCAACCTTTCACTACCCACTCAAATAGCTCTCGGTGAATTTCTGTAGGTGGTTTAATATGGAACAATCGTAATGCATCTCGGTGCGAGAAGCCTTGACGCTGTTGATATTTCAACAGTTGATAAGCCAAACCTTTAACATCTTCACGCGATAGCCAAGTTTTACCAGCTTCGCGCACCACCTTACCAAATCCCCGCAGCGATTTCGTGTAGTTCAGCCATTCATAAAAGTGGCTACCAGTACGGACAACTTGCCCAAAGATGTCACCAAATGCTTTCTTCGCTTCTGGTGTTTCACCCATCGATAGCAACACTAAAGCCAAGATAGGCGCACTGTTGTTGATGGCGCGGCCATCGCTAGCATAAAGAATTTCCTCTGCAACCCGCCCAGGATTTTCTGCTACAGCTTGCTTAACAACATTTACAAAATCTTCTGTTAGTTCCTGTTTGCCAGCATAGTAAGTGCTTTTTGCTGTACCAATCAATAGACAACGGCGCAGCATTTTCCAAATACCAGCCTCAAACATATACCCGCCGGAACGTCCCTTAACCATCTCTGCTTCCCGTCCGGGGATAGGCTGAGTTTGTGGCGTATTTGCTTTCTTTTTAGTGAAAAAATTATAATTCATAAATTCATCTCCCGGCCCTTACGGGCAAAAATGAAAGGTGGCAGGGCAGGACTCGAACCTGCGACATCCCGCTTGGAAGGCGATAACCCTCATTCTTCGGCCTTTGCAGGCAAGGGGTGAACAAGGATGTTTTAGGCGCTCTACCACTGAGCTACCTGCCACATAAAAATTCAAAATTAGATTTTGGCGGGTGAGGTAGGACTTGAACCTACAACCGATGAATTGACGATAACCCTCGACTCGTCGGCCTTTTCAGGCAAGGTTGTGAACCAAGGACTATGGGTAATTAACCCGTTCATTGCTCTACCAATTGAGCTACCCACCCATATAAAAATTCAAAATCCAAAATTAAGTTTAGGTGTGGCGGAGCAGGATTTGAACCTGCAAAACCTTACGGTTGCTAGATTACGATAACCCTCAACTCTTCGGCCCTTTCGGGCAAGGTGATGAATTAAGGTTTTTGTGTCAAGCGCGTTTTCCAATTTCGCCATCTGCCACATGAACAGTTATAAGTTGTGAATTATGAGTTATGAGTAAAAAAGTTAAAATTTAGAACTCAGTACTAATTTTGGGTGGCGGGGCAGGAATCGAACCTGCGACCTCTCGAACCCAATCGATAACCCTCATTCGTCGGCCTTTGCAGGCAAGGGGTGAAAAAGGATGTTTAGCGCTCTACCACTGAGCCACCCACCACATGAAAAGTTATGAGTTGTGAGTTCTGAGTCTCGAGTGAAAAATTCAAAACTCAGCACTTATTACTCAGTACTAATTTTTGTGTAGCGGAGCAGGATTTTCACCTGCACCTCCAGAATTGCAATCAAGGATATTTTTTGTTATTTGCGGTAACCCTCGATATGTCGGCCCTTGCGGGCAAGTTGGGCGCTCTGGTATTTGAGCTATCCACTACGGTTGAAAGCTTACTCCTTTTGGAACATCGCCTTGTATTCTCAATGTAGTATGTGTAATACAAGATGTCAAGTGTTTATTTTGAGAACTAGAATTTGGTGTTTGGCAGAGGGAACAAGAAACAGAAAGTTTGGCGATGAGCGATCGCTACTCTCGTTGCACCCTCTGCTTTGCCGCTGCAAGTGATAGAATAAAGCGCACCCGCTTATATTAGTATTAATTGATACTGTATTCAATAAAATTTGCCTGTGCTGAAGCGTTGGCAAAAACAGGTTTTTCCTGGCAAAAGCTTGTAAATAAGCACAATTCAAGCTCAAATTTTTGCTAATTTTTTATGGGCTTTACAGTGTATAAGAATCACTGATGTTATATTTTTCCAACAAATTTGCCAAAAGATACAAAAAAATGTCACAATTTTTGCCAAGATAATAATTATTTCTTTGCTAACAATTCACTTGGCGGCCATGAGCATGAGTGAAAACACATTAGAAGGCAGCGGGAAGGCTTTTCTCGTTCTGCTTTTGCCGATTTCGTTTCTGATTATTTTCCTGGTTTCCACCTGGAAAATTTTGCTGGCTTTCATGCTAGTGATTCTTGCTTTCAATACTTGGCAGCGCATTCAATGGCAAAAATGGTGTCAGCAAGTTAATCCAATTTTCAATCGCCTGGTTCTGGAAACTCAGGGTAAAGTCACACCAATGGACTTGGCAATCAAGGGTAATTTTTCTGGCTCCCAAGCCAAACGCTACCTTGATACTAAAGCTAACGAATTTGGTGCCAGTATTCTGAATTCTGAAGATGAAAGTCCGGTTTATTACTTTATTAATGCCACCATCTTGGGAAGCATACTCGAAAGTAGTGAACCGCCTGTCAAAGAACTTCCTCCACAACCAATTGTCCAAACTGCTCAGATGTTACTGGAACCACCAGTAGTAGAGCAGCAGGAGGAAGAAACAGAGGATGAATTATTGCCACCAGCAACCCATGAAGAGCCAACAATACCATTGGAAAAACAATTAGTGTTTGGTTCTCTGATTCAATCAGAACTAGCTAAACGTCTCAATGTTTATTCCAGTACGGTATATAAACGGAGAAATGATCCTGATTTTCCAGAATGGAGCCGCAACCGCGATCCTGATGGTATTGCCTGGTCATTTTCCCGAAAAACCAAAGAGTTTTTCCCATTGGAAGATAAGGCTTAAAGCTAAAAACTTCCTCCTATTTTGCCGGGCTTTTGCCTAGACAAAATTATCAACAATCAGTCAACAGTGAACATTGAGGATTTTTGCATTTGTTAGTCAAATACCCTCATTTCTGCAAATCTTAAGTTTGAGTTGAGGTCTTAATCCCAACTCAAACTTTGAGAACTGATTCAAAAATAACTGTGGTTAATTTTTCACTTTTGCTTCTAAACCTATAGCTGCACTGATGGACGTTAATCCGCTTTGTTCTAGTTTAGAAAGTAATCCTTGAAGAATGCGGCGTACCATCAATGGCCCTTCATAAATCCAGCCTGTATAAACTTGAATCAGGCTGGCACCAGCAGTAATTTTTTCCCAAGCATCTTCAGGGGTAAAGATGCCACCAACGCCAATAATGGGTAATTTTCCTTGGGTGTGCTGCCAAATAAAACGAATAACTTCAGTGGAGCGATCGCATAATGGTGCGCCACTAATTCCACCTGCTTCTTCGGCTACAGGTTTGCCAGTTTTTTCCACTATCTGAGTTTTCAATCCATCACGGCGAATGGTGGTGTTAGTGGCAATTAACCCTGCCAATTGGTAGGTATTGGCTAAGGCAATAATATCGGCGATCGCTTCCCATTCTAAATCTGGCGCTATCTTGACAAATATCGGCTTCTGTGATTTATTCTCTTGTTGTAATAAATCCAAGATTGCACCGAGCATGGTTGCATCTTGGAGCGATCGCAAACCAGGGGTATTTGGAGAAGATACGTTGACTACAAAGTAGTCTCCCAAGTCTTTGAGTAAACGAAAACTATTAAGGTAATCGTTGGCAGATGCTTCTAAGGGTGTTACCTTGGACTTGCCTAAATTAATACCGATGGGGATATGCAAGTTAAGTTCTTGTTGCCCTTGTGCTAGCCTTGTTGCCATTGCTGCTGCACCATCATTATTAAAGCCCATCCGGTTAAGAACAGCTTTGTCTGAGGGTAAGCGAAACAAGCGGGGACGAGGATTTCCAGGTTGGGGAACAAATGTTACAGTTCCCAATTCTGCAAAACCAAAGCCAAAACTTGACCAAATATTGGCAGCTATGCCATTCTTATCAAACCCTGCTGCTAAACCCAGAGGGTTGGGAAAGTTGAGGCCAAATAGAGTTTGTTCTAAACGTGGATTTTGTAAGCACAATGACTGCGTCAGAACGCTATTCAGCAATTTACCGGGTTGGCGATCGTTGGTTTGAGAAAGCCAGTCGAGAGAGTGAACAGCCTGTTCATGTAACCACTCCGGATCTGTCTTCAGCAGATTGAACAAGAGTGGACGAATTGCTAGTTGATAAATATCCATTCAGGGTTGCGAGGAAAAATAGGATTTGAGATTTCAACAGAAAATAACTTTCCGCATTCTCCTATCTATTTGTAGCTGCTATTTTTAAACGCAACTGAGTTTCAGGGTGCTTTTCTGGGCATTTTATATATTAAAGCAATGTTGACCAATAATCAAATGGGGCCGCCAGAAAAACCTACAGCTGCTGAAAAACAGATTTTTTCCTTGGGGCGAGTCCTGCAACAACTCCGGGACGGGAATAATCTTGAAAATCTGATTGAAATTACTATTTCTTATATTAAAGAGCAGTTTGCCTACGAAGTGGTTTGGATTGCGCTTTACGATCGCCTAAATCATATATTGTTTGGCAAAGGCGGGATTATACCTACTAGAGATGGTAATTTTTTATATCAAAAGTTAGCTCTCACCCCAGGAGATTTATTAGAGCAAGTAGTGATTGAGCAGCGTCCATTAGGTATAGCTGACTTGCAGACTGAAAATCGCTCGGAAACATTGCAAGAAATAGCCAGAAAATTCCACATTCAAGGCACAGTGATTTTACCGCTACGCTATCGCGATCGCTGTATGGGTGTGGTATTGCTAGGTTCTAAAAAATGGGGTTACTTATTATCTGGAGAAGCCAAAGCCAGACTATTAGTTGTTTTAGCCGAACTAGGGGCAGTACTTTATCAATATGAGATGGATTTGCAGCAACAGCAAACCAAACACGCTGAAAAGCCCTTATTGCAATTGCTGGAAAGTTTACGCCTCCTCAGTAACCTAGAACAAAGGTTAGAAGCAGTAGTAGAAGCCACACAAGAATTTGTTTCCCCTTCCCGCACAAGTATTTACTGGTTTGAGAGAGAAGGACGCTACTTTTGGTGTCGGATGAGTAATCAGGTTTCCCCCAGTAGCCGCAATTTTTCTCCCCAACAACCAGCAGTAAAAATTCCCATTCAAGACTTGAGCGAATTTTATTATGCTTTAGCGGTCAACCAAATTGTCTGGATTGGTGAATCACGTAGTTCCTTAAATACGCATTTTACTGGCAAGCTACTGCAACGCCTGCGAGTGCGATCGCTTTTGGCTGCTCCCATTATTTGCTACAAAGATTTGTTAGGGTTTTTGGCAGTAGAAGGTAATCAAGCTCGGATTTGGACAGATGCAGACAAAAATTTTGTCCAAGGTGCTGCTGGGTTAATTTCCCTATTGGCTCCGACTGAAAGTATGGAAACCACCATCAAACAAATTCAAGAGGATGCTCAGTTAACTAGCCAAATTGCCCAAGCTATCTATAGCGAACATGACCTTCACGAAACATTACGCATTTGCGCTCAAAGAGTTTTAGATAGACTCGCTACTAGCCGCTTTTTATTGTTGCGCTACGACCCCGACCAGAATCATTATCAAATTGTTCACCAAAGCCAACAGCAAAATCGCCGACCTTTAAAATTTACCCTGCAAGCCCTCAAAGACTTAGATAGACAACTTTTACAGCGTGCAACGGAAGCAGTAGAAATTGAGAATCTAGACGAAGATTTGCGCTTTTTTAATTGGCGACCCTTCTTAAGCGAGAATGACGTACATTCTCTGTTAGTTTGCAACTGCGCTCAAGGTAATTCACCGACAGCAATTGTGGTGATTGCTCATGAAAGCCATCGCACTTGGACAACTTTAGAAAAAGAACTACTCTGGAGCATCAGTCAACAAATTGGTGTAATTATCCGTCAATGGCAGTTACAAGATAATAACGAACAGCAAAAAACGATTTTACAAAGCTTTCAGCAATCTTTGCTGATTTTGGCACAAAACCAAAGTCAAACAGCCGAAGTAGAAGAAAATCATTTAGAACGCACAGCACTGCAACATATTGCATCTGTTCTTGGTTGTCCTCTAGCAATCATGCTATCTTGGTCTGCTGGCAAGGAGCGAGTAGAAATTATTCCTGGGGTAATTAATGAAGGATTTGAGATTGTTGTGGATGCACCTGTATTCCTTCAAAGTGAAGCTGTAATTCAATGGGCTTTGGCGCAAGCAGCTCACCTCAGCATCACCATAGATGATTTACCTGCACAAACGAGAAAATGGTTAAAGGGGCCTGATATTGGGCAAATCTTAGTGATGGTTTTGCGGACTACAGATGCTTATCAACCTACAAGTGTAGTTTTATTAGCAGACCACCACGAGCGTTATTGGTCACAGCAAAGCCTCAGTGCAGCGGAAACTCTTGTTTATCAATTAGCCTGGTTCCATCGACAAAAACGCATCAGTCAACTTTTAGACTCCAAAAACCAAGACTTAAACCAACTCAATTGGTATAAGCATCGTCGCCTAGAGGAAATTCAAAGGACTGCAACGCAGTTAATTTCCCAATTACATGATTTGGGCATTCCGGCTCAAGAAATGACGCAAATCCGCTCTAAGCCAATACTCAGGCAGTTTGAGCAGACAACAGCCTCAATCACGGAACTGCTAAAACTTGAGCAATGGGAGTTGCAGATTAAATGGGAAACCATGCCCATAGCTAGTTTGTTAAAGCGGGCAATGGAAAGAGTAGAGAATTTACGCCAACAACACAAGCTATGGATCGGCGTACATGGTTTAGGACAATCAGAGACAAATCAGGATTCAACTAAAAGTTCTGGAGATTTTAATAGTACTCAAAATTCCGCAAATTTATCCGCAATGGCGATCGCTGGTGATATTGCCAAAATAGAAATGGTGCTGCATGAATTGTTAGTTGCAGCCTGTAACCGTACTGCATCTAGCGGCAGAATTGATATTTGGTGTCGCCGTGTAGATCAACGCACCTTAGATATTTCGATTACAGATAACGGCGAGATTGAAGCACAGCTATTGGCAGAACTTAATCAACATATACCCAAGGATCTGCTCGCTATTTCTTCCCTAGATAAACCACCTGGTTTACATCTCATCATCTGCCAAAATGTCATGCAGCAACTCCAAGGAGAGTTGCATATTTATCAATTACCCGATCGCCGAGTAGTCAGTCGGTTATTGTTGCCTTTAGTGGTTCATTGAAGTGGGGATTGGGGATTGGTGACTGGGGACTGGGGATTGGGGATTGGGGATTGGGGATGCTTCTTGTCGCCAGACATCACTCTCTATGAGGCTGCAAACTCCCTACCTATAAATGTTATTTTTTTACTACAGTAATTAACCTTAAATACTCAGTTATTAGAATTACATAACTTCTAGGCTAAATTTGTGAGGGGTATGACCCATAAATTTGCAGACTTTTTGCTATTAGCAAATCTCCGTACACACAGTATTTTTCTCAGTCTGTATAGTTGGTAAGGTAGCCAAAATCTTACTCTAGAGGGACATTAACAGGCTGATTAAGAGCCGCAACATCTGCCAATTGTCTTTAATCTCCCACTAGGATGGCTATAAATAACCCTATAGGGGGATTAACCCCACATTTGTTCTCCAAAAGTATCCCCCCGTTGTAACAATTTGGTTATAATATTTTTCCATCGCTCTCGCAATTTTCATATCATCTGCACAGTATTAACATGGGGCGTACAAGTTCTAAATCTGACCTGCCTACAAAAATCTGTCCGGTATGCAAACGTCCCTTTACCTGGCGTAAGAAATGGCAAGATTGCTGGGACGAAGTGAAATACTGTTCGGAACGTTGCCGCCGTCGGCGTTCTAACGTTAAAAATGAAACTGACTCAAACTAAAACCACTGAGACGCAAATAGCGCAAATAATATATGAAGTTACAGGTGCAGCCAAAATTAATTATTCATGGAGGGGCTGGAAGTTCACTACACGGTAAAGGTGGAGTGGAGGCGGTGCGCCAAGCGCTGTATACAGTGGTGGAGGAAGTCTATTCTCTCCTGATTTCTGGAGCCAGCGCTTCTGAAGCGGTAGTGCAAGGATGCCAATTATTGGAAGATAACCCTCGTTTTAATGCTGGTACTGGTTCGGTGCTGCAATCTGATGGTCAAATCCGTATGAGTGCTTCTCTGATGGATGGGACATCAGGACGCTTTAGTGGTGTTATTAATATTTCACGGGTGAAGAACCCAATTCAGTTGGCACAATTTTTACAAACCTCCCCCGACCGAGTACTTTCAGATTACGGTTCCGCAGAACTGGCGCGGGAGTTGCAGATTCCTAGCTACAACGCTTTAACGGATTTGCGCTTGCAGGAATGGATACAGGAGCGTCAGGATAATTTTAAAAGTACAATGGCTGGGGTGGTAGCAGAACCCGAACTTGTGGAAAGTAGTAATGCCGGACGCGGTACTATAGGTGTTGTCGCTTTAGATACTTATGGCAGAATAGCTGCTGGCACATCTACAGGCGGTAAGGGCTTTGAGCGCATTGGCAGAGTCAGTGATTCTGCGATGCCAGCGGGTAATTATGCTACAGCACAAGCAGGTGTAAGTTGCACTGGGATAGGGGAAGACATTATTGATGAGTGTTTAGCCGCCAAGATTGTAGTACGTGTAACTGACGGTATGTCGCTCAAAGAAGCGATGCAACGCTCATTTGCAGAAGCACATAATAATCAGCGGGATTTGGGTGCGATCGCACTTGATGCCACAGGTGCGATCGCTTGGGGTAAAACCAGCCAAGTCTTACTCGCTGCTTACCACGACGGTCACAGAATGGGTGATACCTTAGAACTGCCAATTGCTACTAATGTTGGCTGTATCGTTAGTCCCGAGTCCTCAGTAGTGAGTGCTGAGTAAGTTATTAACTCTCAAGGGAACTCCAAAAAATAATTAATTGTTGACAGTTAACAGTCAACTGTCAACTGTCAACAGTTAACAATACTAATTGAATTTTTTTACTTGGAAGTCCCCAACTCAGCACTCATAACTCATGATTCAGCACTCTTGTTGCGCCAACCAGGTTTAACTACCTGGCGCGCACGGGCAATAACTAGCGAATCATCAGGGACATCTTCTGTAACAGTTGAACCGGCGGCGACGTAAACATCATTGCCTAAGGTAACTGGTGCAACTAAGACGCTATTGGAACCAGTTTTAGTGCGATCGCCTATTTTGGTACGATGTTTTTTCACACCATCATAGTTGGCGGTAATTGTACCTGCACCGATGTTAACTTTGGTGCCTGCTGTCGTATCGCCCAAATATGATAGATGCGCCACATTGGTGCGATCGCCTAATTGTGTATTCTTTAATTCCACAAAATTGCCTACACGACAGCCAGCACCGATTTGCACTTGTCCGCGTAAATGAGTGTAGGGCCCTAGTTGGGTTCCAGCTTGCACAGTGCTACCCTTGACTACAGAATATAGCACCGTGACATTTTCAGCTATATGGCTATTTTCAATTAAACTTCCTGGGCCAATATGGCTTCCAGCTTTAATGACTGTGTTACCCCGCAGGTGCGTTTGCGGTTCAATAACTACATCTGGCTCTAATTCTACAGTGTCATCAATGGTAATACTGTTAGGGTCGATGAGGGTCACGCCCGCTAACATCCATTTTTCCTTAATTTGCTTTTGTAAAATCTCGTATGCCTTAGCTAGTTGTAGGCGATCGTTGATGCCGAGAATTTCTTGATAGTCTTCTACATCTACGGTCATCACTTTCCCCACCTGAGTCACAGCATCAGTGAGATAGTATTCTTTTTGATTATTATTTGCTTCGAGGTGCGGTAACACTTGAGCTAAATTTGGCCATCGGAAGCAATAAACCCCAGCGTTAATGCGGCGATTATGTCTTTGGGCTGTTGTGCAATCTTTGTCTTCAATAATATGTTGCACAATATTTTCACTATCACAAAACACACGCCCATAACCTCGAGGATCTGGTAGGTATGCGGTGAGGATAGTGGCGGCGTTTTGATGTTCTTGGTGAGTTTGCCACAGATTTTGCAGAGTTTGAGCGCTTAACAATGGAACATCACCGTTTAATACCAGTAAATCCCCACTGTAACCCTCCAGGTGCGGAAGTAATTGCTGGATGGCATGACCTGTTCCCTGTTGTACAGTCTGTTCGACAAACTCTAAATTAGGCACAGACTGCATGGCTGCTTTCACTTCCTCAGCCTGATACCCTACAATCACTAACCGCCTTGAGGGTGAAAGTGGTTCTACACTTTCCAGCACTCTCTCAATTAGCGATCGCCCACCCAAAGAATGTAAAACTTTGGGCAGCTGTGATTTCATTCGTGTGCCGCGTCCCGCCGCTAGAATTGCTACAACTACCATAATTTAGCTATCAGCTATAAATGAATTGCGCTATTGCGCTTGGCCTTTTAAGATTTAGGCTTCAAATAATACCAGCTAATCATCACAGACTGAAATGTCAAATCTTGTGGGTAATTCACAATACCTTGACTAAAAAAGCCTTTTGTCTATGTAAAACAATAAATTTACCATGCCGATTTTAGATTTTTTTTGTTGATAGTTCATCCCTTAAGGGTAGAAAAATCTCATATTTGGCTTGAAAATGGGCATGGGGCTTTGGGCATGGGAAAGACAGACTTTCATGGCAAGGTTTGTGCCAAAAGCTGACATTAATAGCACTCTTGTACAGACGCGATTAATCGCGTCTCTGCAACTCCTGACTCAGCACTTTCAAGCTAGGGGGAAAAATATTAAAAATTAGGGATTGTCAACAGTAGGGTGGGTACTCCTCATCATCTAGGTTTGAGCGAAAGAACTCGCAGTGTCTACCCTCAAAGAATTGCTTGTGTTTTAGGAATTAGATTTTCGCTTATGAAGAAGCGTTTCTTATTCGCATGAGGCTTATAATTCTTTTGACTTTTGACTTTTGAACGCCAGTTGCTAAAACGCAGAGAACCCGCTCAACACACTAGTACAGGTCGGCGGAAATAAACAGACCATTCAAAATCAACAAAAAGCTTACTCTGTCTTAATTTTGAATTTTGAATTCCGCCTTGCGGTATTAGTTAGTTTGTGCATTTATAAACTCTGCAAACTGTTCCATCAATTGAGGATTGCGCCAGCCTAAATCAGTTTCCTCTAGCATGACTGTCAGTGCTTCCTCGGAAGTAAAACTCCTTTTATAAGGTCGTTCGCTTGTCAGTGCATCATAAATATCGATAATTTGAAATACTTGTGCAAGGTAGGGAATTTCTTCGCCTTTGAGTCCATCGGGGTAGCCTGAACCATCCCAACGTTCGTGGTGATGGCGAATAATGGGAATTACGCCTCGCATACTGCGTAATGGCTGGCAGATTTTTTCGCCAATCACAACGTGCTGTCTCATAATTTCCCACTCTTCGGCGGTGAGTTTACCTTTTTTCAGTAGCACTGCATCAGGAATGCCTACTTTGCCAATATCATGAAGATAGCCACCCCACATCAAATCTTTAATTTGGTTGCGTGTAAGGTTCAGGTATTCACCAAAAGCTTGTCCTAGTTTTTGTAACCGTTCGCAGTGATCACCAGTATTTGGATCGCGGCTTTCAATAGCCATAGCTACAGAAAATAGCACTTGTTCGGCATGATCTAGGTCTTCATTGAGACGCTTCTGCCTTACTAAAGATTTAACACGCGCTATTAGTTCTACACGGTCAAAAGGTTTGGTGAGGAAATCATCTGCGCCAACTTCAATCCCGCGAATCCGCGATCGCCTATCATTTAAAGCTGTAATAAAAATCACTGGAATCAGTCTGGTATGCTCATTTTGTTTAAGGATTTGGCATACTTCAAAACCATCCATTCCAGGCATCATTACATCCAGCAAAATCAGGTCTGGTTGCTTTTCTTTTACTATATCCACTGCCATTGCACCACTGTCGGCTTCTATTACTTCGTACCCTTCCATTGCCAACAGTGCTACAGCTGTCATGCGACTAGCTGCATGGTCGTCAACTACTAAAATTTTTGGCAGATCTAAAACAGGGTTATTTCCTTGTGACTCTTGGTTTTTTAGGGTTTTTGAGTCTAATGAATCATCCGAATTAAAATTTTCTTTTTCCTTTAAAGAAGGTAATGATGCAGGTTTTTCAAGCATCAACTCTCCTGGAGATAAACTCATTGAATTACCCTCTACATTTTGTAATTTTAATGAATCTTTTGCACTGACATTAGCCAATTTGTTGAGGGGGTTAGACCCACTACCAAGCTTGTCTATAGGGTTTGTATGCTTGAGTTCCCATTGCATCACAAAGTTACTCCAGTTTGTTAAATAAAATTTAAGGTTTCAGTAAGCCAAAATTTCACTTTAGTTTTTGATTGAATACATTCGGCAGACCTCAAATCTTCAAAAGATAGCTGCATCATTTATAATATATTTTTTGATTTATTTTACTAACACGCTTAAATAATGTTCAAATGTCTCACTATTCTTTCGTGAGATTCTGAGGATTATACACAAATATTAAATCAGGTGTTTTACTGAAGATTGGCTAAAATAGCAGGGCAGCAAAGTTTGGCTTTTCTAAATATTCATTGAGCAGCTTAGTTTTGAAGTGAAAATTTTAATTTTTATATAGTATTATTAAGTGTTTTTTCCTGCTGCCTGTAAAGCATTATCTACTAAATACAGATGAAGCTTGAGTGATTTAGAACACAAAAATTAATGATCCTTATTACCTAAAATCAAGCTATAAGGTCATGCGATCAAGACAACAACAAGATCTGGAAAAACTTATTTTCTCTCGGCTCTAGCCACTGATTCTGTACCTGCATTTTTTAACAGCCACCTTTTCCGCCAATGAGAGGTAGGTTCTAGGGTGCAAGTTTGTTGCTCTTGTTGTCGCCGCAAAATAATTACATCAGCAGCATCATGCAATTGCGGATCGCGATAAGGAATCGCCGCACGAGTCAGCAAATGTTCTTGTTCTTCTTGAGAAAGAGGCGGAAGTATGCGATTATCTTTTGCGTTTGCACTTTCACAATGAACTGCTACTGTACCAGGCGATCGCCTACCTACTGGTGGAGTCGAACCTATTTTTAAGCCAGCATTCAAAAATGCTGCGCGGACAGCAGCAGCACAGGAATATGTGGCGACAATTCCCTCAGCGTCTAAACACGATGATATTTGCTGCATAAACTCGACAGTCCATAACTGAGGACACTGAGGCGGTGAAAAAGGATCGAGAAAAATCGCATCAGCCTGAAACCCTGACTGCTGGATTAATTTAATTGAGTTTCTGGCATCACCAATTAAAAGTTCAGCCTGTAAATTATCTTGTTGCACCTGATACTTATAGGCTAGCTGCCTTAAGATTTCGTTATACTTGTAGTCCCAGTGATCAAATAGGTGATGAGCGATCGCCGCTTGGGGTACAGATGGATTCAGCTCTAAAGCCATAACTTCCACATGACAATTAGGATTTGCCTCCCAAATAGTCTGCAAAGCTGCTGCTGTGTTGTATCCTAGACCATAACAAATGTCTAATAGTCGCAAGGCTGGTTTTTGGGCGCGTACAGCTAGTTGGGTAGGTGCAGCAAACTTGAGAAAACTCTCTTGCTTTGCTCCATAATGACTGTGAAAGTCTTCACCAAATTCTTGGGAGGTAAAAGTAAAGGAACCATCTGCCGTTAGTTGTGGGATAAATTTCTCAAAGTCTGGCATTTTCTCAAGAAAACTGATAATAAATATTTGCTAATTAATTTAATAATGACTAATGACCAATGACCACTTAGTTGTTTCACCAGCATGGTTGTTTGCACATCTCGACGATCCGCAAGTGGTGATTGTAGATTGTCGCTTTTCTTTAGCAGATCCACAACTAGGCCGACAGCAGTACCAAGTTAGCCATATCCAGGGGTCATACTATCTAGATTTAAACGAGGATCTATCTAGTCCTGTTGGAGAACATGGTGGAAGACATCCTTTACCTAACCCCACTGATTTAGCGCAAAAGCTATCACAAATAGGCGTAAATTACCAAAAAAGTTTAGTTGTTACCTACGATGATTCTCGTTTTGCCTTTGCGTCTCGTTTATGGTGGCTATTGCGTTATTTAGGACATGAACGAGTAGCCGTATTAGATGGTGGCTTTGCTGCATGGCAAACAGCTGGTTATCCCGTCACAAATATTATTCCTCAATCTCAAACAGCTACCTTTATCCCCCAAGTAAAAATAGATAAAGTAGTAGATATTGAAAGCGTCAAAAATAAAAAAGATTTACCAGATGTCGTATTAGTAGATTCCCGAGAAAGCGATCGCTATAGAGGTGAACGAGAGCCAATTGATAAAATTGCTGGTCATATTCCTGGTGCTGTGAACTATCCTTGGCAAGAAGTTACAGATCCATCAGGTTATCTGCTTTCCCCAGCAGAACAACGCCTTCGTTGGCAAAAGCTAGAAACAGCTAACGAGATATTGGTTTATTGTGGTTCTGGTGTAACTGCTTGTGTAAATCTACTTTCTTTAGAAATAGCTGGTATTGATCAAGGAAAACTTTATGCTGGCAGTTGGAGCGATTGGATTAGTTATATGTAAGCAGCATTAATTGTCTTTTTTACAATAAATGGGGTTTTTGGCATTAGGTGTTGAGTTTTTTCCTAGTTACCAATTACCAATTACCCATTACCCAATCCCCTTAATAAAAGCTATTTTTATACCATAAATTTAAGATATAATCAAATAAATTTTTTCAGTTTTTTAAATTTTCTTCTGTAAAATTTCCACACCTGAAACTGTAGTAGAAGTAATAACTAATATTATTCAACTTAAGAGCAAATGAGCCAAAATAACCAACGTCGAATTGTAATTGGGGATGTACATGGTCATTACGAAGGATTAATGACTTTGTTGAAAGCAATTGCTCCATCATCCAACGATCAACTATATTTTTTGGGAGATTTAATCGATCGTGGCCCTCAGAGCGCACAAGTAGTTAATTTTGTTAAAGACAATAACTATCCCTGCCTGTTGGGAAATCATGAGCAAATGTTATTAAATGTGCTGACCAAGGGTGGAGCCAATTCCACTCCAGCGATGCAAGCATGGTTATATAGTGGAGGACAAGCAACTATAGCCAGTTACCAAGAAGCGACAATTCCCCAAGAACATATCGATTGGTTTCAAGCATTACCGACATATATTGACTTAGGCGATGTTTGGCTAACCCATGCTGGTCTTGATCCTTTAATGCCTTTAGCCAAACAAACTGCCGAGCAATTTTGTTGGATCAGAGAAGAATTTCACAGCATAGAAAAACCCTACTTCCCTGATAAGTTAGTTATTATTGGTCACACAATTACCTTTACTTTACCAGGGGTTAATCCCGGTCAACTGGCACAAGGACGAGGTTGGCTGGATATAGATACAGGCGCGTATCATCCCCGCAGCGGTTGGTTGACAGCGTTAGATGTGACAAATAACTTGGTTTATCAAGCTAACGTATTTAGAAAGCGTGTCCGCAGTCTACCTTTAGCAGAAGCAGCAGTTACCATTGATCCAGCGGAAATTAAAGGCGCTCGCCACAACAAGCAGCGAGCATAATTTGGATATAGCTTATAGCTTGATTTCACAATGGTGATTTAGCTTGTACTGCATTCTGTCTGCACAGGATTGTGAAGATTAAGAAAGTCGGTGGAAATAAACCAAACTATGTTAAGAAACATAAATAGGCTTAAAATTATTACCACTGACAAATGACCAAGGACAAATGACAGCCTCAGTCAGTTATCTTTAATTTCGCCGACCTACTTACAATAATGCGCGAATATTAGCTTTGTAAGCAGCATTATCCAATCCATAACGCCCATTAGTAGGTTGAGCATTAATAGCTTTTTTGAGAGCATTAATGCGATCGCTTGTTGCTGGGTGAGTACTCAAAAATGAAGGTGTAGAACCTCTTCCTAGAAGCTTTTGCATAAAAGAAACCATCCCAGACTGAGCATAACCACTACGAGCCAAGGTTCTTAATCCTCGTTGATCGGCATCAAATTCATCTTGACGGCTGCGTGGACGGTTGAGTGCTAATTCCACACCAATTCCCACCGCTGTATTGCGATCCAAACCTGCGGCTGTGGCTACACCACTAGCCAGCGCCCTTTGTCTCATCTGTTTGACTAAATGTTTACCGCCAATGTGGCCAATTTCATGGGCAATTACACTTGCTAATTCGGCTTCATTTTCTGCAGCTTGCAGCAACCCAGTGTGGATATAAACATAGCCTCCCGCAGTAGCAAAAGCATTGATCGCCTTATCGTCAACGACTTGGAAGGTATAGGGAAGATTGGGGCGATCGCTATTAGCAGCCAAACGCTGACCAATTTGTTCCACATAGCGAGTCACGGCAGCATTACGGTAAAGCCGAAACTCACTCTGCAATTCCTGATTCATCTGCTTGCCCAAATCAACTTCTTGGCGATCGGATATATTCGATAGCTGAAGTATCTGGACTCCTTGGAACAGAAGTGGTAGTAAATCAAGTGCCCTTCCTGGAAGGGGTGTACTTAGGGACACACTCACGGCGACTACCACAGAAATTAACGGATAAAACCAGCGCCGCCGCCACAAACGGTAATTTGTCAAAAAGGCTTTCCAAGCAAACATAATCCGGTCTTTGGGAAAATCGTGGAAGAACACAAAATAGAGGACGCATTTAAGTCTTTCTATGTTGCATTTTCAACTTAAAAACGAAATCGTAATTGCCCGTATCACTACAATCGGTTTTGGTAATTCTCCTGGAAGGGACAGCTACACAATAGAAAATTATTCGTTGGCTAAACAGTCATCCCCTTGTGCGTGAAGTTTTTTAAGGAGCCAACAGAGAACCAATTGTTTCCTCATATCAGTAGGTTAAAACAACAATAATTCCGGAACTTGATTGCCTAGTCCCGTAATTTCAGAAGTCGTGATACACTGTCGCATGACTATAGCGCCCAGCCGCTTTTAGTGTTTACTAACTAGGGAAGATTGCCATTACTCTAGTTAATCCTGCTGCTCAACTCAATTACTCCGCTCACATCTGGAAAACTTGTTATGGCTATTTTAGATACCAAAGGCCGCTTGTTCGGTAAAATCAACCTCCTCGATTTAGGAGCTTTACTAGTTATAGTGCTGGTTATCTTTGGCATATTTTTCTTTCCGGGTACTTCCGGTTCTGTGGCCCAAGTCGGTGTTAAAACCGTACCAATAGAAGTAGATCTAGTAGTTCGTGGCTTAAATGTCCGCAACCCTCAGCAGTTATATGACAAAGGACTGAAAGCAGGCGGTAAGACTAACGTGATTATCCGCAATCAACCTCACGGTGAAATTGCGATTAAATCTATGCAACAATTACCAAGAACAATCAATGTTCCCCAACCTGATGGTTCTATCAAAGAGTTACCAGATCCAAAAGCCAACAATTTTAGTACAGATATGTTGTTGACTTTAGAAGGTCAAGCAAAAATCACTCCAAATGGGCCAGTTTTAGGTAACAGCAAAGTGAAAATTGGTATGCCTTTTGAGCTAGAAGGTTTCAACTACAACTTCAACGCCACTGTCATCGATTTAAGATTGAAAGATAAATAAACTTTGCACAAAAGGAAGTATAACAATAGACTTGTTGTCGCGGTCTATTGCCAAAATTTGGATAAGTTCGTAGTGAGTTAGCGCGGTCTTTAAGGTTTACCTATGAACGACTAACAAAACCAACGAGTAAGCACTCTAGTGCTTTAAAATCTGGGGCTCCAGTCCTGACTACGAACTTATTCAACGGGCAAAAATCATAACCGAAATCACTTACTCATTAATGCTAATTAATACGTTAAAATCTACGGTAGTTTTGGCTATGCTCAGAAACAAATCCTCTGTGCTGGCAAAAAATAAAAATGTATAAAAGTAGCGGCAGTTCATGGAGAAACTGCCGCTACGGGGTAGGATAATACATCGACAATTAAAAATGAAAGTGTTAAAACCCCTTTATAAACAAATAAGTTTAGTAAACTTTCTCCCTTAGTCTCCCTAGACTAGGAGCCGAGAGAGGAGTAAGGTAGAAATCAGGGTTTTTAGCTTCTACTTTTGCACTCGAGAGGTTAAATCACATTCCATGAGTTTTCAGGGAAAAATCCCCAAATTTTTATTTGGAAAGATTTTTTTGTAACTCTACTCACTTAGATAATTATTGTTTTTCTTTTATTTAAAGAAAAATTGGAATCAGTAAACGAAGTAATAGAGCCTTGAATAAGCTATTGTTTACAGGTAAATCTTTTCGGTTTATGGCGTTCACCCTCCCGCTATTAATGTGGTTGGGATATAAAGAAGTCAAAAGCCAAATGGTGGAACCGCAAGCAGTCTTAGTGTTAGGCGGTTCAACAAAAAATCTAGAGCGAGAAAAGTTTACAGCAGATTTTGCTAAGAAGCATCCAAATTTACCAATTTGGATTACTGGTGGCAGTCCACCTAGATCGACACAAAAGGTCTTTTCCAAGGCAGGAGTAGATCCTGAACGCTTACACTTGGATTACGAGGCAGTAGATACAGTTACTAATTTTACTACGCTGGTTGATGATTTGCAAGCGCAAGGTATCAAGAGCGTTTATTTGATTACCTCTGATTTCCATATGCGTCGCGCCAGTGTCATTGGCGAGATTGTTTTAGGTAGTCGCGGTATAGAGTTTAAAACAATACCAGTTCCTTCCAAAACATCACCAGAACCACTAGAAAAATCTTTACGCGATGGAGCTAGAGCTATTCTTTGGGTAGCAACTGGTTACACTGGTGCAGAAGATACGTTGTATAAGAAGTGATTGGGGAATGGGGAATGGGGAATAGGTAAAGATAGATGAGGGAAGATGAGGAGAAAAATAATAATAGTCCTGTTCCCTGTTCGCTATTGCCTTTTCCCTTTGACCCTTGACCCTTGACCCTTGACCCTTGACTTTAAATTAAATCCCGATGGGTAAATGACTGAGCATTTGCGCCAGTGTAGCTCGATACAATATGACCGTCACCTATCATTTGATATTTGTAGGTGACTAACCCTTCTAAGCCAACAGGGCCTCTTGGGGGCATTTGTTGAGTACTAATACCTACTTCCGCACCAAAGCCGTAGCGGAAACCATCAGCAAAGCGGGTTGAACAGTTGTGATAAACTCCGGCTGCATTCACTAATCCTAAGAAAGTTTCTGCTGCTGCTACATCTTCGGTGACGATCGCTTCTGTATGACGAGAACCATATTCATTAATATGGGCGATCGCATCTTCTATGGAATCAACAATTTTAATTGCCAAAATTAAATCGCTGTATTCTGTTTCCCAGTCTTGTGCTGTAGCAGTGGTGATATGATGCAAAATTTTGGCGGTGCGTTCATCACCTCTTAATTCCACATGATTGGCTTGCATAGCTGCGGCTAGCTGTGGTAGATAATCTGCAGCAATGCTGGCATGAACCAGCAAGGTTTCAATAGCATTACAAGCTGCGGGATATTGGGTTTTGGCATCAACAGCAATGGTAACAGCTTTGGCAATATCAGCGGCTACATCTATATATAGATGACAAATACCATCTGCATGACCAAGTACAGGAATGCGAGTATTGTCCTGCACAAACCGCACAAAGGAATTAGAACCTCGGGGAATAATTAAATCTACATATTTATCTAACTGCAAAAGTTCAATAGTTTGTTCTCTCGTTGTCAATAGTTGCACTACATCGGGGTTCACAGCAGTGTGAGATAAGCCTTGCTTAATGGCTTTGACTATCGCCTCGCAAGAACGGATTGCTTCTTTACCACCTTTGAGGATTACGCCATTACCTGATTTGATCGCTAAAGAGACAATTTGAATTGCGGCTTCGGGACGTGCTTCAAAAATAATGCCCAAAACCCCTAAAGGACAAGTAATGCGCTTGAGAATTAAGCCTGTGTCAATTTCGCGGTGAATTTGCACTTTGCCGACTGGATCGGCTAGTTTACCGACATCTCTGACTCCCGCGATCGCATCTCTCAATTTATGTTCATCCAACTGCAAGCGCTTATAAAGTGGTTTGGCAATCCCATCAGCAGTGGCGGCTTCACAATCAGCGATATTGGCTTGCAAGATTTCGTCTCTTGCTGATTCTAAAGCTTGGGCGATCACTTCAATGGCTTGATTCTTCGCCTCTGTAGAGAGAACAGCCAATCTACTGGCAGCGGAACGGGTTTTTTGAGCAATTCCCATCAGGGGAGAAGCAATGTCAAGAATAGTCATAGCAAACAACTACTTTCCAGTACGGCCAAAATCTTTGTCTTTTCCTTATCCTACCAACCTTAGTTCATGTTTTGAGCCAACAATTTTGAATTATGATTTGCAATTTTTATTTCTAGAGACTAGAGACTAGAGCAGAACAGTTTTAAGTTTAATCCTGCAAAAAATTATAGGGGGACAACATTGTTTGCCCCCCTACCAATGATATATGTTCCACACAATGGAAAATAACTATAAACTTCTTAGTTTCATCTCCAATTATGAACAATTCGTGGAGAAATCACGTCAACGTTGATCCCAGTACATAAATTGAACATATTGAGATAGATTGTAATTTTGAATTGCATATTCTAAACATCAAAGATTCAATTCATTAACCCTGAATATCAATCCAAAATTCAAAATCTAGAATCTCAAATTGAACAATTTAACCACGTTGAACACGCTGTTCAAATTGTTCACGAGTTGATTCAACTACGTCAACAGCAGCAGAATAGATATCATTATGTTCTTGTTGCAGCCAAGTCAAAAGGCTAGCAATCTGAGCATTTCTTAAATCTAGATCTGTCTGAAAAATAATTGAAGTCGCCATCAATTGAGCATATTGAGGTTGATGCCCTTGTTGCACCAAATGAGCGATTAAACCTGCTAAAGCTTCTTGACGGACTGGATCTGTATTTGCTTCCTTATACATGGTTTCTAGACAACGATAATTGTTGCAATCATCCTATTTCATGTAACTGACTATTTTGTATCCGTAGTTTTACCGAAATTAATACGTAATTGCGCTCCATAACAGGGGTTCTTTTTTACCCATAGATTTCCATTCTGAGTTTTGTAACAAGACTAACTAATACAAAACAAACAAAATGGAATTTAAGACACACAAATCAAATATCATAAATGTTTTAACGGTATACAAATTAAACATCTGTAAGTAGTTATGTTGTATCTTCTTAAACGTTGTTATATTTGTTTACAGTATTTAGGTTGTATTTCTATTTACATTTCAATCGGGTGTTAATAGTATTGTTTTAGTGATTGAGAAATCAATCCGAAAAACAACAACAATGAGTTAAGGTTCAAATATATGGCAGTTGAAAAAACTAATTCCTCTTCAAGCTTGGCAGAAGTTATTGATCGTATCTTAGACAAAGGTATCGTTGTAGATGCTTGGGTACGTGTATCTCTAGTTGGTATTGAACTACTTGCTATTGAAGCTCGGATCGTTATCGCTTCTGTTGAAACATATTTGAAATATGCAGAAGCTGTTGGTCTAACTCAGTCAGCCGCAGTACCTGCTTAATTATTAAGTAAATAGAAAACATGAGAATTAGCGCTGACTAATTCTCATGTTAACAAGTCGTCCAAATAATCTCAACAAACAATAATAGGTTAAGGTGCAATCATATGGCAGTTGAAAAGACTAATTCCTCCTCTAGCTTGGCAGAAGTTATCGACCGCATTTTAGACAAAGGTATCGTTGTAGATGCTTGGGTACGTGTTTCTTTAGTTGGTATTGAACTACTTGCTATTGAAGCTCGGATCGTTATCGCTTCCGTTGAAACATACTTGAAGTATGCAGAAGCTGTTGGTCTAACTCAGTCAGCCGCAGTACCTGCTTAATCATTAGGCAGAGTCCATAATATCAGAATTGCTAACTCAGCAGTTCTGATATTTATACTGCTTTTCTCTAATTATCCAAAAGATGCTTGCAGCAAGATTTATCCCAGGATAACAAGAAAAATGCAGATATTGCTTGAGCCACATTTGCTGGATATCAACTATCCAACAAATGTGGTTGATTCACAATGATTTTAGTATGATTGCGGAGAAAATCATGACTCCTTTAATGATCAGAATCCGGCAAGAACATCGAGGAATAGCTGAGGAAGTAACTCAACTATTTAAAGATACTCAAGAATTCTTGTCTGTGACTACAGCGCAAAGAAAAGCGCAAGCGAAAGAACAAGCAGAAAATCTGCATGAGTTCCATCAAAACCTTGAGCAAAATACCGAGGAATTTTTAGCAAAAACTGCTAAAGAAAGAATGGAACAAGCAAAACAACAGGCTGAAAATCTGTACCAATTCCATAAGGAAATGGCAGAAAACACCCAAGAGTTTTTGTCAGAGACTGCTAAAGAAAGAATGGCGCAAGCTCAAGAGCAAGCGCGACAACTGCACGAGTTTCATCAAAACCTTGAGCAAACAACCAACGAATTTTTAGCCGACACAGCTAAAGAAAGAAAGGCGCAAGCTCAAGAACAAAGACAACAGCTACATCAATTCCGTCAGGATTTGTTTGCTAGCATTTTTGGTACATTTTAGTAGTTCATTAATGCTCCCAACAAATAGATTTTATCTGTTGAAGAACGGGGCTAAATAGTAAAACCCCCTAATCTTACAGGTAAAAACTGGTAAGACCAGGGGGTAGTCAAATTCAACAATGAGTTTTAGCACGAAACTTAAATAACATATATTGCCACTGATTACAAGGCTTCAGTAAAAAAACTGGTAACCCGTATCTCGTTTCACACCAGTGAACAACAAATAACTCTAACGAATATTGATCGTATCAACAATCGATAGAGCTTTATTTATAGCTTCTATTACCATTCTACCACATTGATGTCATTTTCGCATCGAATGTTGTGTTTTTTTTGCAAAGTTCTCTTCCCACCATCATTAACTTATGACTAATACCGAAAATCATAAAAAAAGAGCTGTTCTTCGTGTCCGTCCTGGTCAGTTTGTAGTCACACCAGCTATTGAAAAAGTAGCAATTCGGGCGTTGCGTTATCTCACATCAGGATTTGCTATTCATTTACGCGGGCCAGCTGGTACAGGTAAAACAACCTTAGCTATGCATCTAGCTAATTGTCTCGATAGACCAATCATGTTGATTTTCGGAGATGACGAATTTAAAAGTTCTGATTTAATCGGCAGCGAATCTGGTTATACACATAAAAAATTATTAGACAATTACATTCACAACGTTCTTAAAGTTGAAGACGAACTTAAACAAAATTGGGTTGATTCTCGCTTAACTTTAGCTTGTCGGGAAGGTTTAACCTTAGTCTACGACGAGTTTAACCGTTCACGTCCAGAAGTAAATAACGTTTTACTGTCTGCCTTAGAAGAAAAAATTCTTACCCTTCCTCCTAGCAGTAATCAGCCAGAATATTTACACGTTCACCCCAAATTCCGGGCTATTTTCACCTCCAATCCAGAAGAATACTGTGGGGTTCACTCAACTCAGGATGCTTTAATGGATCGGTTGGTAACCATTAATATGCCAGAACCTGATGAGCAAACTCAGATTGAAATCTTAACTCATAAAACAGGTATTCATCGCGAAGATGCACAGTTAATTACACGCTTAGTGAAAGCATTCCGTGCGGCGACTGGTGCTGAAAAAACTTCTGGATTGCGGTCTTGTTTGATGGTTGCAAAAGTGTGTGCAGAACATGAAATTTTAGTCACACCTGAAAATTCCGATTTTAGAGAAATTTGTGCAGATGTTTTATTTAATCGCACCAATTTATCTGCCAGCGATGCTACAACGCTGTTTCTGCAATTGCTCAACCACGTACAAGTAAAACCAGTAGAGCCAGTTGATGATAGCGATCCATATGATGTGGCAGAGGCCGAAATAGTTGGTGAAGCAGAACCACAAACAGATGCGATCGCAGAACCTGTGACACTAGACGACAGCTTATTAAGCGATCAACCCAACTAATGTTTTCCTCAAATAAAGCTTAGTAATCAATCAAGACTGTGGTTAATTTCATTCAAGAGTTTAATTCATCGTGACTACTACACCCATCCTGCCAACACGTTCTCAATCTAACTCCAGCCGAGCTATTACTACATCTACTCAAGGTTCTACCTTGGCAGATATTCTCGAGCGAGTTTTAGATAAGGGAATTGTGATTGCTGGTGATATTTCTGTATCTATCGCCTCTACTGAACTGCTGCATATCCGCATTCGCTTATTGATTTCCTCCGTTGATAAAGCCAAAGAACTGGGCATTAATTGGTGGGAAAATGACCCTTACCTCAGTAGCAAATCTCAACGTTTAGTTGAGGAAAACCAACAACTTCAGCAACGGCTGGAAAGTTTAGAAGCACAGTTACGTTCATTGACTGCGGCTAAAATCAACAATCCAGAGTTATTCCCTGTCAATGCTGAAGATGATCTCAAAAGCGATGAAGAAAATGTTCCATTGCCAATAAATTATCAGCCTAATGACTAGGCTAATTTTACTGACATCCCAACAATTTAAGCGCTGCAAAACAATTAACAAAAGGTGGCATCATGGCAATGGTTTGCACTCCATCTGAAAATTCCAACGATTTGCTAGCTACCAATTCTAAAGCTAATAACCAAGCTGGCTTAGTTCCTTTACTCTTAACTGTAGTGGAACTAATCCGTCAGCTGATGGAAGCTCAAGTAATCCGGCGTATGGAAGAGGAGTGCCTTAGTGAATCTGACTTAGAGCGAGCTGCAGAAAGTTTGCAAAAGTTAGAGGAACAAATTTTAAATTTATGTCAGATTTTTGAGATTGATCCAGCAGACTTAAATATCCATTTAGGAGAGCTTGGTAGCCTTTTACCTGCTGCTGGATCTTATTATCCTGGTGAAACTGGAAATACTCCGTCTGTATTAGAACTGTTAGACCGGCTGTTAAACACCGGAGTTGTTGTAGACGGAGAACTAGATTTAGGTGTTGCTCAACTTAATTTAATTCACGCTAAATTGCGGTTAGTTTTAACCTCAAAACCTTTAAATACAAAGTAATTTTGTTATGGATGCTGGTCTTTATTTGTATGGTATTTTTTCCGATCCAATTCCCTCAACAGATAGCCTAAAAGGATTGGATTCTCAACCTGTTTATAGCCAAGTAATTGAAGGTTTTACCTTTTTATACTCAGATGCGAAACAAGAAAAATATTTAGCTTCGCGGCGGAATTTAATCAGCCATGAAAAAGTTTTAGAACAAGCAATGCAGGAAGGCTTTCGGACGCTGCTACCTCTGCGGTTTGGATTAGTTGTGAAAAATTGGGAAACAGTAATTTCACAACTAATCCAACCATGTGAGCGACAACTGCGAGATTTGTTTCAAAAATTGGCGGGTAAACGAGAAGTCAGCGTCAAAATTTTGTGGGATACCAAAGCGGAATTACAAGCAATGATGCAATCTCATCCCGAATTGAAGCAAAAGCGCGACCAGATGGAAGGCAAAAATTTGAGTATGGAGGAAGTGATTGAAATTGGGCAGTTGATTGAAAGTAATTTACAGCAGCGAAAAGAAGCTGTGATTAAAACTTTCTTTGATGAACTTAAACCTTTAGCAGAAGAAGTTGTAGAAAGCGAACCGATGATGGAAGAAATGATCTACAACGCTGCTTTTCTCATTCCTTGGGATCAGGAAGCTTTATTTAGCCAACGTGTAGAAGCTATAGACAAACAATTTGGCGATCGCTTACGTATTCGCTACAACAATTTTACTGCACCTTATACATTTGCTCAAATTTCTTAGTTGGAGGTGATTATATGCTTGGCAAGATTTTACTATTTCCAGTGATGGGGCCCATTAGTGGGCTGATGTGGATTGGAGAACAAATTCAAGAGCGTACTGATACAGAATTTGACGCACAAGAAAATTTGCATAAACAATTACTCAGTCTGCAACTTTCCTTTGATATTGGCGAACTTTCTGAAGAAGAATTTGAGGAGCAAGAAGAAGAACTCCTGCTGAGAATTCAAGCTTTAGAAGAAGAAAAAGCCCGTTTAGAAGCTGAATCAGCAGAAGATGAAGAGGATGAAGTAGAGCAAACTTACTTCATAGCTGAAGTTGAGGAAGATAAAGTACTTGTAGAGGCATTTCGAGGTACTAAAAAATATGAAGATAATGAAAATCTAGTTTTATCTCCCTAAATTACTCAGCTAATTACCTTGATAATTATATTAAATTAAAAACCCGCAACTGCGGGTTAATAATTTAATGTTAATTGTTCTAATATTAGCTAATTACTGAAAAATTTGAAACTTAGTATTCAATTTCAAAAGCTTGGTAATTTTTGGCTTCAAAAAAGATATTAGGACGCTTGGGTAGATTAGGATGTCTAGAATCAGATTGGCGTAATTTATTAATATTTTGTTCGGTATCTGCTATCTGGTCTTTTAGAGAATTCAAACGCTGTTTTAAAATGGCTGTGCGCTGCTCTATAAAATGTAACTCCTGCTTAATTCTTTGCTGTTCTGTTACTAATTTGTAGAGTTCTAATTGGCTAGAAGCTTCAGACTTACTACGAGGCATAGTAGTTACTTTAGGTCTAATTGTGCCGCGATTGCGAAGAATTTTCATTTAATTTACCTGAACAATTGATTGTATTATAACCAAGAAAATCAGATTGTAAAGGATAAAAATATATTTAATATTTTTTTATTTTGTGTCAGTATGAATGCACTAAAAACAAACAAAAATCTCACTCATTTCGATTTGCTTGCCAGTATGGAATCATTAAATCTCTACACTTATGCTTTTTTTAATACCCCGGATATTCCTTTAAATTTACCAGAGGGTAATGCTGGTCATTTATTCTTAATTCATGGCTCTGGGATTTCCGCCGTTGTCGAGCCAGGAATATCTTTAGAATCAGTGCAAAATAATGATGAACTAGTAATCAAAATGGTTTTAGCTCACGATCGCATTATTCGTGAGCTATTTCAACAAACCACAATTTTACCTTTACGTTTTGGTACTTCTTTTGCTTCTCCAGCTACATTACTCCAGCATATAGAATCTCACGGTGCAGAGTATCGTGAGAAATTAGATTATATTCAAGGGAAAACTGAATATAATTTAAAACTCGTGCATCGGATTTTTCAGGAACCTGTAAAATCCCATTTAGGCGGAGGCAGAGATTATTTTTTAGCCAAAAAACAGCATTTTGAAAATCAAAAAGCTTACATGATTGCACAGGCTGAAGAAAAATCCAGTCTGATTAACCTCATCACAGAAATTTATCAATCTGCCGTTATTGTCCAAGAGAAAGCCGAAGAAATTCGGGTTTACTTTTTAGTCAACCATGAAGATAAACCTTTATTTTTAGAACAGTTTTTAACTTGGCAAGAAGCTTGCCCTCGTTGGGATTTCTTCTTAGGAGAAGGATTACCTCCTTATCACTTTGTTTAACTATTATTTACCAGCTTTGCTATAAATTCCTAGGTTTATGATGAACCATTACGACTTACTTAATTTAGTCATGTTTAGCGGAAAAGGTGGGGTTGGTAAAACCACCATCTCTTGCAGTTTTGCGCGTTATTGGGCTAAAAAGTTTCCTCAAGAAAGAATATTATTGCTTTCTACAGATCCTGCACATTCTTTAGGCGATGTTTTACTTTCAGAAGTAAAAGATACAGCTTCACCCTTAGCCGACTTGCCTAACTTGAGTGTGCAGGCATTAGATGCCCAAAAACTGCTGTTGGAATTTAAAGCAAAATATAGCCGCTTCTTAGAATTACTAGTTGAAAGAGGTAGTTTAGCAGACGGTGAAGACTTAGCGCCAGTTTGGGATTTAAATTGGCCGGGTTTAAACGAACTCATGGGTTTGCTAGAAATCCAACGCCTACTTTCAGAAAAGCAGGTGGATCGGGTAGTTCTCGATATGGCTCCCTCTGGGCATACATTAAATTTATTACGATTAAAAGATTTTTTAGATGTTATTTTAAATTCCTTTGAATTATTCCAAGAAAAGCATCGTGTAATTACCAAAAGTTTCACGGGTAATTATACAGAAGATGATGTTGATCGCTTCTTGGTTGAGATGAAATTTCAATTAGCAGAAGGCAGACGCTTACTGCAAGATGAAAAATTTACTGGCTGTTTAGTAGTCGCCGTTTCGGAACCGATGTGTTTGTTAGAAACTGAGCGCTTTTTAGCTAGTTTAAAAGATTTAGAAGTTCCCTATGCGGGATTATTCGTCAATCGCTGCTTGGCAGATGATGAACTAGAAACAGACCGTTATGCTGAACAGCAAAATTTGCTCAACAAATACTTACAGATAGCACCTGAAAAACCTGTATTCATTGTACCGCAACAACAAACACCTCCTTTAGGTGGTTTGTTGTTAGATAGTTTAGCTGCCCAAATTCAAACAATCGATCATGTTGAAATTGCACCACCACCAATAATTCAATGGCCAAATAAAATCTTGCCTAGTTTTGGTGATTTTTTAGCTCAAGGATGTCAATTAATTATTGTGGGTGGTAAAGGAGGTGTAGGTAAAACAACAGTAGCAGCGTCCATAGCTTGGGCTTGCGCCCAGCATTATCCCCATAAAAAAATTCGGGTAATTTCTATAGATCCGGCTCATTCCTTAGGAGATGCTTTTGGGCAAACTTTAGGGCATGAGCCTGTAATGCTAACTGCTAATTTAAGCGGACAAGAAGTTGATGAAACTAAAGTTTTAGACAAATTCCGCTCAGATTATCTGTGGGAATTAGCAGATATGATTAGTGGCGAAGACTCGCAAACAGATTCTCAAGTAAATGTTGCTTACTTACCAGAAGCTTGGCGACAAATTATGTCTCAAGCTTTGCCAGGCATTGATGAGATATTATCTCTTGTCACTGTGATGGATTTATTAGATAGTAACCAACAAGATTTAATTATTTTAGATACAGCACCTACAGGACATCTCCTGCGCTTTCTGGAAATGCCATCGGCTTTAGGAGATTGGTTAACCTGGATATTTAAGCTGTGGATGAAATATCAAAATGTTTTGGGTCATGTGGATGTAATTGGGCGCTTGCGGGGTTTACGGCAACAAGTTGTGCAGGCACAAAAGAAGTTAAAAAATCCCCATGATACGCAGTTTGTTGGTGTAATTCAGGCGGAATCGGCAATTATTGCTGAACACATAAGATTAACACAATCTTTGAAAAAGATGGGAGTTAATCAACCTTATGTGGTGCAAAATCGCTACAGTCCAGAAGCTGAAGTTGATAGCAGTTTATTTCCAGAACAAACAATTATTCACTTACCTAAGTTACCACGTTCTGTAGAGCCGCTAGCAAGAATTCAATGTGCAGCACATCTGTTATTTGAATTTGAAGAATTAATTGCCAATAACAGCTAATTGCTAGAAGAATTGGGATTTTTAAAGTCAACTATCTGAGGTATTTTATGAGTGAGTTATTTAAGGGATTTGAGCAATTCTTAGAGCTAGTAAAAACTCTAGAAGAAAAAGTGGAAAAGGGCGAGATTAAAACAGATGTGCAAATTAATTCCCGTCCGATGAGCAGTATTCCTCGTTATGGGAATGTACCACGTCCCAATAATATGGCGAATGATGTTGGTACTAGTCGCTTCCGCACTCAACCTCCGGCTAATTCTGGCGGTGGTGGCAATGGCGGTAGCAGTAATGGCGGAGGTTCTGAATCTGTAATCCCACCTGATGCACCTTCGGGTTATAGCCTCAAAGATGTTGGGGGATTGAGTGAAGTTCTTAAAGAACTCAAAGAACTGATTGCCATTCCCCTAAAACGTCCTGACCTATTAGCAAAGCTGGGGCTAGAACCTACCAGAGGTGTATTGTTAGTTGGGCCTCCTGGGACAGGTAAAACTCTCACCGCCCGCGCTTTAGCTGAAGAACTCGGCGTTAACTATATCGCCCTCGTTGGGCCGGAAGTCATCAGTAAATATTACGGTGAAGCCGAGCAAAGACTACGGGGAATTTTTGAGAAAGCTGCTAAAAATGCTCCCTGTATTATCTTTATTGATGAAATTGATAGTTTAGCTCCAGACCGTAGCGCTGTAGAAGGGGAAGTTGAAAAACGCCTGGTAGCGCAACTATTGAGTTTAATGGATGGTTTCTCCCACAGCCAAGGTGTAATTGTCCTAGCGGCGACAAATCGCCCCGACCATCTTGATCCAGCTTTGCGCCGCCCAGGAAGATTTGATAGGGAAGTTCAGTTCCGCATCCCCGACTGCAACGGCCGCAAAGAGATTTTGCAAATTCTCACCCGCGCTATGCCCTTAGATGGGACAGTTGACCTGGATTTCATTGCTGAAAGAGCAGTGGGATTTGTAGGGGCTGATTTGAAAGCTGTTTGTCAAAAAGCAGCTTATACTGCGTTGCGCCGTCATGTTCCTTCGATTGAGGAAAAAGTTCCAGACAATATGACTGTTAACCAGTCAGACTTTTTACAAGCCCTCAAAGAAATCAAACCTGCGGTACTGCGGAGTGTCGAAGTTGAAGTTCCTCATATAGCTTGGGAAGATATCGGTGGTTTGGAATCAATTAAACAAACCCTGCGTGAATCAGTAGAAGGGGCGTTACTGTATCCAGAACTGTATCTGCAAACTAAAGCCCTAGCGCCCAAAGGCATATTACTGTGGGGGCCTCCGGGAACTGGTAAAACCTTATTAGCCAAAGCTGTAGCTTCCCAAGCCAGAGCCAACTTTATTGGTGTCAACGGCCCAGAATTACTTAGCCGTTGGGTGGGAGCCAGCGAACAAGCAGTAAGAGAACTATTTGCTAAAGCCAGACAAGCAGACCCCTGCGTAGTATTTATTGATGAAATTGATACATTAGCCCCAGCCCGAGGCAGTTACAATGGTGATTCTGGAGTAAGCGATCGCGTAGTTGGTCAATTACTCACTGAATTAGATGGTTTACAAGTGGGAACTACCATCTTAGTAATTGGTGCCACCAATAGACCTGATGCTCTAGATCCAGCTTTATTACGTGCTGGACGCTTAGATTTACAAATGAAAGTAGATCTACCAGATCTCAGCAGCCGTCTGTCAATCTTGAAAGTTCATAGCCAAGGCCGACCTCTACAAGATGTGGATTTGGAATATTGGGCAGAGATGACCAAAGGCTGGAATGGTGCAGACTTAACATTGCTGTGTAATCAAGCGGCTGTAGAAGCAATTCGCCGTTTCCGTTCCCAAGGGCAGACAGTACCGGCTGATATCAGAATCACTACTGATGATTTTAATTATGCTTATCAGGTTTTGACTGAACAGCGGCCTGGTTAGGGTTGGGGACTAGGTACTGGGGAAGGGAGAAGGGGGAATGGGGAAGGGTGAAAAATTGTTTCCCTTTTCCCTTTTTCCCTATCAAAGGAAGAAACTCATTATTCTCTAAACAAGATTTTTTGATGATTGATTAACCAGGATAAACACCTCTTCACAAGGACTCGCTTTTTCGGAAAAGTTCTGATTTTCTCTGTATTTATATTTAGTGAACTTGGCTTGCGAGTTCGATTTTATTCTTTGGTTATCGAATATCTTGTGGAGAATTTATGAGTTTAATCAAAAAGCTAACGGTGGGACTTTTAACTGTTGGTGCATTGATGAATACAGTATTACCTGCAATGGCTCGTCCGGCAACCTTGACTACTGATAGCAATTTGCGAACTAGTGCATCTTTAACAGCTTCCGTAGAAGAAGTCTTACCATTGGGCAGTAATGTAGAGGTTTTAAATATTACTTTTGGCGATGATGGCGATTATTGGTACTATGTGCAGCCAACAGTCGAAGGGACAGCAAACGGTTGGATACGAGGAGATTTAGTGAAGTTTCAGCCAAGCAAGAAGCGTTATGCAACTATAGCTGGGGAGCGTGGATATAAAATTAACGTGCGTTCCTCTCATAACTTAAACAGCAAAGTGCTGCATAGTGCGCTGTCAGGTGATTTGGTGACAGTTGAAGATTCCTACCAAAATGCAGGTGAATATCGTTGGTATCGTGTCAAGTTCCCAAATAATGCGAGTGGTTGGGTGAGAGAAGACTTGCTATCGATATGGCCCCAAGGATGTATTATCACTTGTCCTGTACATTAGGCGATCGCATCCCATCACCAACCAACAACCAGCAATACCCACAACTACATCTAATCCATATTCGCCAAGAGAGGGCAACAGATTCAACACCCAAAACCTAGATTCTGTAGAAGTTTCTTAATTTTGAATTTTGAATTTTGAATTTTGAATTGCTACAGTCACCTGTTTAAGTTTTACGAAATGCCAATGACGAATCCTGAATCTATGAGTATTGATTGATCAATTACTACTCCTTTACTAAGGAGATACTATGTCATTGCAATCTGGATTAGATGCCTTTAACCAAGGACGTTATTCCGAAGCTGTTGAAATACTGGAACAAGTCAGCCGGAATGCTGTAGACCAAAATTCTTCAGATTATCTTTCAGCACAGATGTGGCTGATGAAAGCTTATCAAGGCACAGGACAAATTGAAAAAGCATCAATCCTGTGTCAACGGCTAATGATGAGTGATAATCCTCAGGTGCGGAGTTGGGCTGAACAAGCGCGTCAAACTCTCCCGCAAGCACCAGTTACACAACCCAGAACTGTACCCCCAGCCGGACGTGCGACGGCTGGTGTGAAATTAGCAATGGGTGGCGTGGGTGGAAGTCTGGCTTTAGCTTCTGGTGTGACCATCACCTTGTTGTTTGGGATGGTATTAGCTTTAGGCTTGAGCTTAGTATTTATTTTAGGTAGCGACAATCCAGTACAAGGATTAGCGATCGCTATTACTATCACTTTAGTTTTTAATCTGGCTGCTTTTTTCCTCTCGCCTTATTTGATGGACTTAACCCAAAGTTGGCTTTACCAAACTCGCTGGGTAGAGTTGGCGGAAGTAGAAAGCCTCAGTCCAGAAACAGCGAGAGTGATTCAGCAAGTCTGTCAACAGAAGAACCTCAAAACCCCACGACTGGGTATTATCAACGACCAAAACCCTACGGCTTTTACTTATGGCTCATTGCCGAACAGCGCCCGGTTAGTCGTCAGTCAGGGGCTGTTCACATATTTAGATGATGATGAAGTTGCTACTGTTTACGCCCATGAATTAGGGCATATTGTTCACTGGGACTTTGCAGTGATGACAGTAGCTTCTACTTTAGTGCAAATTTGCTACTTAATTTACAGCACAGCTAATAGGTTTGGTCGTGGCGGCGGCGATAGTAAAATCAAAGACGCGATGCAGACTGCTGCCCTTGTTGCTTATATTTTCTATGTTGTTGGTACTTACTTGCTACTGTATCTCTCCCGTACCAGAGAATACTTTGCTGACCATTTTGCTGCGGAAACCACTGGTAATCCTAATGGATTATCTCGTGCTTTGGTCAAGATTGCTTACGGGATACTAGAAGAAGGTCAAAGGACAAAAGAACCGAGTCGTTTGATTGAAGGAACCCGCGCCTTGGGTATTTATGACCCTAAAGCCGCAGCTTCCACAGGAACTGCTTACCGCATCGCTTCCGACCCGCAAAAAATTGGTCGCGTCTTTTTGTGGGATATGTTTAACCCCTGGGGTTGGTGGATGGAGTTAAACTCTACTCACCCGCTAACTGGTAAACGAGTCCGCGCCCTTAGCACCTATGCAGAACAGTTGGGTTTACCGACTGAGTTTGATATGGGGCGAGTCATTGGGGAAGGTAAGAATCTCAATAGAAGTAGGCTTTACGGTAATTTCTTCTTAGATGTGGTGTTGTATGGTGCGGAAACTATCGGCTTTTTAGCTGGCTTAGTCTTAGGCGTGATTGTGTTGTCTAGTTCTTCCCATTCTGGTTTGATATTTGGCGCACCACTCATCGGTTTAGGCGCAGGAATTTTGATCAAAGCCTTGGTGATGTTCCCCGACTATAAACAAGCAGCAGATACCGATATTCTCACTCTCATGTCAGACCCCTACGCCAGCCCTTTGCGCGGACAACCTGCAAAACTGCAAGGACAACTGATTGGGCGTGGTGACGCAGGTTATAAATTTGGTTCTGATTTAAAAATTCAAGACCGTAGTGGAATGTTATATCTGCACTACGCCTCACGCTTCGGCCCTATTGGGAATTTCTTGTTTGGGATGAAGCGAGTTCAAAGCTTATTGGGCGAACAAGTTGAGGCTGTGGGTTGGTTCCGTCGCGGCGTTGCGCCTTGGATGGATTTAATTCAACTTCAAAGTGAGAATGGCACGGTTGTTAATAGTTACCATCGCTTCTGGTCATTTATACTGGGTGGCGGGGTAATTATTTTAGGAGTAGCCTTGACGATATTTGTCAGCAACAGTTAGCCTGTTCGCAGAGCATTTCTAATTATCCAAGCTGTAATTTGCCAAGGAGGTGGTTATTTACCACCTCCATTTTTTTGTCATTCAAAAGGATTTGGTGCAGTGGTAAGTAACCACGCAAAATTAATTGCAGTCATTGCGAGTGCAGCGTAAAGCCTTCTCTTCGAGAGGCTTTGCCAACGGCTTTGCTTAGCGCGTAGCGTCTCGTTCGCGGTAGCGTTGCGTAGCAAAGAGAAGCAATCTCAACCCTTGCGATTGCTACCCTTCGGGAAGGCTTCGCCTACATTTCGCTCCGCTCCATTCGCAATGAAGTTGTGTAATTTATTGTGTCTATTTACTACATCTTCCCCAATAATTGAAAAACCTTCTGCTTGGATGCGCGACGGTTACAGTCCCACAGAAATCATCCTCGCAACCGCAATTTTAAGTTCTCTATGTATAGCAGGAGTCGCAACTGTAATTATGGCGATGACTGAATTAGTCAAAACTTTAGCACCAGAGAAAGATGGTAAATCAAGCGAGAAAAAATAATTTAGCACATAGCTGGTTCATCTGTTGGGATTGAGTTGGTTTTCCTAATTGAATTGCTGGAACCGGAGGAAAAGTGAAGAAGCGGTAGAGTAGAGCTATGGTAATCACAAAGTATAGAGGCGAATGTCACTTACTTTAGCGAGATTTAGATCCCCGACTTTTTGAAAAAGTCGGGGATCTGGGCAGCAAATTTGATCATTGTTTTGAAACTTTGTAGTATTTGTATTACAATGTATGTGTAGGCAAAGCTTCCTCAGGAGCAAAAGCCATGTTTTATATCTCAATCATCAAAAGACGCTGGTATGAACCAGAGTCATCAATCCCAAAAACTCATTCTATTTACCCTCCATTTGAAGCTAAGGGAATAGATGAGAAAACTTCTAGGTTTGCTAAGACAAAAGTTACTGAATATATATGTAATACAAAACAGAATTACTACTTAGAGCGTCGGTTGTTTGGCTAATAGATGATAAAAGATGAGTGTAGGGTAGGAAATTTCCACCTTACACTCATTTTTTCAGCAGATTTTGAATTTTCTTGTGCAAAATTTAATACCAAATCAAATAATATTTGCGACACATCAATAATATTCTAGAGGGCAGGGCAATGCCCATGCCCCTACAATCTGTCGCATTCTTTTTTCAAATTGGTATAACATCCAAAATCTAATATTGACTCATCTCTCGACTTCATCCACTTCTTTGGGAACTCCAGCCGTTAACACTTCATGTCCGGTGCTGGTAACTAACACATCATCTTCAATACGAATCCCAATCCCCACCCAACGCGGATCGGTTGGGGGTTGGTCTTCTGCAAGTTTGGTATCTGGCACAATATATAATCCTGGTTCTACTGTGAGAACTTGTCCAGGTTGTAAAATCTGCGGGTTTTCACCATGCTGATACACACCGACATCATGCACATCCAAGCCTAACCAATGGCTGGTACGGTGCATATAGTATGGTTTATATTTTTCTTCTTCAATTAATTTGTCAACTTCACCTTTCAAGATTCCCACTTCTACTAAGCCTTCTGTAAGGACGCGCACGGCTGTATCGTGAACTAAGTTGAAGGGATTACCTGGTTGAACTTGGGCGATCGCTTTTTTCTGCGCTTCTAAAACAATTTCATATAATGTCTTCTGTTCTGGCGTAAACTTCCCGCCTACCGGAAATGTCCGCGTAATATCAGAGTTGTAATAACCATAGGCGCAACCTGCATCAATCAGCAGTAATTCGCCATTCTGCATTTGACGATCATTTTCGATGTAGTGCAAGACGCAAGCATTAACACCAGAAGCGACAATGGAAGGATAAGCAGGCCCCATTGCACCCCGCAAGCGGAAAATATGTTCTATTTCAGCCTGGATTTCATACTCATAACGTCCAGGTGTGGTGGTTTTTAGTGCATGAGTATGTGCTTCGGTGGCGATCGCAGCTGCTTTTCGCATCAAGTCTAATTCTGCTGCGCTTTTATGCAATCTCATGCTGCTGAGAATTGCGCCAGTATCTTCAATACCAATTGGCCCAGTACCGCGTTTGGGGTAAGTGCGGAGTAAGCGTTGATAATGCTTGAGAACTGTATCATTAAAAGAGCGATCGCGTCCTAAATGATAGTAAATGCGATCGGCTTTTTCTAAATATTGGGGCAATTTCTCGTCAAGTTCATTAATAGGGTAAGCTTCATCAGCACCATACAACTCTTTAGCTGCATCAACTCCACACAGATAACCAGTCCAAACTTCCTTTTCCCGATCCTTAGGTTGAACAAACAATACAAACTGATGTTCTGGGTGATTAGGTGCTAACACAGCTACCGCTTGCGGTTCGTTAAAACCAGTCAGATAAAAGAAATCACTGTCTTGGCGATAAGTGTATTCAACATCGTTGTGCATCACAGCCATTGGCGCACTCCGAAAAATGGCAGTTCCATTGCCAAGTTTTGACATCAATTGCTGACGACGTTTCTGATATTCTGCTTGCATAGCTACTTTATATCTCCAATTATCTTGATATCTTAACCTTTAAACACTACAGACTGCATATATTACATCTGTGATAGTTGTGACCAATTTCTGTTGATTTAGTCAATATTTTTTGATTTTTATGGCGGCTATACTTCTCTCGAATCGAAAAGTTATCATTCGCTAATTTTTGAAAATACAGAACATTAATTATATAGCAGTTTATCGATAAAAATATTTTTATTATTAACTAGCAATGTTCAATCTGGACATCAATTAAATTTACTGTATCCAGCATTAACAATTTGGTTTTTCGCTGCTTTATATATGTTTTTGCAGTTCAGCAGCCTCAAATACAGAACTGCTTTCTCTATCATTACTGGCTTTAAACACCTTATAAATATTGGCTTTCAGCTTTATTGACAAAGCATCACCTGAACAAAAATATTTATTTGATTGTTTATTATGAACTTTAAAATCAAATGAAATTTACTATTTAAAACAAATCAATGTTATTAAATATTGATATTTAAGCTAACTTGGTTAAAAAATATTTAACACTATTCAAATGTTATGTAAGAACAGAATTTTATTAACCAAAGAAGTTAAAACTTTAATCACAACCAGTCATAAGAACCCACCATGCCTGATAAATCTTTGGATACAAGTTTGCAATCAGCAAATTACCAAACATTAAATATATCATCACCTTTTGATGAAAAATCTACTGCTATTAATAGCCAAAGTAGCGCTTCGTCTGTATCATCACAATCTTTATTTGGTTCTGCTAACCCTAACCCTAATCCTTATATAACAAGTCCGGCGATTGTGCCTGATTTTAACGGCGATGGTAAAACAGATAAAATCTGGGTTGATGCTCAAACCGGTGAAACTCAGGTTTGGTTGATGGATGGAACAAACGTTGCAGCTAAGGGTTCTTTAGGCCAAATTGATTTAGCTTCAACAGTTTACAAAATTGGTGATTTTAACGGCGATGGTAAGACTGACTTCTTGTTACGTAATCAGGTAACAGGACAGAACAGCTTGGTGCTAATGGATGGAGTAAACGTTGCTGGTCTGATTGGTCTAGATGCTCTAGATTCATCTTGGACACCACTGATTGGCGATTTTGATGGCGATCGCAAGACTGACATCTTCTGGCGTAATAATCAATCAGGTCAAAACGCCATCTGGTTGGTAGATGGTAGCAACCCCAGCCAAGTTATTAAAAGCGGAACCTTACTAGACAGTCTTGACCCCACCTGGACTGCTACTATGGTCGATTTTGATGGTAATGGTAAAACTGACATTTTCTGGCGTAGTGCTACTGGCGAAAACAGCGCTTGGTTCATCGATGGTACCCAAGCTAGTAAGACTTCTCTACAAGCACAAGATGCTAGCTGGACTTTTACCCTTGGCGATTTCAACGGTGATTTCCGTTCTGACATCCTCTGGCAGAATACTACAACCGGCGAAAACAAAATTTGGACTACAGATTCTGTATTAAATAACGTCTTCTTCACCGAAGGTTCTTTGACAACTCTAGATGCAAACTGGACATCTAGCATTGCTGATTTCAACGGTGATGGTAAGACTGATATCTTCTGGCGCAATAATGCCACAGGTGAAAATACCACCTGGTTGATGGATGGTACCACAATTGTAACTGAAACATTCCTCGCACCCAGTTCTACAACCGCCCAAGCAACATTTGGCGATTTCAACAACGATGGTAGAACTGATATCTACTTCCGCGATTATGCTACAGGCGCGGACGAAATTTGGACTACCAATGCAGATGGTACAACAGTTACCAGAACTCCAATTGCAGAGACTGAAAAGCTTTCCCCAATCCAAGTAGGAGATGATGGTCAGCCCATACTAGGTGCAGATGGTAATCCACTGAAAAAATGGATGACTTTCTAGAAGATATTTAGTTTATCGGTTGTCGCACAAAGACTAGCAATGCTGTAGATAAGTAGGGCGGTGCATTTAAAGATAACTAGTCAGGGCTGTCATTTGTCCTTTGTCCTTTGTCATTGGTCAGGATTTCAAGCCTATTGACGTTTCACAACATAGTTTGGTTTATTTACACCGACTTACTTAGTGCAATCACAGCAATTACAGAAAATTAAGTTGAGTAGAGTCTAACTATATTGTTTTCTCTACTCCTACTCAAGGCTTTGACGTGAAAGTTTCATTCTGAATCCGGAACACAGCAGAGGATCAAGGGAATTCTACCGTTAATAAATATTGATTGGTAGGATGCGTTACGCTAACGCATCGGCAATACATCAAGAAGGTGCGTTACACTTCGTTAACGCACCCTACTTGTGTGACTGGAAGATTACAGAGTAAAAATTAAAACTTGTAACTCAAGGTTTGAATAACGCTACTTTCTGTTAAATTACCTGGGCTAATTGTAATAGAGTCGCTGTTACCACGGCGTATAGTTGTACCTTGCATCAAGTTAAGAAATTCATCTAGCCCAGCAATTTCGCACTTAGCAGCATCAGCCGCCTGTGTTCGATAATGGGTAGGAATTACCAGCTTGGGATTTAAAACTTGTATTGCTTGCTTGGCTTCTTGAGCATTATAAGCTTTGGCACTACCACCCACGGGAACAAATGCTACATCGGGTCGCCCCATAAGAATTTTTTGCTCAGCAGTAATGGGAGCAGCCGCCCCACCTAAGTGTAAAATGTTGATTCCACCTTGCTTCCAAGCCCAAGCAGTATTCATGCCAAACTGTCTACCACCTTTGCGATCGTGGTCGATGGCAATACCTTGGAATTTAATACCTTGGAACTCGTAAATTCCTGGCTCATAGATCAGCTTTGGTTTACCTGGGAGTCCATCTACTGCACCTTCATCGAGTAGTTGACTGCTAATCATCACCAAATCAGCTGCAACTTTGGGTGCGCGATACCCAGCTGTACAGCCAACAGGACGAAAGGGATTGACAAGAATTTTTACACCGCCACCCGTTAACAGAAAGCACGTATGACCCAACCACTGAACTGATAAACCGCTAGATTGCGCGCCAGCTGGAAATTCAGAACTCAAGGTAGTCAGAAAAGCTGTTGCCAAACCCGCCCCAGCATAGCCCATCAATTGTCGTCGTTTCATTAATTACTCTCTCGACTGTAATTGTTCCAGAAAGTTTCGCAGCAATTGCTTGCCTGAAGATGTCAAAACACTCTCTGGGTGAAACTGGACTCCTTGAATGTGAGGATAGTTCCGGTGTCGGACTCCCATGATAGTACCATCCTCAACCCAAGCGGTGATTTCCAATACATCGGGGCAAGTTTCGCGATCAATCACCAGACTGTGATATCTAGTCGCAGTAAGAGGATTTTCTAATCCCCGGAAAACTCCCACCCCGGTGTGAGTCACCTGAGAAGTTTTGCCATGCATCAATTCTGGAGCCGAAACGATTTTACCACCGAACACTTGACCAATGCTTTGATGGCCTAAACATACGCCCAAAATGGGCAAATTAGCGCCTAGCTCTTCAATTAACTTTAAGCTGATACCTGCGTCTTCTGGACGACCAGGTCCAGGAGAAATAACTACAAGCGCTGGTTTTAAAGCCCGAACTTCATCTACAGATATTTTGTCATTGCGAAACACTTTAATATCTGTAGCTACAGGGAACTCTGCTGCTAGTTCTCCTAAATATTGAACTATATTATAAGTAAAACTGTCGTAATTATCGATGACTATAATCACAGCTGATAACTCCTGGTCAGATTATTTATATGAATTTGTTTAATTGTCACCAGATTTAAATTGCTGCAAACGTCATCAATTATCGAATGAAAAGGTAACACCTATAAAGAGGACATAATTAAAGTTGCCAAACGTGGTAGCAAGAGCATACCAGCTACTAAAACAGCTACTAAAGCCGAAACTAATACAGCACCAGCAGCACAGTCTTTGGCAATTTTTGCCAATTCATGATAAGTCTGTTTAACTGTTAAATCAACCAGAGACTCAATAGCTGTATTTAATAATTCCAAAGCTAAAACTAAACCGCTAGTTATACCAATTACGGCTATTTCCACAGCGGATAGATGTAGCATTACACTCAAGGTGATCGCGATCGCACACACACCTACATGAATCCGAAAATTACGTTGAGTCTGAAAACTATAGCTGATTCCAGCCCAAGCATATTTAAAACTAATAAATAAATTAGTAGCTACCAACCAAGATTGCCGCCGTTCTGGAGATGCAAGTGTTGGTAGGCGGTTAGAATTTGGGGTAACCGAAAGTTTTTGGGACATAGGCTGAAGCATCCTCACGAGAAGTTAGTAAAGTTGGATCTTGGCCGATTTTAATGGCGTAATTTGGTTTTCGCCAATTTTATATAGAAGTTTTTGGGAACTGAGTTAAATAATAGTAGTTACTCAATGTCAATCGCAATACCTACTTTTCTCAGCAATATTACTTGCTGTTTTAACATTCTGACTAAACTTTCTTCATCAGGATGATCCCAGCCTAATAAATGCAGTAAGCCGTGAGCAACTAACCAAGCTAATTCGGTCTGCAAACTATGCTCCTGCTGTTGAGCTTGGCGCTTGGCTGTGTCTACAGACACTACAATATCACCTAAGTATAAAGGCATAGAGGCAAACATTTCCTCATTTTGGGGAATGTCCACCTCTAAAGCCGCAAAAGATAAAACATCTGTTGCTTTGTCTTGTTGACGATACTGGGCATTTAGGGTCTGAATTTCCGCATCATCCGTCAATCGCAGACTGATTTCGTAACCTGGTGCAGGCGGTAGATCGGATTGCAGTATTTCTAACCAACAAGCAAACCAGTTTTCCCATGTTTCACTAGCTATCCATTCATCAGCCCCAAAATTGGCAATTTTTTCTGGGGAAGATTCATAAAAATAATCTTGTACATCTAGTTCAACTTGCACTAGCTACAAATTCTCCAACTAACTCAGGGTTTTGGTTGATTTTCAGCGAGTCAAGTAAGCAAGACCTACAAAGACAGCTAATAGCCCTATAGTAGTCAGGAAAAAATGTTTGAGAGAAGTGCCACCTTTCCGCACCATGTTTCGCATGGCGAGTTTGACGTAGCTAGGTTGAGTTTCCTTTGAAGGAGAGTTGCTCATGATGATTTAATCACAAACTCTTTTATATATAAATGTAACAGTTTACCGGAACTAAAAATGGCATTTTGGCAAGGGAATGGGGAATGGGGAATGGGGAATGGGGAATGGGGAATGGGTAATGGGGAATGGGGAATGGGTAATGGGGAATGGGTAATGGGGAATGGGGAATGGGTAATGGGGAATGGGTAATTGCCATTCTCCCCTTGTCCCCTTGTCCCCTTGTCCCCTCATCTCCCTAATCCCCAATCCCTAACACCGACCGATAGCGGCCAAGGGCAATCAAGGGGAAGTATTGTTGATAGAGGTGGTATTTGAGGTAAAAATGGCAGGGGAAGCCTGTACCTGTGAAATATGACTCGTACCATGTACCATCTGGTTTCTGGGTGGTTAACAGGTAGTTAATCCCTTGCTCAATGGCGTTATGAGCAAATTTGCCAGTGGCTTCACCAGCAGCGATAAGTCCAATTAAAGCCCAGGCTGTTTGGGATGCTGTACTGGTTCCTTGTCCTTTGAGGCTGGGATCGTTATAGGTTCGGCAAGTTTCACCCCAGCCTCCATCAGGGTTTTGACAGCCTACTAACCAAGCTGCGCCCCGTTCGATGCTTTGTTGCTGAGTTTTTGGTGCAACTAAAGCTAGGGCTGAGAGAACGCCACTTGTACCGTATATGTAATTTACTCCCCAACGACCAAACCAACAGCCTTCTTGTTCCTGTTCTTCCAGAAGATAGGCGATCGCTCTTTCAAAATTGTGCTGATTTATTGATAAGTTACAAGCACCGAGCATTTCTAATACCCTAGCTGTAACATCAGCTGTGTTGGGGTCAATCATGGCTTTTAAGTCACCATAGGGTATAGAGTTGAGCCAATCTTGATCGTTATCGATATCAAAAGCTGCCCAACCGCCTGGCTTACACTGCATAGAAGCAATCCAATTCAAAGCGCGGGCGATCGCAGCTTTTTTTAATTTCTCGTTGGGTAGTTTCGCTTGGTGTAGCGCCATGACTACAACAGCAGAATCATCGACATCTGGGTAAAAGCGATTGTCAAATTCAAACGCCCAAGCGCCTGGTTTTCCTTGACGGTTTTTAACAGTCCAATCACCGTAGTCAAGAATTTGCTTATCGATTAACCATTCTCCTGCTTGGACAATCGCGGGATGATCCGGGGCGTAACCAGAATCTATTAAAGCTCGAATTGCCCAGGCTGTATCCCAAACGGGGGATACACAAGGCTGAATGCAGTAGCTATCTGCGGTTTCAATAGCAAAGTTATCGACGGCTTTCAGTCCCCGTTCAACAATAGGGTCGGCTGGGTCGTAATCTAGACAGCGCAAGGCTAACAGTGAGTTCAGCATGGCGGGAATAATTCCACCCCAATCACCTGTAGCTTCTTGGCGTTCTAAAACCCATTTTTCGGCGGCTTTGATACCTTCTTTGCGAAAAGGAACCAAATTCAAGCTTTCTGCGAATTTAAATCCTTGATCCAGGGTGATGAAAATATCAGTCCAATCACCACTTCTAGGTAATTCCCACTGAACGCGATCGCGTCCTTCTACATAGAGTTCATCGACACTGATCGCTGGGTCAATTTGAAAAATCGGTTTGCGATCGCAGACAATCAACAACGGTACAGTACTGGATCTCGCCCAACTCGACATTTCGTAAATATTGACGGGGAAGCTATTGGGCAAAAGCATGATCCAGGGCGGTAGGGAAGGAATACCACGCCAGTCATAACAGCCAATCAGGGCTAGGTGTAGTTTAGTAAAGATTCGAGTTTTACTGATGCCACCCCGTTGGAGAATAAAAGCTTTAGCCTTGAGCATTGCGGGGTCAGTGGCTGGGACACCCAGGAGTTTCAAAGCCATGTAGGCTTCCACCGTGGTACTCAGTTCTCCGCCATCCCCAAAATAAAGTTCCCACCCACCATGTTCTCGTTGTTGAGAACGGAGGTAATTTTCCACCTTGTGCAAGGGTCTGGTGCTATCTGTTCCCCAAATTTTATGTAGCAGAACAGCTTCAGCAGTAATCGTCACATTAGATTCTAACTCTGCCCACCAATACCCTGCCGGATTTTGAATAGACAGCAGATATTGTTGGCTTTTGGCGATCGCCTCTGCAACTTGATTGGTCGTTGCTCTCTCTTGAGTTTGCATCAAATACTCTTGAACCTCTACACCACAACAAAGTTAATATCGCAATCCGGTGAAAAATATTCTCCCACAATCCCAACACATAAGGCATTTGGCATTTTATGAACCAGAGAACCGCCAGCAATATTTTTCTTTCTCCCCTGCTCCCTCTGCTTCCTCTGCTCCCTGCTCCCCTGCTTCTTCCAGTATGGGTTTTCGCCACATACTTCATGTACCTGAAATATGCTGTAGTATTCTGTCTGAGACATTGAGAATGGGCAACAGGTCATGGCGGCATTTGTATTATTGTTAACAGCTTTATCTTTATTGATTTGGATAGGATTACTGAGCTTTCGCGGACAGTTTTGGCGTTGCGACCAGCAATTAGAAGCAAAAGAAATCCCTTTGCCATCTTTGCCGAGAATTTCTGCAGTTATACCAGCCCGTAACGAAGCAGATTTACTGCCTATGACTTTGCGATCGCTGCTACTTCAAGACTACCCAGGTGATTTTAACGTTTTTTTGGTGGATGATCGCAGCACAGATGGCACAGCCGACTTTGCTGAAGGGGTTGCTTATGCTTTAAATAAAGCCGATAAATTTCATATTATTTCTGGCAAATCCCTGGCTCCCGGTTGGAGTGGTAAACTTTGGGCAGTCGAACAAGGGATTCAAATTGCGACTGAGTTTGCACCAGACTATTTTTTGCTCACAGATGCAGATATTGAGCATGATTCTGGTAGTCTCCGCCGATTAGTAGCGAAAGCTGAACAGGAAGATTTAGATTTAGTTTCGGTGATGGTGCGCCTCAGGTGTGAAAGCTTTTGGGAGCAGATTTTAATTCCGGCTTTTGTGTTTTTCTTTCAAAAACTTTATCCTTTCCGCTGGGTGAATAACCCCAAAAATTCCACCGCTGCGGCGGCTGGGGGGTCGATTTTGATTCGCAAAACAGCTTTAGAGAAGATTGGCGGAATCGCTACAATTCGCCAAGCTTTAATTGACGATTGCGCTTTAGCAAAAGCTGTTAAGGGTAATCAGCAATGGAGACAAGGACAGATTTGGTTAGGATTAAGTGTTTTAACTCGAAGTTTGCGTCCCTATCCTGATTTGGATACAGTTTGGCAGATGGTGGCGCGTACTGCTTACACGCAACTAAATTATTCCCCCCTGCTGTTAGCTGGAACAGTAGTAGCTATGACCTTAATTTACTTAATTCCACCTTTAGCAACCATTTTGGGGGCATTAACGCTGAATTGGGCGATCGCACTTCTTGGTTTATCAGCCTGGTTCTTGATGAGTTTTGCTTACTACCCAACGATCCGCTTTTATAAATGTCCACCTTGGTTAGCCTGTTGTTTACCTGCGATCGCTTTTCTCTATACTCTGATGACTATAGATTCCGCAATCCGTCACTGGCAAGGGCGCGGGGGTGCTTGGAAAGGACGCGTTTACCCTAGTTGAGCAGAACAAGCAAGGGGGCTGGGGGCTGGGAGAAAGGGAGAAAAAGAGGATGATTCAGTATTGATGGACAGATATATCCCTTTCAATTTGCTTCCAAGCTTCCGAATTTGTTCGTGGAAGATACCAAACGGAGTCAGGTATTAATGTCAAGTAAAAATTTCCGGACTGCTACACATTTAATTTGTAGCTAGATGTGTCAAGAAAAAAGAATTTGATTGACCAAATAACTTAATGATTACTAAGTAAGTGCATAAAACTAAATAACCAGACGTATAAATTAATAGGCATAAAAACCTAAATGAAAAACTAAAAGTTGCAATTCTAAATTATCAGGAGAACTATTATGACATCCTTTACACAAATTTTGTTACATCGTGACCTACTCTACCCAATTCGCCAATGGTTAGAAGGGATAGAAATTCATAACCGTGAACTCGCTCATTTCTTGTGCAAAGCCATTCCTAGCCAATGTCCTTTTGAGCGAGACATTACAATATTTGGTCGCAAACTATTTCACATCCCACCAATGTGTAAGTTAAATCCTCTTTATGAACAAGTCGTGACATTGCGATTTAAAGCTCTGTGTTACCTTGCTGATGAATGTAAAGAAGATGTAGCAGCTTACTGCTAAATATTGATGTTCTGGTAATCAAGCAGTCATAGCTAACCGCAGATTTACGGTTGTTACGTAATCAGAACTATACTAAGCTGACTTAGTACTGATTAGATAGCTAACTATTTAGTAGTTAATACCTATTAAAAATTCTTTAATCTGTATCTCTGCTAACTATATCCTGCTGAAATTATTAATATTCTCTATGAGACACATCTTACTGGTCGAAGATGAAGTCAAACTAGCTCGATTTATAGAATTAGAACTAAATTATGATGGCTATCAAGTTAGTATTGCTTACGATGGCTTAACGGCAATCACTGCAATCCAGAAGTTGCATCCAGATTTAGTAATTTTAGACTTAATTTTACCAGGTGTATCGGGGTGGGAAATTTGCCGTCGGTTGCGAAGTACTGATGAGCAAGTACCGATAATTGTATTGACGACCAAAGAAGAAGCAAGCGATCGCATAGAAGTTTTGGATGCAGGCGCAAATGATTATGTGGTTAAACCATTTAGCCGCGAAGAATTATTATTTAAAATTAATACACAACTGTGCAAAATCAAGAAGGCAGAAGTCACAGATATCTTAAAATTTGAAGACATCAGTTTAAATCGCCGCACGCGGGAAGTGTATCGGGGTCAACGTTTGCTTGATTTAACCGCTCAAGAATTTAATTTACTAGAATATTTACTCATCCATCCCCGGCAGATTATTACACGCGATCGCATTATTGAAGAAGTTTGGGGTAAATACTTTACAGGTGATGCCAATATCATTGAACTTTATATTCGCTATTTACGCCTGAAGCTAGAAGCCAATAACGAAAAGCGGCTTCTACAAACTGTGCATGGTATCGGCTACGTGTTACATGATTAAAATCCAACTAATGCATAACCCCTAAACACCAAAAGTCTGTGGATGTTTAGGGGTTGTTTTTTGCTTATCCACAAAGAGGTGAATAAAAATCCCCTAATATATGGGTATTTACAACTTTTGCTGTTCTCACCTAAAGCTTATGCAATTGTCAGTCAATTGTATTACGATGCAGAAAGTTGACTCTACAGAACAGCCTACAATATTGAGTTCGCAATGACCTATTTAGAAACAGCGGCGCAATTCTACCGCGAAGTTGCAGAAACACCACAAGTTGGACTTTGTTGTGTGCAAAGTACACCCCTGCAACTACCAGGACTGAAAATTCCTCTGCCAATGCAGGAAATGAACTATGGTTGTGGTACTACCGTTCATCCTACTGAACTCGCCAATCAACCCACAGTGCTGTATGTTGGCGTTGGTGGTGGTTTAGAAGCTTTACAATTCGCTTATTTTTCTGGTCGTGCGGGTGCAGTAATTGCGGTTGAACCCGTTGCAGCTATGCGCGAAGCTGCTACACGCAACCTAGAAATTGCGGCTCAAGTAAATTCTTGGTTTGATACCAGCTTTGTAGAAATTCGCGAAGGTGATGCTTTTAACTTGCCAGTTGCTGATGCTTCTGTAGATGTAGTAGCACAAAACTGTCTATTTAATATATTTGAACCAGAAGATTTAACCCGGGCGTTAAAAGAAGCTTTTCGGGTTTTAAAACCAGGCGGACGCTTGCAAATGAGCGATCCTATTGCTACTTGTCCCATCCCCGCCCATTTACAACAAGATGAACGACTACGCGCCATGTGCTTATCAGGCGCACTCACCTATGAAGAGTATACTCAACTAATTATTAATGCTGGCTTTGGTCAAGTAGAAATTCGCGCCCGTCGTCCTTATCGCCTCTTAGATTCACTAACCTATAACTTAGAAGAAAATTTACTCTTAGAAAGTCTCGATTCTGTATCTTTTAAAGTTGCCATCCCCGAAGATGGAGCCTGCATTTTTACAGGAAAAACTGCAATTTATGCTGGTGCAGAACCTTTCTTTGATGACTCTGCCGGACATTTATTGCAACGTGGTATTCCTGCAGCCGTGTGTGATAAAACTGCTGCCAAACTTGCAGCCTTAAAGCCTACAGAAATAATTGTGACTGATTCGACTTGGCACTATGACGGTGGTGGTTGCTGTTAAGGTTTGAACAGATAGGACTCATATTTGATTTTTGAAGTTCACGTAGGATGCGTTAGCGATAGCGTAACGCATCCGTGCCAAACCTTTTCGCTATATAAACAATAAAACTCTTATGGAATGGGCATCTTGTTCGCCCTAATTATCAGTTTTTATTTTCATTTTCTAGGAAAACTAAACAATGCAAACTCAAACAATAAATTCAGTAGATATCAAATTAACACCATTTAAACAAAAACTCAGTCAACCTCTAACAAAAAAGAGTATATCAGTCTTACAAATCAATCTCGGTAAACGCTGCAACCTCGCCTGTACACACTGTCATGTGGAAGCCGGGCCAAAACGCACAGAAGAACTATCAAAAGAAATCTGCGAACAGCTAATTGAGCTAATTTATAAATTCCCTGAAATTAAAATTGTCGATTTAACTGGCGGCGCACCAGAAATGAATTATGGTTTCAAGCCATTGGTGGAAGCAGCAAGACAAACAGGAAAACAGGTAATTGTTCGTTCTAATTTAACTATTTATTTTGTAGATGGTTTTGGTGATTTACCAGAATACTTTGCCAAACATCAAGTGAGGATAGTTGCCTCTCTGCCATGTTATCTAGCAGATAATGTTGATAAAATGCGCGGTAGTGGTGTTTTTGATAGCTCAGTAAAAGCTTTGCAGTTGCTCAACGCAGTAGGCTATGGCAAAAACCCAGATTTAATTTTGGATTTAGTCTATAATCCCCAGTTACCTCAAGGCGAGAAATTTTCTTTAGCACCGGAACAAACAAAGCTAGAACAAGATTACAAAATTTTCTTACAAGAACATTTTGGCATTATCTTTAACAACCTCTTCACTATTACAAATCTGCCAGTTGGTAGAACCAAAATGCATTTGGAGCGTAAAAAACTTTACAGCAGCTATCTACAATTTTTAGAATCAAATTTTAATGCTACTACAGTTGAACATTTGATGTGTCGTGATGAATTATCAATTGATTACCTTGGCAACGTTTATGATTGCGACTTTAATCAAATGATGAATCTACCAGCAAAAACTCCTAATGGTGAAGCCTTAACAATAGCTAAATTGCTAGCAGCTGGTAGTTTAGATTTAATCAATGAAATCCAAACCGCCGCCTATTGCTATGGTTGTACCGCCGGGTGTGGTTCGAGTTGCGGCGGTGCTTTAGTTTAAAATTGAGTGCGATCGCATCCAAATGTCATCAAATGACAATTTTGTGAAAAAAACCCTTTCCCCTGGATCGCTAAGGCTGAAATCGGTTTATGATGGCATTAGTTAAGTCTCCTCACACCACACCAAAAAGCCGTGGAGTTTGATAAGTCTCCACGGTTTTTATTTGTACGTGACTAATTATTTGTCGTCGGTGACAGATTAGCGATCGCCTTCAGCATAGCCAATATATCATTTGCGTAGGCGTAGCCAGCCGCAGGCATCGCTCTGTTACAGTCGCGATTTTTAATTGCAATAGCTCTACCTCAAATGTAATTTGCTACATTCATCATGTATAGCTTTGCATTAATAATGTATTGACCTACATTCGCAACGAGAACATTCCTGTTTTTAGTGAGAACGTTTCTGTTTCAAATGAGAATGTTTTTGTTCTAAACGAGAACGTTCTGGTTTCAAGTGAAAATGTTATTGTTCCAAATGAGAACGTTTCTGTTTGAAGTGAGAATGTTCTTGTTTTGAGGTGGAATGATGGTGTTGTGAAGGCGAACGTTCCTGTTCTAAAGTGGAATGATGGTGTTTTGAGGGCGATCGCTTTTGTTCTGAATTGGAATGATGGGGTTATGAGGGCGATCGCTCCACCTTTTGACTCGAAGTTTCCTGTTCTGAGGTGGAATGATGGTGTTGTGAAGGCGATCGCTCAATTTAAATTGTAGAATGATGAGCGATTTCCTAAAACGTTACTCAACTCAGTCCAGATGTTAGCATCGCCTTTGAACAACCTTTACCCTCGTTACTTCCATTTGTGCCAATTCTTAAAGGTGGTGAAAATGAATCGACGATTCGAGAAGCATTGCGTCTATTACAAACAGATGAACAATTAAATCAACTGGAAACAGTCTTGGCGTTTTTTGCTACTTTTGTATTAGATAGTGCCTTAGTCCAACAAATTATGAGGTGGGACATGACAGTATTACGTTCTTCGCCCTGGTATGAAGAAATATTCCAACGCGGACAGCGAGAAGATAGGTTATCAAGCATCCAATTAACTTTAGAAGTAAAATTTGGCAATGAAGGATTAAATTTAATGCCAAAAATTTCTCAAATATCTGATATTGAAGAACTCAAAGCAATTCAACGTTATATTCTCACATCCGAAACTGTAGAGGAAATCAGGCAAATCTTAGAAAATTAGAAGTTGTTTATTAAACTAGTAAAAACTCTGGTGCTAATTGTCTCATCAGTATTCTAAACAGCAGCTAAAATCATCCTCAAATCTGCTTGCCTGGTTTCCAATGAGCTTCTCCACACACTATTAACTCATCAACTTCATTAAAAAGTAAAACTTGCCGCTTATGATGGTGTGAGTTTTTGGCACCCTGATGTGACACACAATCAATACCAGCGACAAAAGATAATTAGTGGAGTAGCAATCGCTTTTTCAGTAACAGCTTGCAGTTTTACCCCAGCAAGTATTTCTCCACAATCCAACACCAAGCAGCTAACAAGTCAACTTCACGCTGTACAAGTTCCGCAACAAAAGACAACCAGCCAAGATAAACCTCAATCACAGTCACCAGCTAAATTAGAAAACCTCACTTTTAGCGTTCCAGAGAAATTTCAGGGACAAACTGTGTATCATGTTCAACCTAACAATAACGAGAAAGTTATTGCCTTGAGCATTGATGATGGCCCTTGGCCCAAAACTACATTACAAATGCTGGATATTCTCAAGCAAAATAATGTCAAAGCCACATTCTTTTGGGTAGGACAAGCTTTACAAGCCAATCCCGAAATTGCGAAACAAGTAGTAGCCCAAGGACACGCCATTGGTAATCATACTTGGCATCATTGGTATCGCCGCATGGATGCAGCCACAGCCAAAAGCGAAATTGAGCGCACAAATGAACTCATCTACAAAACCACAGGAGTAAAAACTAGTCTGTTTCGTCCCCCCGGAGGCGTGTTAAACAACGGACTAGCAGCTTACGCCAAAAGCCAAAAATCAGCAGTAGTCATGTGGTCGCAAACTTCCGCCGATACCGATCCACGCGCGAAATCTCAGGTATTCGTCAAAAACGTCTTAAGAGATGCCAAACCCGGATCTATAGTATTGATGCACGACGGTGGAGGCGATCGCAAAAGAACTGTAGAAGCCTTACCCGAAATCATCAGCGGACTCAAAAAGCAAGGCTACCGATTTGTTACAGTTCCCGAACTATTAGAAATGCAAAAGTGATGAGCATGGGGCATTGGGCATTTTTTCCCCTTTCCCCTTTTACCCTTTCCCCTTGTCCCCTTGTCCCCTTGTCCCCTCATCCCCACTCACTCACTCAAAGCCGACGCACAAGCTTGGGCTTCTTGCCAAATTTTATGGAGGAAGAATTCAGTGCGATCGCTCATGGTGGTGACAAATACACCTACGGCTTCTTGTGTCCCATCTGACAACCAAGAACCCCGCAGCGTCACTTCTATATATTCAGCATCACAGCGAGATAACGCCATAATTTCTGTGTCATTGCGTTTGACCCCCGCCTCCAAAATCTCTAAACCTGGTAAATCCGCAGGTAGCAAAAAGGAAGCAGTGCTGGGTTCAACATGGAGAGATTGACCGACTCGCATTGCCAATACTACTCGCTGTGCGACCCACTCCTCAAGCGATAAGCTGAGGCACTCTAAGTGAAAACTCCTTTCAGTGTAAGTTAATTTCAACATTCCTTCTGCTCTCCTGCTGTTCCAGGTTGGCTTGCATATTTATCCAGAACTCTTCGGCAATAGAAATCGCCTGATAGACTGGTGGCTTCGGTTGATTACGCAGATGCATCCTCGGGGTGCAATTCCCTTGATCAGGGTGAGTTTTTTTACAAGCTATGACTAGGTTATTCCATATGTAATGGCCGCCGTGCGATCGCCAAATTACGCGTTTTAGTGTGAAAGGTTTGTTCCTACCGTCATCTTGGCAACTATGATAGCCTCGCCGCAACAATGCTCCTGATGGGCGGTTTTGTAAATTAACACTCTTCATCCCAAATCGTGGCAGGTAATTTGGAGAAAAGACCACTCTTGATGGCTCTAACACTAGCATCACGCTTGTCACAGCTTGACTCCTTATTAAAAAACCCCCGCTTCTTCTTGAGCTGAAGCGGGGGTGGGAAATTGACCTCTAAATCTTCTGGTCTTTATTGGTACAGTATTGCTCTACCTGTACCTCCCGCTTCTTACGCCTAGTTGTGGTTTTGCACTCAGCACATCAATGCTGATATTTCTAAAATCATAAATACTCTCTGTGATTTGCTGATGTTGGCCACCATTACCCATAAAAAGATACTCCACTCCCAAAGATGCTGATTCCAGACTGGCTCGGCAGTTGGTAGCACCTAAAGAAGTAGAGATGGGGAAAATGGATTTCACAGAAAAATTTCACCTATTGAACATTCCTTTAAACATACTACACTTGTATTACTATCCTGTCTATACCTTGAAGGAGAAAAAGTCATGCATACAATCGCTCGCACCCCAACCACTGATATGGAAGTTACCAGCATCCGTTTAGAACGGGAACTGAAAGATAAACTGAAAGATATCGCTGGCAATCAAGGATATCAAGCTCTTATTCGCGATATCCTCTGGAATTATGTGCAGCAAAAATCAGGTGAGTGGAAACCGCGATTTTCAAAGACTGATATTCGAGCGAGCATAGCAGCCACAGCTCAACAAGAAGAACGTTGTGTACTAACAGGTCAAATCATTCAGCCACAACAACCGATGCTTTTAGGATTTACCAGAAATGGCGATATGGTACCTCTGAGTATCGAGAGTTTGGCCGGATAGCTTTTTATTACCGGAATGCAGCCTAGTTACTCATCCGGGTAACTAGGCTGCATTCATTATGAAGCTGAATCTAAAATGATACATAGAATATCATTCTATAAATAATTATTTTCAATTAATTATATAGTTATCAATTTTCATAGAAAAATTCATCTATATTGATACAGCTTTCTCTCTTTCACTGATATTTATTTGGCAAGCGGACAGAGCCAGTATTAGCAGCGAAAAATTGAGAAGCTGCCAATCCAAAAGGCTGACGATACAATAGTTTCATCGAATTTCAGATATGTGCCCTCTGAGTGCAACTCAATATAAACAACACTTGAGTCACAGGGGGTTTCACATCACTTGACAGATACAAATCATCAGCCTATTAAATATAGGATTATCGACCATAGGAGTTAAGCAACAATACGTAGATACAGCACACTGCTGTTATGCAGAAGCTATCAAAATTATTGCTCAGGCTTTTCCTAAATCGTAATTATACTTAGAGCTATACCGAATCAATTGGTTAGCTTGCTGAGTCATGAGTTTGAGAAAAAAATATAATTTTTTCCCCCAATTGTACTCAGTAATACCACTGAGTGCAAAGTTGACTTTTTGCCTCAATTCCAGAGAAATTACGGTTTATGTATAGTTACAGACAGGATATCCTATCTCAAAGTTAGTAAATTAACTTAACCCCAAGTCGTTAGAGCTTCTCTAACAAAGGGATTTTAGTATATCCTAGGTATTCTCATTACTTGTGTAAAAATTCGTTTAATATACCAAAAACTTGGTCATCTGAAATAGAAAAGGGCTATAACAGGTGAGAGAAAGTCTTTACAAAAGATTTGCAATTCGTCAGGGTGCACTAAAAAACTAAGGGTGAAGAATTAAGCCAAGAGGTTGGGTGCAAAAAATGGGGTCGTTATCCAAGAGCGTGCCAGGAATGAAAAAGCGTTTATCATCGCCGCCACAGTGCCCAGATGACGTAGATCGACTACAATCATACCCAGTCAAGCTGATGCAGCATCCGCAAGAAACAACCTACCAGTTGTCACAACAAATTAATCAAATTGTCGCTACCAAACCAGCGACAGTTTTAATGCTGCAAGAATTAGCCAAGTTGCTAGGAGTGGCTTTTCAGGTAGATTGTTGCTTGATGACAGTGATGAGCGAGGCATCCAGTGAAGTAACTAGCGGTAATTGGTGCCATGAGGATTATTTAGGTTTGCCGCAATCAAACGAAGTATTTTCGATGGAACAATTGCTCATGGAACTCAATGTAGTTCAATGTGCGGCTGAACCATTAAATATTGAGGATATTTCGACAATTCAGCAAAGTCTCGAACTTGGTTGCCAATCTTTGCCAGTACCAATTAAAGCTGTTTTGGCAATTCCTACGCGCTTTCAAGGGAAAAATAATGGGGTAATTAGTCTGATTAAGTTCCAATCTCATGATTGGACTAAGTCAGAACAGCAATTACTCAAAAGTATAGAGTCTTCTTGCGCGATCGCTTTTTCACAAATAGCCCAAGCACAATTGATAGCAGCTCAACAGCAGCATCTGCAACAGAGCCAGCAACACCAAAGCTTAATCAAACAATTAACTATACTTAGCCGCAGCAACTTGGAGTTAAATCAAATGCTTCAGTTGGCGATCGCTTCTACTGCTGAATCTCTCCAAGCAGATAGGGGTTTGTTTATTACATTAAAATATACAGATCCTTTATTTAGAACTCGGTCGAAAAAACAAATTCCCAACGCCAAAGCTACTGTAGCCAGACAATGGACTCGGGATAGCCAAAATGGGTCTACTACATTAGATACCTTACAAGACCAATCTTTTGCTGTTTCAGAGTGTGGTTTATGCCAGCGGATATTCACAGACTTAGGCAAACCAGTCGTTATTGATGACTATACAGAACAAACAGATATTTTGGCAGTCGCGCCATTGTTCGCTATAGATAAGTTTCCGGCAGTGTTGTTAATGCCATTGGAAAGCCAAGGCAAAATCTTAGGCTTTTTAGCACTACAACAAACTGTAGCTCGCAATTGGCAATCATCGGAGTTAAATCTGGTAGAAATGGTATGCGCTCAAGTGAGCAACGCCATTATTCAGTCACAGACATTGCGCCAAGTGCAAAATTTGGTAGATGAGCGTACAGCCAAACTCCAAAGTAGTTTAGAACTACAAGCCAAATTGCACGAAAGAACTAGGCAATATGTAGAGCAGTTGCGAGAACTCAATGAACTCAAAGATGAATTTTTGAGCAATATGAGCGATCGCTTACGCTATCCTCTGACAAATATGCTGATGTCAATTCGCAATTTACGTCTACCAGGAATAGCACCAGATCGTCAAAATCGATATTTCGATATTTTAGAGCAGGAATGTACTAAAGAAATTAATCTCATTAATGACTTACTGACACTGCAAAAGCTAGAGTCGCAACAAGCAACACCGCAATTTGAAAGTATTGATTTAAATAGGCGCATCCAAGATTTAGCAGCCTCTTTTGCCACAAAGCTGGCAGATAAAGGATTAAGCATTAACCTAGACTTACCAGAGCAGTCATTAAAACTACAAACTGAAATTGAAAGTTTTGACCGCATCTTACAAGAGTTATTAACTAATGCTTGTAAATATTCAGAGTCTGAAACCATTGTTGATTTAGAAGCCACTCACCAAGTTAATCAATTGGTGGATCAAGTTATTATTAAGGTGACTAATATCGGCCGCGGGATCTCTGAACAAGAAGCGACTTATATCTTCGACAAATTCCGTCGCGGTAAAGGACGCTGGACTCCTGGGACTGGTTTGGGTTTGGCTCTCGCCAAGTCCCTAGTGCAGCATTTAAATGGGACAATTAGTGTTGAGAGTACGCAAATTGCAGATTCCGATCTGAGTAAAATTTGCTTTACCTTTACGTTGCCCCAGTTTTCTGACGAAAGCAAAACATATTCGGAAAGTGACTGAACAACCTAACACGACAGTCGGCGTTAACTTCAACGCCGCTAGTGACGAAACCAACCAAGAACCAAATTTGGCTGTGGGTACAGGTGTCGAACCATCTGTAGATATCCAAATTGAAAAAATCGCAGAACGACAACGACAAATCACCGCCAAAATCCAGATACCCCAACCAATCGAAAAAATCTGGAAAGTGCTAACGGATTATGAAGCCTTAGTTGACTTCATTCCCAACTTGGCTAAAAGCCAACGATTGGAGCACCCTGACGGTGGTATTCGCTTAGAACAAGTAGGTTCGCAGCGCTTACTCAACTTCAATTTTTGTGCGCGTGTCGTTCTGGACTTGGAAGAATATTTCCCCAAAGAAATCAACTTCCGCATGATCGAAGGAGATTTTAAAGGCTTTTCTGGTAGCTGGCGCTTAGAGCCTTATCCCTGTGGTGATGTGATGGGTACCAATCTTTGTTACACAATTCAAGTTTGGCCCAAACTCACAATGCCAGTGACAATCATTGAGAATCGCCTCAGCAAGGATTTGCAATTAAATCTTTTAGCTGTTTACCAACGCGTACAACAATTAAGCAATTAAATATACTAAAAGTACGTTTAATGTGAATTAGTCCTTAAAACCCTTGAAATTTCGTAGGTAGTTCCCAAACAATCATTTTGAAGGAATCTTGAAAACCTTATAGGATAAGAGGCTTTTCTAATTCACATCAGGCGTAAAAATGGAAAACCTATCTTGATTCACATCATCTCAAGATAGGTTTTCCATTTTAGCGGATAAACATCAATCAACTTCTATGGTTGATTTTACTTTTTAATACCCCCAGGGGAATTCGAATCCCCGTTACCTCCGTGAAAGGGAGGTGTCCTAGGCCTCTAGACGATGGGGGCGCATTAGGCGCTGTGGGCGCTTCGGACTCAAGCCTTTTATAAATTAACCAATTTTTTAGATACTGTCAACAGTTTTGGCGAAAAAAATTTGTTTTAGTTAAGTTGGGGATTGGGGATCGGGGATTGGGGACTGGGGATTGGGGACTGGGGAGCAGAGGAGGCAGGGGAAAAATATCATTACCAATTACCAATTACCAATGCCCTATGCCCCATGCCCTATGCCCTATGCCCCATTCCCAATGTCCCTTTTGGCAACCAATCAGAAATGGAGTAATATAAGAAACTAAGTATGAAAAAAAAATGGAATTTCTCAAGGGGAAAATGGTGCGATGTTGTACCCTTTAGAGGTAATATTTACTCTTCTTTACAAAAGATTTTGATATATATCTCTCAAAATCTACAACATGGAAGCATCTTTTGACATCACCTTACAGATGGTGACTGCGGTTTTTGCAGGTATTAGCGCCCAAGTGCTGGCTGCCTATCTTCGGGTGCCTAGCATTGTTTTGTTGCTGTTGTTGGGCATTTTTCTGGGGTCTGATGGTATTGGGCTGTTGCATCCCCATTTGCTAGGCACTGGGTTGGAAGTGATTGTTGCCCTAGCAACGGCAATAATTCTGTTTGAAGGGGGACTCAACCTAGATTTGCGCGAGTTGGGGAGAGTTTCAGTTAGCCTCCAATTGCTTGTCACCTTGGGAACGCTAGTCACGCTGCTGGGTGGGAGTATGGCGGCTCACTGGTTGGGTGAGTTTCCTTGGAGTATTGCCTTTCTCTACGCTTCGATTATCGTGGTGACAGGCCCAACAGTGATTAATCCCCTGTTGAAACAAATTAATGTTGATCGCCAAATAGCAACGCTTCTAGAAGGCGAAGGGGTATTAATTGATCCGGTGGGGGCTATTTTGGCTTTCGTGGTGCTGGATACGATTTTAAATGGTGATGTAGACCCCATTCATGCAATTACCGGGTTGCTGATGCGTCTGAGTATTGGGGGAGCAATTGGGGCGGCTGGTGGTTATTTGATGAGCTTGATTTTCAAACGCGCCAATTTTCTTTCCTTTGAACTAAAAAATTTGGTGGTGCTGGCAATACTTTGGGGGCTATTTACCTTAGCGCAAACAATCCGCAGTGAGTCGGGAGTCATGACTACGGTGGTGGCGGGTGCAGTATTTGCTAACTCATCAGTACCAGAAGAAAGGTTTTTGCGGCATTTTAAAGGTCAACTGACAATTCTCAGCGTTTCTGTGCTGTTTATTTTACTAGCGGCTGACTTGTCTATTGCCAGTGTGTTTGCTTTGGGTTGGGGTAGTTTATTCACGGTTTTGGTACTGATGTTTGTTGTCAGACCAATTAATATTCTCTTGTGTACCTGGAATAGTGACCTCAATTGGCGGCAGAAATTGTTTTTAAGCTGGGTAGCACCGAGAGGAATTGTAGCGGCTTCGGTTGCATCTTTATTTGCAATTTCTTTGACGCAGAAGGGGATCAACGGTGGTGATGCTATTAAAGCCCTGGTTTTCTTGACAATTATCATGACGGTTGTTTGCCAAGGACTGACAGCCGGACAGATTGCTAAATGGCTGCAAATCACCTCAAAAGAAGCCACTGGGGCTGTAATTGTGGGTTGTAATCCTTTGAGTCTATTAATTGCCCGCTTCTTCCAAGAACGGGGTGAAAAGGTAGTGATGATTGATACAGACCCCGATTGTTTTGCCCAAGCGGAAGCTCAAAATTTGCGATTGATTGCTAGCAGTGCCCTAGATACTGCGGTTTTAGAAGAGGCAGGATTAGCCTCTATGGGCACTTTTTTGGCGATGACGAGTAATGGTGAGGTAAATTTTGTATTGGCGCAACGGGCTGCTGAAGAGTTTAATCCACCGCGTGTGTTAGCCGTATTTCCCCGCGATCCGCAAGCTAGTACTTCTGCAAGTAGTAAAGTGCATCAAGCTTTTGTTTCGGACTTGGCAATCAAAACTTGGAATGAATATTTAAATGATGGGCGAGTGAAGTTGGGAACAACTACACTCAATGAATTGGAATTTGCTAGTCAACAAGATCACATCCAAGAAAAGATTCGGACTGGAGTATTGATACCGTTGTTGGTAGAACGAGAGCAACGTTTACAGGTAATGCCAGTTAACCAAGAATGGGAAATAGGCGATCGCATTATCTACCTTTTACATGACCCCAGACCAAATCTTTTAAAACGCTTATCTGGTGCAAGTCAATCTACTCCTCTAGCGCTGGAAAAATTACCGGAAGTGGAAGAAGTTCCCCTGGCAAAATTAGCTCAACTTTCTACTAGTGAAGCGTCTGGTGCTTGAAAAGCATTCTCAGCTACTTCATCAGCATACATTTCTTGCTCCTGCCACAATAAAGCAGCTAAATGCACTATAGCCAGCAGTAGAGCGATGGGGGAAATAATATAGCTGTTTAAGGAGTAAAGGTGTTGCACAGTGATAGTACTAATCGCACCACCACCAGTCAGAATATTTCGCAACTCGCCACCAATAAATGGAATGGCTTCGATGGTGCCTAACTCGATACTAAAACGCCAGTATCCTTCCTGAGTCCAGTCTAGGAGCATGGCTGTCCAATCGAGAGCGATCGCACTCAAAGTAAACAAAATACCGCTAATCCACGCAGTCAGCCAACTCTTGCGGAATTGTCGCCCTAAAAACATCACCACAATTTGAATTAAGCCAACTCCAATCATGGCATTACCAGACAGGTCGTGGGTTTTGTGGAATAACCAACCGTAAGGCACTAGGGTATCAATCATTTTTAATGACCGATAAGCACCACCAGCTGTAGGTTCGTAATAGAAAGAAAGTAAAACTCCAGTTGAGAGGTCAATCACGCACAGTGTAAGCATCGCGACGGATAATATTGTCGCCAGTCGCCGCAAAATTCTATTTGACAAGGTGATTTGCATAGCTGACATCTCTTATGTAATAAAAAATGTGTATTTTTATTACAGTTTAACTAAGAAAAATTAATTTATTTGTATCTCTAGAGATATTTAAGCCAAATACTGTGCCCAAGTTTGTAGTATTTCTGGTGAGCCATACCAAATACCAGGGCTTCTCGGAGAATGTCTCACGCCTGCAAGCACAAGATTTTCAGCACCATCAAGATGGGCAGCTGCTATCGGTGTGATCCCATCTCCCCAAGTTTTACCTGTGCCACAGGTTAATTGATAACTGCTGTAAGCTAACCAACTACCGAGCCGCCTTTCTCCAAAAATAGTTTTACCAGCTACACAAACGTAACGAACATTTTGGTAAAAAGCTCCAGGGTAATTATTTTTGACAAAATCTAAATTCCAGCGTGTCCAACGCTCTTGACTGATATGAGGTGTACCCAGGGTAATGAGCGTAGCAGTTATTGGGTGAGCATTCCAGACTGAAGATTGGACTTCACCACGTCCTAAATAAGGCTTTTCTCCTAAATAAATTCGAGATAGCCAACCGCCTGCTGAATGACCAATTAAATTGACTTGAGAAGCTTGATATTGCTGTAATGTTTGCTTTACCGTGCGATCCAATATTTTCACGATTGGTGTTACTGATCTACCACCAAACATAGCAATCCAGTCTCGCCGCCGTAATGGCACTGTAACTGTAGGAAAACCCAACTGCTGTAGAGATTGTTCTAGTTGGCGGTAAGCAATCGCACTTTCTAGATAGCCAGGTAAAATAACTGTAGGTAAAGCCATGAGTAATGATTTCAACAGTTACCAGATCTTAGCGAGCAACATCAGGATTTTTTCATGGTCGCGTCAGCAAGTTGCCACTTTCTAGTAAAATGTTACGTGATTGCACAAAAATTAAACTTTGCTGAAAAAAATGCCAATTTGGCTGTTTTAGTCCCAGGTTAGAAAGCTATGATTTTGTAAGGGACGCATTTAAATATTTTGCTATAGAGCCGGAAGAAAAATTTAGAGCCTGAAAAATAATTTATTGGTCTGCAACTGCAATTGAGCTGAGTGAACGAGAATAGCTATGTCTTACGTCTCCCTGTTAAAAAATCTACCGGAAATCTTAAGCCAACCAACTGGAATAGCAGCAATAGCTTCTGTTGGCATCCACGGTGCGATCGCCTTGATTGTGCCATTAGTACCTGTAGACTCCAATAAACCGAAAGAAACAGCATCATCAAAAACGGTTGGAGTCATGGAATTGAGCCAAGCTGACCAAAGTCGGCTACCGCAAATTCCAGGTCAAACACCAATTAATCCCCAATCTCCAGTTTTACTATCACAATCCCCTGTTACGCCACTAAATCTCGATTCTCAATCGAGTTTACCACCATTACCACCACCACCATCACCTAGCCAATTCGTCATGCCACCGATCCCATCATCGGTTGGTAATTACTCAATTGCGGCACTACCAAAAAGGCAGCCCTTACGCAATTATTCTCAAAGTAATTTCCGCTTTGATACCTCTGGTTTTAATGCCAATAACAAATTCTCTTCAGTTCCACGTTTTAATAACAGAGATATCACCTTAGGTGAAGCCAAGCCTTTACCTGTGAGCAAGTTGCCAGTATTACCAGAGGGTAGACTACCGGCTGGATTACCAAACGCGCCAGCGCCGCTACCTGTGGACGGTAACCCAACTCCCATAGCTGATGTGGCAGCAAATCCTCAGCCTAGCAGTAATCAATCGCCATCTGGGGACAACCAACAGCTAGTAGCTGCAATTGGTAATACACCGCAGGCGGGTGATAATTTAACAATATCCGGACAAGCCATACCCCAAGGACAATTGGGATCTACACCCAATCTATCTAATCAAGCACCTACAACTGGAACAGAACTAGCGATCGCGCAGATTAAATCTTACGAAAATCTGAGAGCATCAGTCCAGAAACAATACCCAAATGCTGTAGAGAAAAGTGTGATTCGTGACACAATTACTACAGAAAAATCTGAGGTTCAAGGTACTGTATTAGGTCGATTAGTAGTAGACCCTGATGGCAAAGTCTTAGATATTCAATTTGAAGGACAGTCAGTAACTCCAGCTTTGCGAGTAGAAGCAATGGAGTATTTTAAGACAAATCCACCCAAGGGAGATAAGCAGATCGCTCATTATCCCTTTAGCTTAGAGTTTAAAAATAATAGCAACGCCGCTACAGGAGATACTCAAAAGCCTGCACCTGGTTCTGCTGCGACTGTCAACCCTTTAAATCTGCCATTAGTTAATAACAATCAACCGACATCTGCACCAGGCGCTACTGTTAAACCCTTAAACTTGCCAGCTGTTAATAATAACCAACCGACATCTGCACCAGGCGCTACTGTTAAACCCTTAAACCTGCCAGCTATTAATAATAACCAACCAACATCTGCACCAGGTGCTACTGTTAAACCCTTAAACTTGCCAGCTGTTAATAGTAATCAGCTGAAGCCGATACCAGTAACCAATAACAAACCATTAACACTGCCAACAGTTAATAACAACCAGCAGACACCTGCACCTGCTACCAATGTTAAACCATCATCAGATTCATTAATTAATAAACTTCAGTCAGCACCAGGTGCTACTGTCAAACCATTAGCTGCACCAGCATCTACGCCAACAACTACTACTCAACCACTAGCAGCACCTGCTACTAACAGCAATCAGCCTGCGGCTGCTGTGGAATCTGGTAAAAAGCTAGTACAACAGTTGCGTGAACTGAGACAAGAAAGAGAAACCTCTAATCAAGGCAAATAAAAGGTTAAGGGATAAAGGAGAAGGGGAAAATGAAAAAACCTTTAACCCTTACCCTTTAACCTTTTCCCCCACTACAGCAACCGAGTACTATCGCCAGCTTTTTGGGATTGTAGACAAAAGCCAAAAATGAATGTGGATTGTCAAGATGCTAGATACAACGTCTGGACAATCCACATTTATTTAGGCTGAGAAAGAGGAAAAATATTTGAATCTAGCCTTTACCCTTTCCCCATTACCCGATATTAAGGTGTAGTAGCAGATGAGGTACTTTGCCAACCTGTTTCCGCTTTCTGGAAAACGTAAGCAGCTACCTCTAAAATCTCCTGAGTGCTTAACTTGTTTTTAAAGGGAGGCATGGCATTTTTGCCATTCTGTACCTGGTGGATAATTGCTTTAATAGGGTCTTGGTCGTAATTCTCCAGATAACTTGATAATGCCTCCTTTTGCAAGGTTTTATGGCTAATTAGGATATTACCGCCACCGATATGGCAAGAAGAACAATTAGCATCAAAGATTTTTGCGCCATTGGATGTTTCGGCTGCTAATGCTGGCAGAATGAATGTAAATCTAAATAAAGCGATCGCCAACAGCAAGATAAATAAAAATATTCTCAAGAGATTCTCCTTGCAAAAACCATTCGGCAACCTAAAAACTTTATCCAGTAAGTGTTCTATGGCTGCTTGAAGCCTTAGAGATTACCAACTGATATGTGTACTCTACCTCATGAAGCGTTAGTTTCTGTAGCTGGTAAACTCTATTGGACAGATATGGATTTAATTATATATTTTTAAGATTTGGTGTTTCAGGGCTGGTCCCTTGTGAAAAACTCCTGTTAAGCTAATGCGCGTCTAAATTGCATAACTACTAATATGGGCTGTTAACTGTTGACCGTTGACCGTTGACTGTTAACGGTCAACAGTTAACAGTTAACAGCCCTCACGATGGATTGTGCAACTTAAAAGCAGAATAGCCTATCAACTTTGCACGAGGTTTAACCAAAATTTAGCGGTGTCGAGCTGAACAGATAACACTCGACACCGCTATTAATATCTATATAAATTACTTCAACCTCTAAGCTAAAGGAATGCCGATTCTGGGAAGTATAACCTAATACCAATTCGCCAAAAGAGGGCAACAGATTCAAAACGCAAAAACTAAATGCTGTCAAAATTTATTAATTTTGAATTTTGTAGCGCTTTGCGCTTCCCTAAGGGTATTTTGAATTGGTATAATTTTTGCTTTACCTGAGTAGCCTGGTTACCCTAATATCGTATTCAGTGCCTCTGGGATGCTCGCTTCTCGCCTTTTGGAATGCCATACCATCAGCTTTCTCTCTAGAAGGAGCGTCGATTTCGTACCTTGTCGTTCCGCGTTGAAAGGTATTGTTTGCTAGGTCAGCAAATTCTTTGATATCTACCAATACCTCGTATGTGTGATCCATTTTGGAACCTCCAAATGTGCATTCTTCACGCTAATGGGGAACATTCTCAGTATATGAACATGCAGAGGTACCAGCGATCAAATCAATACAATTCTTGATTGAGTATGGATTGATTACTCACTGAAATTTAAGACTAATTAATTTATACGAATTAAGAAAAATATTGATAACACATCAAATATATTTAGGGTTGCAAAGCTGTACACCCCCAATACGGTTCGTTAAGAATTTTTCGTCATGATTTTGGGGTTGTGGAGATGCGATAAATCGCGTCTCCGCAGGATTTAAACGTCAATTGATTAGTCTTATCCGAACCGTAGTGTGTATACCTTTATTTATGTCTTTGTTGGATTGTTTTTCAAACTGCTTTTACTTTTTCTGGAATGAGCAAATCTCATGCTGTAGTAATTCTCAGACAAGCAACTTATATGTAAACTCTATACCGAAAGTGTGGGGATATACCCCAACTAGAACCCAGTCATCTAGGCTGGGTTTTTGATTATGTATTGTTATTGCTCAGGAATAAGCTGTTCCACATTTAACTTGCACATTGACTCGATTAGGCTGTTGACCGTTGACAGTCAAAAGTTAACAGTCAACAATCACCACGAGTAGTTACGCAACTTAAAGGTGTATTAGCTTAAAAAACTCAGTGACAACTTTTCTGGAATCGGCAAATCTAGTGCTGTAGTAATTCTCAGACAAACAACTTATATGTAAACTTTATACCGAAAGTGCGGGGATATACCCCAACTAGAACCCAGTCATCAAGGCTGGGTTTTTGATTAAGCTGATACGCACCTAAATCAAATATTCTGGCGTTAGGACTGTCAAGGGTCAATCGTCCAGGGTCAAAGGCTAGCTTGGACTTTGGACTCTTGAGTTTTGACAACCTCAGTGCGAAATATACAATTTAAATGCATAACAGCTTATCTATTGTTATTGCTCAGGAATAAAAAACCCAGTGACAACTTTTCTGGAATCGGCAAATATAGTGCTGTAGTAATTCTTAGACAAACAACTTATATGTAAACTTTATACCGAAAGTGTGGGGATATACCCCAACCAGAACCCAGTTATTAAGGCTGGGTTTTTGATTATCTATTGTTATTGCTCAGGAATAAAAAACCCAGTGACAACTTTTCTGGAATGAGCAAATCTCATGCTGTAGTAATTCTCAGACAAGCAACTTATATGTAAACTTTATACTGAAAGTGTGGGGATATACCCCAACCAGAACCCAGTTATTAAGGCTGGGTTTTTGATTATGTATTGTTAATTACTGAGCAATAAAAAACCCCGGTGGTACTAACCGGGGTGAAAAGGAGAAGCTCAAATAACTAACTGATACCAAATTTAAAAAATTCTAGCTAACACTCAAGCCAAGCAACACCAGAGTAGTGACAAGCAATGTAGCAAAAACGCCTTGTATAACATATTTACGCTGTTCCCAAATTGCAGGGTAATCAGCGTAGTACATTTGGGGTTCAGTTGCGTAGTTATTGAGAACGCCGTCTTCATTAACAGTTGTGTACATAGTTTTTTCTCTTATTCATTAACTTATGTAAATAAATATAACTATTTTGTTACAAATAGTCAACACTGCTTGACAAATAATTATATATACTATCTATAAAAGTAGCTTATCAATAAGGTAATGACAGGTGTAGCTACACCTGTCATCGAAAAGAACAAGATTTTTGTGAGGTGTGATGTCTGTCTGAAAGGAGTAATACCAATTCAAAATTAGCAAAGCCATAAACTACCAGCGTTCGTTAATTGGCATCTGTTATTGAATTTTGGAGAATCGGTATCAAGGGAAAGAGTTTAACGCTGCTGTGTTCAAGCAAAGAAGAACTATTTCGGTAGGCTTCAAACTCAAGACACCAAGCAGAATCAGGATTTGGTATTGCTGAGACACATCAATATCAATATATTCTGGAGGGCATGGCACTGCCATACCCCTACAATCTGTCGCATTCTTGTTTCAAATTGGTATAACGAGCCAGGAAGCAACTTAACTACTGAGAACGCAGCACTGTTTATTTAACTTCGCTGGCTTCAAACTTGGTAATCTTGCCTTTCTTGATAGCAACAACTACATCGTAGGTTGCACAGTAAGCGATGGTGACATTATTGGCTTTGTTGTACAAGTTAACTACCATACCCGCACCACCAGGTTGTACTGCAATTGGCTCTAAGTCGCCAAAAAAGTAGCGTCGCAAAGCGTCACCACTGCCAAACTGACCCTTATTTTTTGCAAGGAATTCTATTTTTTGTTGAGATGTTAACCCTGTAGCATCCTTTGCTTCGGCGGCTGAAGCTTGAACTAGTGAGGGATTAATAGCTTTGAGGGGAGCATCCCAAATTGTAAAACAACCGATTAAGGCAACGCTGGTGAGCATGGTAGCGAGTTTCATTTTTGACTCCTAAACCTGGAATTGTCTGGAACAATCAAACTATCGCTGTTAGGGCTGAAGGTGAACTGAAACTCAACCATAATTTTGATGAATTTCTCCCTGAAGAAATCTAAGTTAATTCTCAGCATTTTTTCAGAGAGTTATGGGATGTTAAATTCACAAGTAACTTACAGTATTTTTAAGCAAAGGCTGATTGTATACAGTGGTGTTATTGTGACTAGAGTAAAAAGACGAAATCACTTGTACCGAAGAGTTCCAGGGCAAATATATCTCTGGTTAGCAATCCTCATCTTTGGTGCATCTAGTGCAATTACTCGTAAGCTCACAGAAATTGGTTCCCATAATTTGATAGGCGATCGCAATCCTATTTCGCTGTGTAATGTTTTATTTGTCGGTAACCTTTGCGCGTTGATAGTCTTGATCGCTATTTACTGGCGACAGTGGAATAAAGCGACTTTGCAGCAGCTATCGAAAAGAGATTGGTTCAGCCTCACCGTTGTCGCTATTTTATCGGGAGCGCTGGCTCCTGGCTTAATTTTCCAAGCTTTAGCAATTACAGGAGTCAATAATGTGATTTTGATCGGACGCGTGGAACCCCCATTAACGCTGGCTTTATCAGTTTGGTTATTGCGAGAACGGGTAAATAAATGGGAAATTATCGGTGCGATCGCAGCATTTGTTGGCGTTAGCCTGACGATTCTCCTTCAGCCTCCAAGCGTCCCCATGATGAATATGGGGATTTTTAATTTAGGCCTAGGGGAAGTATTGGCAGCAATTGGATCTATCGCTGTAGCTGTTTCTACAATTATTGGTAAAAAATATCTCTCGCAAATACCATTAGGAATTTATAGTATTTTTCGCACTGCTTTAGGAACTGTCATCTTTTTTATCATAGCTTTAACACTTTATGGTCGAGAGCATTTTATCGATGTTTTCTCACCCTTTCTGTGGCAATGGATGTTATTTTATGGTGCTGTAATTGTAGTACTAGGCCAGTCATTTTGGCTCAAAGGCTTAAGAGATTCTACAGTATCTACAGCATCCTTAATCGGCTCTTTTACGCCAATTGTTGGTATCATTGCCGCTTTTTTTATATTAAATGAAGCTCCTACAATGGCTCAATATATTGGTAGTAGCTTAATTTTACTAGGGATATTGCTTAGCCAAATTGGGATTTCGCGTCATAGTTCTCAAAGATTTGCTTCTCGGAAATTGAGTTCTACTCCAGTAGAACAAGAAGTAGAAACCCATATGGGATTTAAAGGAATATAACAATCCTATGTCAGTGGTGAAAAATATCGGTTTTGGCTGTTGACTGTTGACTGTCAACGGTTAACAGTCAAAAACCCTTGTGTAATAATTCACAAATCTTTTAGGATTGCTATATAGTATTTTTCAATCCTTGGTGTCAGAAAATAGGAGTTAGAGCCAAGGAGATAGATAAAAGATACTTTTATGTCCTAGTTGTGTGATTGATCCTATGAACGTCTAAATAGAAAATGGGAGTATTGGGCATTCGGTATTGGCATTTGTCAAAGCTACCCTCAGATGTTTTGCTGTGTTTGTATGGTTTACTTGTATAGCAGTAGTAAATGCATTCGTGAGACACTACAAATGTTCAAAGGCTAATGACTGACTAAGCAAAACATCTCAATCTCAAAAATGGGAACTAGTAATTACCATATATTGTCTGAGACAATTATCTATATATCAGTCAATGATAAATACACAAACGTGTTAAAGCTAAATTTTTTAATTTATTAGGATTGCTATTCGGGAAATTACTATAAAACAAGGCTTTGGCTGTATGCCCACCTTAGAAGAGTGGTACCAACAGAATGAATATTATGAAACGTAAATTGTGGACAAGTTATCTGTTTGCTCTTTTAGTATGCCTTCCTTTTGGGGGTGTCGGCACGAGCAAAATTTTGGCAGTAGAGCCAGTTTATCAAGTAGCGCAAGTGACAACAAGCTACAACCAATATATGAGGTTAGGCTATACAGAAACTAAGCGCAGAAACTATCGCAGAGCTTTGGGATATTTTCAGCAAGCAGCGCAACTACGTCCTGGGGATGTATATGCTACTACAGCAATTAGAAATGTTACAGGATATATTCAAGGTCGCAGGACTTTGATTAGCTTTGTACCAGGAAAACCTAATCGAGTAGGTTCAGCCGCATCAAGGGGAGCTTGCTTCCAGCGTGGAGAAGTGGTGATTCCTTTGATCCCAAGTAACAAGGAGGCTCAATACACCACACAAGAGCGTCCCACATTCTTCTTCTCTATTCCTAAAGCCTCAAAAACAGTCACAGAACTAGAATTTGTACTGCGGGAAGACGAGAACCTCGATCCGTTATATAAGGAGAATTTCAAAGCTTTTGATCAAGCTGGAATTGTTGGTATTACCCTCAAAGCCAATCAACCACCTTTGAAAGCTGGCAAAGAATATACTTGGGCTTTTTCCATGATTTGCGATCCCAATAGCCGCGATCGCGACTTTTATTTGGAAGGCAAAATTCAGCTCATGCAAGATGAAAACGTTGCTGCACAGCTAAAAGAGACACCAACGCCTTTAGATCGTGCAGTTCTCTATGCAACCGCTGGATTTTGGGAGAACGCCATCAGCATTTTGGCTGATTTACGCCGTCAAAGTCCCAATGACACCCAAATTAAGCAATATTGGTCAGATTTGTTGAAATCAGTGAAGCTGGATGCATTGGCCGATCAGCCTTTATTACCACCTTGCTGCACTACTCAGCAGGGAACAATGGGTAATGGCGAAGCAGAGAGAGTAGGGGGGACAAGGTGATCAGGAGATGAGGGAGACAAGGGGACAAGGGGAAATAACAAACACCCATTCCCCATTCCCCATTCCCCATTCCCCATCCCCTAAACAATAACCTCGCCATTTGCCCTGGGAGATGAGTAAAATATTGGATAATTTTTATCCAAAAAAATACTTAAATTTCCACAGCTATTTGTATAAATCAGGGGAAACTCCCAGGGCAATACTGATATGGTTCCAGCTCCTCGCCAGCAATTATGGCAATTAAGGTTGCTAAATCTCTTAGCAATCTGTGGTGTATTTATTGTATGGATTGGTTCTGCACGCGCTCAAATCACCCCAGATGGGACATTAGGCGCAGAAAGTGCAACCCTCAAACCAAATGCTACGGTTCAGGGTTTACCTACAACCTTGATTGAAGGCGGAGCTACTAGAGGTGTCAATTTATTTCAAAGTTTTTTGCAATTTAACGTTGGTGATGGTCAAAGAATATACTTTGCCAATCCCGCAGGTATTGAAAACATTTTGACTCGTGTTACAGGTAGCGACCCTTCAAAGATATTCGGTACTTTGGGCGTAGATGGCACAGCAAATCTATTTTTACTCAATCCCAATGGTATTATTTTTGGGCCGAATGCTCGCTTAGATGTCGCGGGTTCTTTCCTGGCGACAACAGCCAATAGCTTTGTCTTTGAAAACGGCTTGAACTTCAGCGCCACAAATCCAGCAGCTGCACCATTGCTTACAGTTAGCATCCGTCCTGGTCTGCAATTTGGTACTAATCACTCTGCAAGTATTAGCAATAATGGTAATTTAACTGCGGGGCAAGACTTAAGCCTGATAGCTGGTAATCTCGATTTACAAGGTAGGCTACAAGCAGGCAAAGATTTAACACTACAAGCACAAGATACTGCCAAACTGCGAGATACGACGGCTAATCCTTTGATTGTAGCTGCGGGTGGGAATTTACTATTGCAAGGTAACCAAAATATTGATATTTTTGCCTTGAATCGCCCTGAAAGTGGTTTTTTTGCTGGTGGCGATATGGTGCTACGGAGTGCAAATACTGTGGGGGGAGATGCTCATTATTGGAGTGGTGGTAATTTTCGGATTGAGAAACTAGACAGTAGTCTAGGTAAACTTTCCAGCCCTTATGATCCCATTATCCGCGCTAGTGGAGATGTAAGTTTTGAGAGTTACGATGGAGCATCTTTGCACATCTTTGCAGGGGGTTCTGTCAATATTGACAGTATTTACATTACAGGTGCAGATATAACTGCTCCAGAAAACTCTATTACAGAAGATGTGCCGCTATCAACTACTTTGCCTGATGGTACAAATTTTGTGTCTATTCAGGGTGGAATTGAACCAACATTAGATATTCGCGCGGGAACTACTGCTTTTGCTACTCCAGGGTTAATACCAAATCCAATTTTAGAGCTAATTGGTACCGTCAATACTAATGCACCTAGTACTAGTGCAGATATCAATATTAATAGCATTAAAAATTTAAGTGATTCTCCAGAATTTGAACATCTAAATGGCAAAATTCTGTTAACTAATCAGTACGCACCTAATAATTTACCAGGTGAAATTATCACTGGATTAATTTCTTCTTTTGGTGATGTAATTATTGATTCGCGAGGTGATATTAAAATTAACAGAGATATTGATACTAGTTCTTATATTGCAGAAGGTGGTGATATTAATCTCCTAGCAAGAGGCACTATCTCATTAGACAATGTTTTTGTGAGAAGTGAAGCATTGGGTATCGGCAATGCAGGCGATATTAATCTTAAGGCTCAATCTGTTTTTCTACAAAATGGCGCTCAATTGAGAAGTATTTCTCAAGGAAGTGGAGATGCAGGGAATATTAATGTTAACGTGCGAGATATTCTTTCTCTTACTGGTAATGCTAATGGGAATCCTCTAGATGTATTTTTAGATCCAAATCAACTACCCACCCCCAGCGCCATTTTTACATTAGCAGAGTTTCAAAATTCTACTGGTAATGGTGGAGATATTAATATCACCACTAACTCGCTAATTATGAAAGATGGTGCCGAGATTTTAGCAAATAACTTTGGCTCTGGAATAGATACAAGGGCGGGCAATATTACAATTAGAGCTACTGGCAAAATTAGTTTAGATGGTTTCCGTGTGCGACCACAAGATAGTCCAGGAACGGGAATAGCGAGTAATGTTTCTTTCTTTGGTGAGAACAAAAATGCAGGCACAATTGATATTCAAGCTGCTTCCTTAGATTTGACTAATGGTGCATCTATAGCTAGCAAACTGGAAAGAGGTTCAGGTAATCATATTCTGAATGGACAGGGAGGGAATATTAAGCTGAATATTGCTGGAGATGTTTTGATTTCTGGTGTAGGAAGGAGTAACAATAGCGGTATTTTTGCTTTGACGCAAGCTAATACCATTGGTAATGGCGGAACTATAGAGGTGAAAGCAGGGGGTAATATATCCTTAAGCGATCGCGCACAAATTCAAGCAGACAATAATGGCTTGGGAATGGCAGGAACTATTAAATTAATTGCTGGTAATACAGTTTCTATTGACAATAGTAGTATTACTAGCGAAAGTCACAACAATGCTGAATCTTATTTATACTCAGATATCAATATTGAAGCTACAAAAGGGTCAGTTTTTCTCAACCAGGCTTGGATAAGTACTACTAATTTTGGTTTAGGATATGCTGGAGATATCAGGATTAATGCTCACGAGCAGGTTTCTATTCTTAATAGTTCTCATTCTCCCAGCGAATCTAAAGGTGTTTCTAGTAATGGTTATTTAGGAAATATTTATCTTGGCTTGGGAGAAGATAGCTCACTTATTCCTCAAAAAGTTACCCTAGATCATGCTTTTTTAACTACTAGTAACTACGTAGTAGGTCAGAATCAACAAGAAATACTTGGTAAAGATGCAGGTAGTATCATCATTAAATCTTTGGGTGAATTATCCCTAAGTAGAAGTAATTTAGAAGCTGCTACTTATGGATCGGGGAGTGGAGGATATATAGATATTACAGCTAACTCAGTCTTTTTAAGCAATCAAAGTTCTTTTTTGGCAGATACTTTAGGAACAGGAAAAGCGGGTAGTGTAATTGTTAACGCCACTGGTGGTTCAGTCTCACTTTCTGAGAGTAGTATTAATACTGGTACTAATCAACTTATATCAGATTTATCAAAACTAACTCAAATAGGAAAAGGAGGTGGGGGTGATATCAAAATTACTGCTGATTATTTATCATTAACAAAAAATTCTTATTTAAATGCCAGCACTATTGGCTCAGGAAATAGCGGTAATTTCTCAATTACAGTAGGTAAAACAGTCTCTTTTACAGATAGTTCTATTTTAAATGCTAGAACTTATAAAACTGGCAATGCTGGCGATATTAATATTAAAGCGCAGTCTATTTCTTTGAGTAATGAATCGCTGATTCAGGCAGAAACTTTTGGTAGTGGTAATGCAGGTAGTTTAGATATAACCGCTCAATTTTTATCTTTTAGTAATACATCCAGAATTGATGCTCAAACTTTTGGTAGTGGCAATGCAGGGAATATCAATATTAAAACTCAGTCTCTTTCCTTAACTGAGGGTTCAAGAATTAATGCTGACACGCGTTCTAGTGGTCAAGGTGGCAGCATTAATATTAATCCTTGGAATGAGCAAAACCAGGCTGATGCTTCTGTAAATATATCAGGCTATGCACTAATAAATAAATTTTCTAGTGGATTATTTGTAAATACTGAAAGTACAGAAAATAATGCTGGTACTGGTGGTAATATTAACATTCGTACTGGCACATTAAGTATTAGTGATGGTGGAGTTTTAAGCGCTCCCTCTAAAAGTAGCGGTGATGGCGGCGATATTAATGTTAATGTTAATAATCTGGAAATAACAGGCGGTGGACAAATTCTCACCAATGCTTATAGAAGTGGAGCAGCAGGTAATATCAAAATTAATGCCACAGATAACATTACAATTTCTGGGCAAGACTTTACATACCAAGAACGACTTAATCAACTGATAGCATTAATCAGCAATATTAAAGATAATTACGATTTTGTCCTGCCTGGTAATCAGCAAGAGGCTAAACGTATTCTTGGCTCAATTAATCAATATAGTGGATTATTTGCAAATACTGAAATTGATTCCACTGGTCAAGGGGGTACGATCAATATTGACCCTAAGCAAGTGACTATTAAAGATAGTGCGAGAATTTCTGTAGATAGTCAAGGTTCAGGAGTAGCGGGTAGTATTAGCATGACAGCCGATCGCTTAACTCTTGATACACAAGCAAATATTACTGCTGATACAGATAGTGGTCAAGGCGGTAGCATTACACTCAACTTGCAAGATTTACTGCTATTTCGCCGTCAAAGTTTTATTTCAACTACCGCAGGTCGTCAAGGTGCGGGTGGTGATGGTGGTGCGATCGCAATTAAACTCAATTCTAATAATGGCTTTATTGTCTCTCCTGCCTTAGAAAATAATGATATTGAGGCAAATGCTTTCTCTGGTAGCGGTGGTACTATCGAAATCGACGCTAAAGGCGTGATTGGTTTAGCAACCCTCACCCGACAAGAACTTGAGCAGAAGTTAGGAACCACCGACCCAGAAAAACTTGATCCGCAATCTCTGCAAACCAACGATATTACAGCGATTTCCCAAACTGACCCACAGTTAAATGGTGTTATCAGTATCAGTTCTCCAGATATTGATCCCAGCAAAGGGATTGTTTCTCTACCCACTAACGCCAGCGATCCTTCCCAGCAAATTGCTCAAAATTGTGGTGCTGGGGATGAAAAAACAGCTGGTCAATTTACTGATGTCGGACGTGGTGGTTTACCCCCAAAGCCTGACGAATTACTTAGTACTGATACTGTCTGGGAAGATATTCGCCTCACTGCTAATAGTTTACAAACAAGAAGTTCTAGCTATAGTACAACCTCCAAGCCAGCACAACAGAAAGCTGTATTAATTATGCCGGCTACAGGTTGGGTATTTAATGATCAAGGTGATGTGACTCTAGTTTCGCAGACACCAAAGACTGCGGCTTCTTGGCTAAATTCTTCTAGCTGTGCTGTGAAGAAGTGAAAAAATTGGTTTTGGAGAAAGGTTAAGGGGAAAAGGTGAATTTAAACTGTTCTATCTCAAGCGAACCTTAATGTAAAAGATGTAGAATTGCTCTGACTGGAAATTACAAAATGCGATCGCCAAGAGCAGTGTTCTGTGATGAATCAAATTAACCTCTGGACTTCTGCTGACCATGCTTTAAGCTATTTAGCAAAGGCTGACTCAATACCCCATCGGATTGAGGGTGAAGCAGTTTTGTTGGAACAGGTTCCTAAGACTGTGAAGCGCATTCTTGATTTAGGGACTGGAGATGGTCGCTTATTAGCATTACTGAAAATCGACCGTCCCCAAGCTGAAAGTATTGCAGTTGATTTTTCTGCAACGATGTTAGAAGCTGCCAAAACACGTTTTGCTGAAGATACAACAGTAAAAATCATAGCCCACAACTTAGATCAGCCCTTGCCAGAATTAGGTACTTTTGATGCAGTAGTTTCTAGCTTTGCGATCCACCACGTAACTCACGATCGCAAACATTCTCTGTATACAGAAATTTTTCAGATATTGGAACCTGGCGGTATTTTCTGCAATTTAGAACATGTTGCCTCTCCCACGCAAGCATTGCACGAACATTTTTTACACTCAATCGGTTTTACTGTAGAAACTGAAGACCCATCAAATAAACTTTTAGACGTAGAAACTCAACTAAATTGGCTGCGAAATATTGGCTTCACGGATGTGGATTGTTACTGGAAGTGGCTAGAACTCGCCCTGTTAATTGGCAAAAAACCGCAATCAATTTAATTTTTGAGTGTACGATGTGAAATTATAAGCGCGATAAAAAAGCGATCGCTATGGTTGTCACAACAGCGAAGTGGACAATAGATGAGTACCATCGCATGATTGCAGCCGGTATCTTAGATGATCGGCGTGTGGAACTATTAAAGGGAGAGATTATAGAGATTTCACCGGAAGGCGAACCCCACGCTTATTTCAGTACCGAAGCAGGGGAATATCTCTCTCGGATTTTGGGGGAACGCGCTACAATTCGTCCAGCTAAACCAATTACCCTTCCGAATAACTCTGAACCTGAACCAGATATTGCGATCGTGCAACGTTTAGGACGAGAATATCTTAATCATCATCCTTACCCAGAAAATATTTTCTGGCTGATTGAATACTCCGATTCCACTTTAGAAAAAGATTTGGAAATTAAAAGCAAAGTCTACGCTGAAGTTGAAATTCCTGAATACTGGGTAGTTAACCTCAGAAAAAGACAGCTTGTAGTTTTTCGAGATCCTCAAGATGGAGAGTATGCTTCCAAATCCACATTAACAGGTGGGACGATTTACCCAATAGCATTTCCTGATATAGCTGTTGCAGTAGATTTGATTGTCAGCGCTTAGAAAAGAAAAAATTGTTACCAATTGGCAGTTGTTCAAGCACTAATGTGCTAACATCTCTCAAGGTAATTTTGATTACTTACAGCAATCTCAAATTATTTGTTAACTTTATCTCTCTGCTTTCTCTACATCTTCTGCAATAGCCTACAGAAAGATGTTGCTTATCTAAGTTAAATACTGTAGGCTCATCACCAAACTTACTTATTTATACTATAAAATTCCTTACTTTTATATCAACATGATTCCCGAAATATCAACCATTTCTTTGTTTATTGGCATAATTGCAGGAATGTCTTTCTATCTTGATGGTTGGAGAGTTTCATCTGAAAATCAAACATTTTCCAAATCACACCGCTATAGAGGTCTTCTCGTAGTAATTGGAGGTGGTGTGATTAGTCCCATTATAGATAGATTTCTATTGGAGACAGATAAGTACGATTTTTTCAAAGGATATCTATTTGGAGTAGTCATTGGATGGCTAGTATTGTTCACTAGCGTAACTCTACTATATGTTTTTTGGAAAAATACTAAAGATTTATCACCAAATGAAAAGTACTATAGATTTGGTCAAATTTGTTATTCCTTTATAGAAATAATATATGGAGGTATAAATGTTGATCCTATTCGACAACAAAAAGAAATCGAAAGTCAATTAGCTAAAAACAAGCTTGTGGAGATTAGGCAAAAACTTAGAGAGGAAAATCCCAAAGCTTATGTTGCATTTGAAGAGCAACTTATAAAAACTCAACAGCAAGATTTGAAAGCTCAGAAAGAAAATTTGGAAAGTCTAAAAACTGCAATTGAACGTGCAGATTATGAGCCGGAAAAAGAAGCAGAAAATTTGATAAAAGATAAGCAGAATTTAATTCAAACACTTCAAAGCGAACTTGAGCTAGCTCGTAGTCGTTACAGCCAAGGTAATGAAAAGATACAGAATATTGTTGATGAATATACAAAGCAACTACGGCATCAAGAAGATGAAATAAGAGAGTTGCGTGAATTGATTAATAATTTTAGAAATCAAAGTATTAGCCAAGAAGAATTTACGAAAAGAATTACTTTCAAACAAATAAATCAGTATGAATCTGGAGGTTTATTTATAGGTGAACTAGCTGTAAATCAAAGGCTAGTAAAAATTTATCAAGGTGATATTACAAATCTTGTAGCTGATGTCATTGTAAGTTCAGATGATAATTATTTAACTATGGGAGGTGGTGTATCTTATAGAATTCTCTCTGTAGGTGGCGGAGAAATCTATTCAGAAGCACAAAAACTAGTTCCAGCATCTATTGGTGATGTTTTAATTACTACAGCCGGGGCATTGTCAGCACAAAAAATATTTCATGGAATAGTGATAGATTATGATGATAATAGGCTGCCTTCCAAAAAAGTAATTGAGCAAGTAATACACACTTGTATAGAGAAAGCTAATTATGCGAAATATCGAAGTATTGCTTTTCCTTTACTTGGCACTGGAGCAGGAGGATTTCCGGCAATAGAAGCATTGCAAATCATACTATCACAAGTTATTAAAGATTTTTCTGATGAACCTCAAAGTGTTGCAGAAGTAATCATAGCTATCTATGGAAGAGTTGCACAGGTGATAGACATTGAAGCAGTAATCAAAGAAGTTACAAGGAATTCTAGAGACTAAAAAATAACTTTTGCTTGCTCTATAAGTAAGAATATTTAATCTATATAAGCATCAGCTTATCAGTCTAATTTCTTATAATACCTTTCATGGTATTTCTACATCCGCTTACAGATTTTATTGACTCTAATTGTTCAGCCAGTAACGCATCAGCTGAATATTACTATGAAGGGTATTGTCCGCAAAATGGGAATTTGCTGAGACTACCTCGCACCCCTTTAATAGAAGCGATCGCCCAAGGTTTAATGCAACAATTAGCCGGCGATGAGCGCTATTCTCTAGAAGGAAAGATGTATGGTGTTTTACTGGTTGAACTCCCAACTGGCGAACAGCGAGTAATTAAGGCTTTCTCTGGGTTGCTGCATAGTTGCAGTGTAGTTGAGGGTTGGGTTCCGCCAATATCTGGACGTGAGGAGGTGGCTGTAAATGAAGCTAGAACCTTGGCGCAATTGGAAGCTATTAAGCAAGAACTGATTACTTTGCAGCAAATTCCCGAAAGACAGCAATATGAAAGTCTATCTCGCGAGTTTGCACAGCAGTTACAAGCCATGAACGATCGCCACCGCGATCGCAAACATCAACGTCAAGAAAAACGTCAGCTAATCTGCGAAACACTGACAGGCGAAGCACTAACTATCGCTTTGGAAGAACTAGACGAAGAAAGCCGTCAGCAGGGAATTGAACGAAAATTACTCAAACGCCAGCAAAATGAAGTTTTACAGCCACTAAAGCAGTTAATTGCAGCCACAGATACGCGGATACAGGAATTCAAACAACAGCGTCAGCAACTTTCTCGCCAATTACAAGCACAAATGCACGCAGCTTACACCTTAATCAATTTTTATGGAAAATCGCGATCGCTACAACAATTAATGCCCACAGGATTACCCACGGGTACAGGTGACTGTTGCGCGCCTAAGTTACTGCAATATGCAGCCATGCATCGCCTTAAACCCTTAGCAATGGCAGAATTTTGGTGGGGTTGTGCGTCAACTGATGGGGAAAAAATTCCGGGAAAATTCTACCCTGCTTGTGTAGAACGCTGTCAACCTTTGATGGGGTTTTTGCTGTCAGGATTTCCGGAGATGGCGGAAATTCTATCGATTCTTTACGAAGATGAATGGTTAATTGCTGTTAACAAACCCGCCGGATTATTATCAGTTCCCGGACGTTATCTTAATACCCAAGACAGTGTTCTCAGTCGATTGAGAAATTTATTACCTGATGGAATGTCAATCAACGCCGTACATCGACTGGATCGAGACACTTCTGGTATTTTGTTGCTAGCACGCGATCAAAAGACTTATCGCCAACTAAGTATCCAATTTCAGCAACAACAAGTTCACAAAGTTTATGAAGCCTTACTTTCAGGAATTGTCAATGTTGACGCAGGTGTAATTGAATTACCACTGTGGGGAAATCCCAATCATCGCCCTTATCAGCAAGTTAATTGGGAATATGGTAAACCCAGCATTACCCATTTTCAAGTAATAGCTAGAGAGGGAAAATATACGCGTGTGGAATTTAAACCGCTAACAGGACGCACTCATCAATTAAGGGTTCATGCTGCTGATGTTCAAGGACTTGGTACGCCAATTTTAGGAGATCCACTGTATGGATTTGGTGCTGATGTAAATCGGTTATATCTTCATGCGCGAGAACTTTATTTTCAACATCCACAGTTAAAAGAAATTCTGCATTTGAAGGCGGAGACACTTTTTTAATTAATTCGTAATTTAGAAAATATTATGGAATCTATTAATCAGCAAGTAGAAACGGAAAAATCTAGGATAGCAATTATGATTTTGGCTGCGGGTGCATCTATGCGAATGGGAACACCTAAACAGCTTTTATTGTATCAAGGACGCAGCTTGGCACAATACATTACAGAAATTGCGATCGCTTCAGTTTGTGAACCTGTAGTTGTAGTGCTTGGGGCTTATGCAGAACAAATTCGCCCTCAAATTAATGAACTCCCCGTTACTATTGTTGAGAATTTAGATTGGGCTTTGGGTATGGGTAGTTCTATTCAGGCTGGGATGGATTTATTAAATAGTCTGAATCAAAAAAATACAGCAGTAGTGATTGTACTTTGCGATCAACCATTTCTCTCACCAGAAATTATTAATCAACTGGTTGATGCATACCATACAACACAAAAACCAATCATTGCTTGCGAATATGCGAACACATTAGGCGTACCTGCTTTATTTAGTCACCAATTTTTTGCAGAACTCGCTAATTTACCCGGTAATTCCGGCGCAAAAAAAGTGATTCAGAATAATCTTAATCAAGTATTCTCCATTCCTTTTAACTTAGGCAATATCGATATTGATACACCCAGCGATTACGAAAAATTAAGGAATAGGGATTGGGGACTAGGGACTGGGGACTGGGGATGAGGGAGATGAGCAGAAAAAGTCATTACTAATTACCCATGCCCAATGCCCCATGCCCTAAATTACACAACACATCGTCCCTTCTGGAGCCAGTTTTAAACCTATATTATAATCTTCAATTGCTTTTTGTTGATTACCTAATTCTTGGTATGTTTGACTACGACAAAAATAAAAGAAAGCGTTATCTGGATTAATAAATATGGCTTGTGTGTAATCTTCGAGCGCACCCAGGCGATCGCCTAATTTATGTTTGCGAAAATTACCTCTTGCAGTATACAATTCGGCGCTGTTGGGATGAATACAAAGAGCTATATTGAAATCGGCGATCGCTCCTTCTACATCTCCCTGGGCAAAATGATTGTAGGCTTGCTGAACATATAAGCTGACGGCTTTTGGTTGTAAAGGTATTTCTACCTGCAATGGTTGAATTACCTCTGGTTGGCTGAATTTTTGATCGTTGTTATCCATTGGACAGAAAATAAAAATAATATAAAAATTTTCCTACTTTATCTGTTTTTAGCTTACCCACAATTATTCTGTCTGTAACTAATTGCGACTTCTCAAAATAGAGAAAATTGGCTTGTTTAACAGCTTATTAAGTAATATCACTGAAAATATCCCTGTTTTCGGCAAAATACTAGTACTTGTACTGTAGATTTTCTGGAGATTGATTTTTATAGTGTTGCCTAAGCAGTTTTTCGGATATATATAATAATTTTTGTATTATTAAAAACTTAATTTTAGTAGCTATTTAATCAGTAAATGCTCTTAAACACTACATTCTTCCATCAAGCAAGTAATCACTTATAGGTGTAAATTCCAATTGGAAAACACAAATAATAAGTGACAAATTTCACGAGTTTATGTACAACTTAAGTGCGTATTAGCTGAGTATTTTTTAAACCCTATGGATTGCTCAAAGGAAAATTCTACTAATGAAAACAGTTGATGAGTTGTTGCTGGAGCTGCGGAGTCTGAACGTAAAGTTGTGGACTGAGGGCCACAGCCTACGCTATAGCAATAAGGAGACTCTTAGCCCTACTCTGTTAACACAACTGCGATCGCAAGAAGCAGAAATACTAGCAGCCCTCAACCCATCTTTTAGTTATCTTGTGCGTCCGTCAGAAGGCGCTACATCGTATTGTGCGCTATCTCATGGTCAGCAAGCTTTGTGGTTTCTTTACCAAATGGCACCAGAAAGCGTTGCTTACAATATATTTGAGACAGTGAGAATTAAGTCTAATTTAAATATTGAAGCATGGCAAAGAGCATGGCAAAACATTAGCGATCGCTATGCTATTCTCCGCACTACTTATACTATTCGCAACGGTCAACCAGTACAACAGATCCACGAGCAGAAAAAGGTTGACCTAGAGGTGATAGATGCTTCGGCTTGGAGTCCAGAAGATTTAAAGGCTCAAATTTATCAAGAAACAGATCGTCCTTTTAAGTTGCAATCTGGCCCGGTGTTACGGGTAAGGCTATTTACCAATACAGCCCAGGGAAATGTGCAGTTAGTGGTTATGCACCAGATTGCAGGTGATATGTGGTCTTTGGACTTATTGTTACAGGAATTACAACTGTTTTACGCTGCAGAAATTAACAATGAAGCCACATTTTCTGATAGTCTCCATTCTCTTAGCTGCCAATATACAAATTATGTCAGCCGCCAGTCCAAGAAATTATTAGAAACTGACCAAGAAAAACTTTGGCAATACTGGCAAAAACAACTAGAGGGAGAATTGCCAATTTTAAATTTACCTACTGATAAGCCTCGTCCTCCAGTGCAGAGTTATCAGGGAAATACAGCTATATTCAAGTTAGATACAGAATTAATTGCTCAACTGAAGCAACTGCAAAAATCCGAAAGAATTTCACTTTATATAATTATGCAAGCAGTATTCTTTGTGCTGCTTTATCGTTATACAGGTCAAGAAGAAATTCTGCTAGGAACTGCAATGACGGGTAGATCAGCTAGCAGAGAGTTTCATCAAATTATTGGTTATTTAAGTAATATAGCAGTCTTGCGGGGTTGTCTTGCGCCGCAACTCACCTTCAGGAAATTGTTGAACCAGTTAAAAGAAATAGTCGTAGGAGCTCTTCAACATCAAGACGCTCCTTTTTCTTTGTTGGTGGAAAAATTAAAAATTAAACGCGATCGCAGTCGTTTCCCTGTGGTTTCTGCCTGTTTTAGTTGGTATAGACATCGCCTCAAAAGTACGCCAGAGTTAGAAATGGAGATTTTGCCAGAGCTAGGCTCACAACGGGGCAGTATATTTGACATAAACTGCAAGCTAACGCAAGTAAATCACGAATTTTACCTAGTTTGGGAATATAGCAGCGACTTATTTAATGGGGAAGCGATCGCTAAAATGCAAAGTCATTACCAAACTTTACTCGAGGGAATTGTTAGCAATCCAGACCAAACTCTAGGGGAATTACCTCTTTTAACAACAGCAGAACGCCATCAGTTATTAGTAGAGTGGAACAACACCTCTACAGAATATCCCCAAAAAAGCATTCATCAGTTATTCGCAGAGCAAGTAGAACTGACACCAAATGCAGTGGCGTTGGTATTTGCAGAGCAAAAACTCACCTATCAAGAATTAAATCAAAAAGCTAATCAACTAGCCCATTACTTACAATCCCTGGGTGTAGGGTCAGAAGTATTGGTGGGAATTTGTGTAGAAAGTTCCCTAGAAATGATTATCGGACTGTTAGGAATTCTCAAAGCTGGTGGTGTTTATGTACCCATATATCCCAACTTTCCCCAAGAGCAGATAGAGTATGTCTTAGCAGAAACACAACTATCAGTATTGCTCACCCAAACACGTTTACGGGAATCACTCTCTATCAATCCAATCCATACAATTTATTTGGATCAACACTGGAATCTCATTGCTGAACATAGCCAAGAAAACCCCTCAGTACCAGTTACATCAGCAAACTTAGCGTATTTGATGTACACATTCACGGGTGAGGAACCCAAAGGTGTCAGCATCATCCATCGTGGCGTAGTACGTTTAGTTAAAAATAATAACTATGCCAAATTCAGCCCAGAAGATGTTTTTCTGCAATTATCTCCCATCACGTTTGATGCTGCCACACTAGAAATTTGGGGTAGCTTACTTAATGGGGCGCGTTTAATTATTCTCCCTCTTGACAAATCTGCATTAGCAGATTTAGCGCAAGCAATTCAAGAGCATCAAGTAACAACTTTGTGGCTATCATCTGGGTTATTTGGCTCAATGGTGGATGAGCAAATAGCAGACTTAAAACAGTTAAAGCAACTATTCACTGGGGGCGATGTTTTATCTGTTTTCCATGTTAAAAAACTGCTGCAAGCTGCTCCAGAATTAAAGCTAATTAATGCTTATGGCCCAACAGAAAATACCACTTTTACCTGTTGTTACCACATAACAGAAACATCTCCTATTTATACAGCTGTTCCCATTGGTCGCCCTATTGCTAATACACAAGTTTATGTACTTGATAGAGAATTACAGCCTTTACCTGTGGGGGTACCAGGCGAACTCTACATTGGTGGTGATGGACTAGCACAAGGTTACTTTCATCAACCAGATTTGACTGCAACTGTTTTTATCACCAATCCATTTCATCCAGAAACACGCTTGTACAAAACAGGCAACCTCGCCCGTTATCTCCCAGATGGCAACATTGAGGTTATGGGAAAAATTGACCAGCAAGTGAAAATTGGTGGTTTGCGGATTGAATTGGAAGAAATCGAAACTGTTTTGAGTCAGCATCCCAAGGTACAGCAAGCGGTAGTTATAGTTAACAAAAATGAATCAGACAATCCCTATTTAGTTGCTTATATTGTTCCAAACTCCCAACCCAGGAAACCAACAAACTCTAGTTTAAAATCTACAGCACTGCGTAGATTTTTACAGCAACGACTACCAGAGTACATGGTGCCAACAACCTATGTAATTCTCAAGCACATTCCCCTAACAAGGGAGGGTAAACTCAACCGTCAGGCGTTACCTAAACCACATCTTTATTTAGTTGAATCAGAAAATAAATTTATTCCGCCACGCACGCCTACGGAAGCTGTGATTGCAGATATCATCACCACAGTTCTGAATTTGGAAGAGATTGGCATCAACGATAACTTCTTTGCTTTAGGCGGAAATTCTTTATTAGCAATTCAGGTAATTTACAGGTTGCGACAAGCTTATCAGTTAGAATTACCTCTGCGGTGTTTGTTTGCAGCACCTACAGTAGCGGAACTAGAAAATTTTATTACTAGCTATCGTCAAACAGAGTTAGGAGAAATAGTACCGACTATAGACCCAGCTTCGCAACATCAAACCGAGTTTCCCCTTTCCTTTGCTCAAGCAAGGCTGTGGTTACTCGACCAAATGATCGGTAAAAGCGCTACTTACAATATGTCTTTTGCTGCCAAAATTGTCGGTAATTTAGATATTAATGCTTTAGAGCGCAGCCTGGGCGAAATCTTGCAGCGTCACGCCAGCTTGCGAACTAACTTTCAGGTAGTCAAAGGTTTGAGCGTACAGATAATTAATCCTACAGCCACTCTCACCTTACCTGTTGTCAACTTGCAGTGTTCGCCAGAACCAGAGAACGAAATATACCGACTAGGCAAAATAGAGGCTCATATACCTTTTAACTTAGCTAGCGATTCCCTGATTCGTGTCAAGCTGTTGCAATTATCTCCTGAAGAATACGTATTATTATTGACTACTCATACTATTGTGTGCGATCGCTGGTCAATCAAAATCCTTCTGCAAGAATTGTCTATTTTGTATCCAGCTTTCTGTGCAGGTCAGCCTTCTCCTTTACCAGATTTACCCATCCAGTATGTAGACTATACTCTTTGGCAGTGGAAATCTTTAAGCACCAAAGTTTTACAAAAACAAATAAACTACTGGAATCGGCAGTTATCTGGTGTTAAGGCAGTACTAGAATTACCTACAGATAGACCAAGAAAACCCTTACAAAAAATTAAAGGTAGCAGTCTCCAGATTGAAATCGATCATCAACTAAGCCGACAATTAAAAACCCTAAGTCAGCAATCAGGTGTCACCCTATCTACAACTCTATTAACAGTTTTGGCTGTCTTACTATTTCGCTATAGTGAGCAAGAAGATATTTTAATTGGTACTCCTATTGCTAACCGCCACCAAGATACTGAATCTATTATTGGCTTTTTTGGCAATCTCTTAGTGCTACGGATACATATTCAAGAAAATCCTACATTTAGCGAACTTTTAACTCATGCACAGCAAGTAACATTAGCTGCTTATGCTCACCAAGATGTTCCCTTTGAACAAATTGTCAAAACCTTACAACCAGAAAGTTCTCGCAATCAAAATCCCTTAGTACAAGTCCTATTCAAATTAGAATCGAGTTCCTTCGTTTGGGAAATCCCAGGTTTGAGTGTGACTCCCATTGAAATAGAAAAAATGACTGCTAAGTTAGATTTAAGCTTATCCATGTCGGAAACAGCCAGTAGACTTAAAGGTATTTGGGAGTATAACAGCGACTTATTTGACAGCGAAACCATTATTCGTATGAGCGAACATTTTCAAACTTTGTTAGCTGCAATTGTGAGCAATCCTCATCAGGAAATTAGACAAGTTCCATTGTTATTAGTTCGTAATTCGTAATTAGTAGTTCGTAGTTTCGATTAAATAGGAACAGCAAGAAGCTTTTGTGCGACAACTGGTATACAAAGTCGATATTAACGATATCCCCAAAATTTCTTGTTTGAAAAAGTTCAGGAGCTTTTGATGCTGAAGCGAATTGTTGTTGCTGTTTTACTTTTTTCGGGTGTAGCGCAGGCTGCTCCTGTAAATAAAGTTGACTATCAACAGATGTATAGCAAGTGCTTGCAGTCCGCTGGTGTGACAAATAATAGTTCAGTGGATCAGTGTTCGCGCCAAACGTTTCAGGCTTCTGAGCAAGAAATTAATCGCCTCTACGGTAAAATTTATAACCAAATTGCCTCTCAACAAGCCCAAGATGCGAAAAAATTTGAACTTTCTCACAAGTTTTGGTTGAGCTATCGAGATAGTCATTGTAAGCTGGCTGGAGCTTATGTTGGGTCACCAATGTACTCATACTGTCCAATGCAGTTAAATATTTCACGAGTTGCTGAATTAAGAGAGTTGGCTGGAGAGTAATGCAGATAGCCACATTGATATTTTATGTAAATATACTGAACCAGAGAACTAAACAAAGCAAAATTAAACCAAGAGTTAAGTTCCTGGTAAATTCCGTAAATGCTCATCTAAATGCGTCCGGTCTGCCAAAGAACGCAATAGAGGCCCGTGAGAGCTAAATTCTACAACACTCACCGAAGCCACCGGGCAACCAATACGATACCGAAAGCGTCCCACATCAATACCTAATAAACTGCACAGAATAATTCTGATGGTTGCCTTGTGAGAAACCACTAAAACATTACCGCTTTGATAAAGGTGTTTGATTTCTTCAATTACCTGGATAGCACGATGAGCTATAGTAATTGCCATTTCTCCGCCAGTTGGTTCATACCATGCGGGATCTGCTGACCAACGCAGATAATCATCGTGAAATTCTCGACTAATAACTTCTGGTGGTTTTCCTTCCCACTTGCCATAATTAATTTCCTTTAAACCATCCCGCAGTTCTGGCTGGATATCTAGCAATTCACACAGCGGTGCTGCGGTCAAAACAGTACGCCGCATCGGACTAGAAAAAACTGCTCTCCAAGGAATAGAACTATATGCAGTTGCAAAAGCCTTAGCCATTGCCAAACCTTCTGGCGTGAGTTCAGAGTCTATAGAACCGCAAAAAGCATTATTTCGGCTGCATTCCGTTTGTCCATGACGGAGAAAATAAAGAGTTAAGCTCAAAATATTTTTCCTTTTTTGGTGTTTGGCGTTTGGTCTTAGGTGTTCGGTGTTTCTTATTTCCCCCTTGCTCCCTGCTCCCTGCCCCCTTGCCTTTCCCCTCTCACCCCGTCGCCTGAGGAATCTGCTTTTGAATACGAGTGTTTAACTCAGCCATAAGATTGTCCCCGCTGCGTCGCGCTTCCCAAGGGCCAGAGAAATGACGACCAATATTCCATTGTCCCTGGATATAATCTTCATTTTCTGAGAGAGTGCCAATGTATTGAATTGGTGCAGGGGAGGTGATTAAATAACGCTTAGTAAAGCTAATACTACGCCCATTGACCTCACCACGGATTTGAGCTTCTCCTAAGTAATTGTCATCCAAAATTGAGCCACTGAGAGCATTGCCACTTTGAACAAAGACTGCTTCAAAGCGGCTAGGCACTCCTTGTTGCCAGTACGTTCCTAGCCAAGTACCATTCAGGTCAGCCATGAGATTTTTCCAGTACTTATATTCCATTTAAGGGTATTCTCATGTCAGAGAACGTAAATATTACAACTTTGAAAGACTAGGGTAGCGATCGCTAAGTTAACTCTATCAATAAATGGAAGATTGGTGATTGGGGACTGGGGAATGGGGAATGGGGAATGGGGAATGGGTAATTGATAGTTGTTATTTCTCCCTCATCTTCCTCATCTTCCTCATCTCCCCCTACCCCCTACCTCCTCATCCCTCCCAAAGCGATCGCTAAAATAAATAGGACACAATGCCGCGATCGCATTTGCTTTTTATGACAACTCACACAATTTCCACACCAGCAGTTGATCCGTATCTGGATGGCAATTTTGCACCAGTGCGTCAAGAAATTACTACGGATAGCTTGCAAGTTATTGGTCAATTACCACCAGAGTTAGCAGGGATGTTTGTCCGCAATGGGCCTAATCCCCAATGGCAGCCGATTGGTAAGTACCATTGGTTTGATGGTGATGGAATGTTACATGGTGTGCATATTAGCGATGGTAAAGCCACCTATCGTAATCGCTATGTGCAAACTAGGGGATGGAAAATTGAACACGAAGCGGGAAAGGCTATTTGGTCGGGGTTTATGGAACCACCCCAGATGGATAATCCCTATGGCCCATATAAAAATACTGGTAATACTGCTTTAATTTGGCACGCGGGAAAGTTTTTGGCGCTGAATGAAGGTAGTGTACCTCACAGCATTACGCTGCCTGAGTTAGACACAATTGGCGAGTATACCTATAACGGTAAGCTGGTTTCTGCTTTCACAGCTCATCCCAAGGTAGATCCAGTTACAGGCGAGATGATGTTTTTTGGCTACTCCCCTGCGCCGCCATATCTGCAATACAGCAGAGTTTCCGCTGCAGGAGAGTTGTTAACAACAGTGCCCATTGAAATACCTGTGCCAGTGATGATGCATGATTTTGCCATCACGGAAAACTATACGATTTTCATGGATTTACCGCTAACTTTCAGTGCTGAGAGATTATATCGTGGGGAACCGATGCTGATGTTTGAGAGCGATCGCCCTAGTCGTTTTGGTGTTGTGCCACGTTCTGGCGATAATAGTAATATCCGCTGGTTTGAAAGTTCTCCTTGCTACGTCTTCCATACTCTAAATGCTTATGAAGAAGGCGACGAAGTAGTATTGATAGCTTGTCGTATGAGTTCTACTACTGTCTTAGTGGCTACAGATAACCAAGCAGACTCAGATGCCAATATTCCCCGCTTACATCAATGGCGGTTTAACCTCAAAACCGGAACACTGCGCGAACATCAATTAGATGATGTGGCTGCGGAATTTCCCCGCGTCAATGAAAACTTTTTGGGGCGACAAACGCGCTATGGCTACACTGCTAAGTTAGCAAATACTCCTCTACCTCTGTTTGAAGGCGTAATTAAATACGACTTCAGCAATGGGAAATCTCAAACCTATGAATTTGGCAAGGGACGCTATGGTGGTGAAGCGGTATTTGCGCCACGTCCAGGAGGAACAACTGAAGATGATGGCTGGCTAATTACTTTTGTCTATGATGAAAATTCAGAAAATTCTGAATTAATTGTAGTGAATGCTCAAGATATTACAGATGAACCTGTAGCGCGGGTAATTATTCCCCAGCGAGTACCTTATGGTTTTCACGGTACTTGGATTTCTGAGGAACAATTAGCAATTCATTCTTAATATGATTTGCTTAGAAAGACAAATTTAATTTTTGCTAGTCTTTTATTCCAGCCCCTGAATAAAATCAGGGGCTAAATTTAAAGCAAAAATTATTTCAGGACTTATATCATGTTTATAACTCAATACAGTTCAAATAAGCCTTTTTCTATCTCTGCTGCCTCTGTGTGCTTCAACAGATAAATCTTCTTAACTTAACCGTATTAATTTATAACTACTGAAATTAATAAACTTCTATAATTTCTAATTGTGGTGGTAGTGGAAAGCCAAACTTTCCATGATAGTGAGGGAACTTTAATGATAAAAGAAATAAAGGCTGATTGCGATAAAAAACCTTTAAATGAAACATCCTCACATCAAAATCTTCTTTCTCTGTCTCTTGTGAGGCAGAAAAGCTTCCAGGGAAAATTTCATCAAAATAGATTTCAAACTTGCGCGCAGTCGCTAAAAAATGCTTGCCAATTATTTTAGCGGCATTATCATAAGCTGGATTAGGAATAACTTTTCTGTAAATACTTTCATCAAATCCAGCCTTTTGAATAAACTCAAAAAAATCACTAAATATCTTAGCTTGTTCACTATTATTAAACTCTTGCCAACCTTGAATTAAACTATCTTGTAGTTCCATGTAAAAGCTACGATCTAACTGGCTAATTCCAGATGTTAATTCAGCAGTACCTACTTGCATTTATAATCCTCATTTCAAGAAAGATTTATGGCAAAATCAGTTCATATCTCTAGTAGATATATGAACAAAGCCAATAAAAAAATTGACAAGATTTTGCTATAGGAATAGAGATGTATACACCTCTTTATTCCCATCAAAACTAATAACGACAGGCTAAGAGTCAGTTCTGATATATTCCTGTGACTAAAGCTCACTAAATGAGTCTTTTTAAAGTAAAATCCTAATTTAGCATTCAGGAATAATACGTAAGTACGTACTTATAATCTCGCACAAGGATTGATTATCAGTCAATATAATCTCTAGTATTCAGGCAAAAACTTTAAAATATCAAACTACAGCCACGAACATTAGTTATTAGTTAGGGAGCATCCACTTTTGGCATATTGTGATATGGCAATCCTAAATGATTTGTGAAATCTGATCTCAAGGGTTGTGGACTGTTAACTGTTGACTGTCAACGGTCAACGGTCAACAGCCTAATCCAGTCAATGTACAAGTTAAATGTGGAACACCTTACCATTGATTTTAAATTTTATGCAAAGTTGACTACGATATTTTGTGCGTAGATACGTAGAGACTTCCCGTTGGCAAGGAATACAAGAGAAAAATAAATAGGGTTGCACAGGGTGAAACCCAACAATACCAAACACTATTCCCCGTAATTTGTGGGAGTGGAATTTTCCTGATTGCTTTTCTTTAATTCTGCCTGGCGTAAATCCTCAATCATTTGTTGACTATGCTGAAGATAAGCAACAAACAATAAAATCGAAAATGCCATGACAGCAAGACCTAAAAGACCACCAGCAAATGTATCATAAAGACCATGTAATACAGCTGCGATCGCAATGCCAATGGCAATAATTGCACCTTGGCGCGAAGGGTTAATTGCTGCTAATCCGAGAAAATAACCAGTAATTCCTGCCCAAATAGCATGAAATAAGGGTAAGCAGACAAATCTAATCGTATTAGTTAAAACATAAGCGCTAATATCTATCTCACCTTGCACTAATCCGAAAGCATAAACAGCAGAGTAAACAACGCCTTCAGAAATTGCAAATCCTAGCCCTGACATTGTGCCATAAAATGCTAATGTGAGCGGGTCAATCAATTTAGCAGGGCGTAAAAAGAAAAGATAAATTGGTAATGCTTTACAGACTTCTTCTAAAATACCTACACCTAAAATAAAACCAATTAATCGGGGAATTAATCCCCAATCTGTCGCAGCATAGAGAAAGCTAAATAAAGGAAATTTTTGAATAAATAGTAAAAGTGGTATACCTACAAAAACTGTAAAAGCAATACATTTTAATATTTCACGCCAATAAAAATGTCTTGGTCTAATCAAATTTTGCAGCACAACTCCCCAAATGGAAGCGTAGTAAACACCCAACACCCAAGCCGTTTTTTCTAGTCCTACGTGTAAACCTGTGCGATTAAAAATAAAGCTGACAGCTAAGGGAAATAAGCCGAAAAATAGCAACAGTTTCACACTTGTGTGGCCATACAAAGCTGGACTAAGTGCTTCTCGATATGGAACAACTGCAGAAAAGCGAAAAGTCCGCAGCGTTTGCAAAAACTCTAAGGTATCGATGTGCTGGTAAAGAAAATCAGTGTTGAAGCGAGGTGAACTAATGCTAGGTTTCGATGGTGTTTGATTATTAGTAATTGGCGATCGCACAACAGTGCTATCTGTTTTATTAGTTGTTGCTGTTGGCTGCAAAGCAAATTCTTGAGTCCAAGCGGGAATTTCACTACCTGCTTCCCGTCCATAGATTCTGACTGTTTTGGCAAAATCTGCATTTAACACCTGTAACTCTCGCTCAATTAAAGTTACTGAAACTTGTTGATTGGGAATCCTTTGAGATTGCAGTAATATTTGCAAACAGCTATCCGCGAGATTAATTGTAGCAGTGATTCCTTGTGTTTGCAGTGCGCGGTTGAATAAAGTTGCGATCGCCTCTAGATTTCCTAGGCGGGCCAATTCTCTAGGATCTGACTGTTCCATAATGTTTCAGTAATTATGATTTATTTAGTCATAAAACATACATAGCCTTTCTACCGCCAGCATAGCCTAAAATTTTTAATGCCAAAATAATAACGAAAAATTAAGGCGTGAGCTGAGTAAAAATTAAGGTTTTTAACCCATGCAGGCGAGTTTTGTCTGTTTAGGGGCGGCTTCTAGCCGCCGGGCTAGTAATAAATTAGACTTAAATTCACTACAAAATCTAAATACTCGGCTTATCCCTAATCTTTAAAAGTAATTTTACTGTCTTACTATAAAATTTTTAATACAAAGTTATATTTAATTGATTTATGACCCCACGCTCCCCTAGACAATCTCTGAGAGCAATTTTCACCGTAGGATTTTTTACAGTAATATCATTAACTTTATTAATACCTTTTCTCGCCAGCAAGCAAGCAAAATCTCAAACCTTCTCGCCTGCTCCAAATTTATTAGCAGTTACAAACCAAAAACGAGTAGCACTAGTTATTGGTAATAGCAATTATCAAGCAGCTATCGCATTAGCTAATCCTGGAAATGATGCTGAAGATGTAGCTCAGACATTAGGAGAACTAGGTTTTGAAGTAATTAAAGTTATAGATGGTAGCCAAAAACAAATGGATGCTGCACTAGAGAGATTTAGTGCAAAACTCTCCCAAGGAACTGTAGGCGTATTTTTTTACGCAGGACATGGAGTGCAAGTAAATGGAGAAAATTATTTAATTCCTATTAATGCACAACTAGCTGCCGAAAAAGATGTAGTTTACGAAACTCTACCAGTTGGTAAAGTGCAAAATGCAATGGGAAAGACAGGGACAACAAGTATTATTATTTTAGATGCTTGTCGTGATAACCCCTTCAGCCGTAGATGGTACAGAACAACTAATAGCAGAGGTTTAGCTCCCATAGAAGCTTTTTCAAGTTCATATATTGCTTTTGCGACAGCACCCGGAAGTGTAGCAGCAGATGGAGAAGGTAGAAATGGTACTTTTACTTCTTTCCTCTTAAAGCATCTCAAAACACCAAATCTTCCGATAGAAAATTTATTTAAAAAAGTCCGTAACGAAGTACTGAAAGCAACAAAGGGAAAGCAGCAACCTTGGGATTCTTCTTCTTTAACCGATGAATTTTTTTTCAACCCAGTTTCTACTGCTACTGATACTCCTCCCACACCAGCACCAATTACTACCCCTCATCCTCCTGTTACAGCACCAAAACCAGTAACACCTCCTACAAATCCTCCTGTGGTAGCTACAGCTAACCGTCCACCTGATTTTATCAGCAAACTTATCCCCTACCCTCTTGAGAAAATTTCCTTAGCCTATACTTCTAAAGATGCCAACTTTATAGGCATTAGCTCTGATGGAAAAATTTTAGCCACTCACAATGACAAAATTATTGACATTTGGAATTTAACTAATGGAAAGAATGTTAATACTTTACCTTATGAGTCAAAAGCCTATTATCATCTCAGTCCAGATGGTGAAACTTTAGTGGAAAAATATAAAAAAGAAGTAAAAATTTTGAGTTTAAAATCCGGCAAAATTTTATATACTTTAAATGCTTCTGAAGCAAATATTGTAGATGTTATCATTCCAAATACAAAAACTATAGTTACAGTTTTTGATAATGCTACTATTATCGTTGGGAATCTCATAACAGGAAAATCGATACAGACTATAAAGGGTTTTTGTGTTAGAAAAATATCTTCAATAGCAGAAATTAGTGGTGATAGTAAAACGCTAGCCGTTGTTTGTAAAGATAATGCTATCCAGATTTGGAATTTAGAAACTGAGAAGTTAATAAGTACATTAGTTGGCCATACTGATATTGTTAATTCAGTAGGTATTAGCCGTGATGGAAAGATTTTAGTTAGTAGTAGCACTGATGGTAGTATCAAGATATGGAATTTATCAACAAGTACATTAGTGTCGACTTTGAATAGTTATCTTAGTGTTAATACGTTCCTTAGTATGTTGATCTACTTTTCCATAGAAATCAGCCCTGATATGAAAACTATAATTAATAGAACTCCAGAGGGAATAAAAATATGGGATATCAATACCAGGCAATTAATCCTGAATCTCAGTAAGGAATATTACTACTTAAAAATTAGCGCTAATAATACAACAGTAGTAGTACGAGATTCATCTGGAAAAATTGATGTTTGGAAAGCATTATATTAGTGCAAAGAGTTTATTAAATACTTTAGGAAAATTTTTACTTCTTAAAAATTAAAAAGCGCCCTCCCGATTGGGAGGGCGCTTTTGATTCACAGAGAAGCTATAACTTTTGTCTCAAAAGATTAGCCGTTGATAGCAGGAGCAGTTAGTGCAACAGGAGCAACTTCACCAGCAGCCAAATCTAGAGGGAAGTTGTGAGCGTTACGCTCGTGCATTACTTCCATACCCAAGTTAGCGCGGTTGATGATGTCAGCCCATGTGTTAACTACACGACCAGTGGA
>NZ_JACJQJ010000069.1 GCF_014696615.1 Nostoc linckia FACHB-104 | reverse complement strand
CATTTGCTGACTTTGCGATGCTTCCAGGTCTTCGTTTAGACAATACACAATCTCTGGCTTTTGTCCAATTTTCTGTTAAGAAAGATGTTTATAATGCATAGCTTTTTAAGGGGGATTTAGGGGGATCTGAAATCATTTACTGCAACATGAGAGAATTTCCCCTCTCAATCTACCCTTTCGCAGTCAAATCTGCCTTTAATATGCTGATTGTAAAAGCTACCAACAGAATCAGCCGAGTAAAAATCTTCCCAAGTCTCCTCATCTACCCCAGAGTACTCATACACAGCACCACTCTTAAACTCAACTTGCAAAGTTTGCTCGTGACTATCGTAAGCAATCGTAGCCGCCATAGATGAACTCACAGGTAACAGCGCAATCGGTTCTTCATACACAGGAAACGCCGCAGGTTCAGCCACAATCTCGTTCAATTCTACCAAACCCTCGTAAGCTTGAATTGGTGCGGGAATTTCTAAAAGTTCTATCTCGTCGCCCCGGTCAAGCAATAATTGTAAATGTCCGTCAGAATGAGCGATCGCAATCAAGCTACTCAAGTCCATTTTCGATAGTCTCATGAAATTTGCTCTCCTGTGGGCTGAAAAAGGCTATTTATCTGTTGAGAGTTTTAAATTCTTATCCAAAATTGCACCGCTTAATAGTACATTTGTATCATCAAAGCGGTTGCTCGTCAAGACTTGCAACAGAAAAATACATTATTAGCGCTGATTTATAACTCACTACATTTCACTCATCACTCAGAACTCAGCACTCAGCACTTTTTTAGTAATACGATGGAAACAAGGCTTGCATAGTTGGCAATGAATGATTTATTTGGAGCAGAGTTTTTACAAGCATCGCCGCTAATTCTGGCGGGGCCTATCTTACAACAAACAGATTCCGACACCGTTACAGTCTGGGTAGCGTTGCAACGTCCTTGTGAGGTGGTACTCCAGGTTTATGACACGGCTAATCACGGGAATTTAATCACAAATCTGCTTTTAGAGGGAAGACGTTCCACCTATGCTCTGGGAAAATCGCTGCATATTGTGGTCGTCACGGCGGAATCTGCGGGTAGATATTTATTAAGTAGCGATCGCATCTATGCATACGATATGCAATTTATTGAATCATCTACCCAGCAGCAGACTTTACAGCAAGCTTTATGTTCTAGCCGCTTTCCTGCTGTGAACATCAGCTATTTTGACCATCAAAAACCCACATTTACCCTCCCACCCACGGATTTACAAGATTTACGCATCGTGCATGGTTCCTGTCGCAAACCCCACGGTGATGGCTTTGATGCGTTACCCATTCTCGATTGCTTAATTGAGTCAGCCGCCAACCAACCCCGTAAACGACCCCATCAGCTTTTCCTTACAGGCGACCAAATTTATGGTGATGATGTCGCCGATCCCCTATTGTGGGTTTCTTCTCAGTTAGGCGATGCGTTGTTAGGTTGGGAAGAAAGATTACCTGTTACCCAGCAAACAGCCGCCGACCCCAGTTATTACACACCCCAGCAACTACTTCCCGGACATCGTGCAGATGTCGCCACTGACCAAGCTGGTTTCACCGCCGGGTTACATAATAAAACCGCCAAAGTTAGCAGCCACTTGCTGAGTTTGGGTGAATATTACGCATCTTATATATTGTCTTGGTCTCCCGCTTGCTGGCCCAGTAGCTTACCCTACGGACACGAGGTAATGCATGGTTATCGAGTCAGCCGCCGCTGGGATAAAGAGGTGCTGGATATGCAGCAATTTATCCATACCCTGTGGAAAGTGCGGCGGGCGATGGCGAATATTCCCGTTTATACTATCTTCGATGACCATGATGTCAGCGACGACTGGAATCTCAACCAAGCTTGGTGTTTGCGCGTTTTAGGCAAACCCTTAGGACGCAGAACCGTACAAAATGCCTTGTTAGCCTATGCAGTTTTTCAAGCCTGGGGTAACACACCCAAACAATTTACCCCAGGTCAACCAGGGGAGAAATTATTACAAGCCGCCGCCGATTGGTCTGCATCTGGGGGAATGAATATTGTAGCGTGGGATGCGATCGCCCGTTATTTAGGAATGCCACCGACCAACCCCCGCACAGGCTTACCGGAATTTGTACAATATGATTCAGTCTTAGTCCTAGACCGTGACCCAGAAGCCCTGACTTGGCATTATACAGTCCGCAGTTTTTGCCATGAAGTCATAGTTTTAGATACGCGTACCTGGCGCGGTTATCCTGCCAATAAAAAACCAATTGCGCCGCCCATGTTGCTATCGCCTCCAGCCTTTACGCAGCAACTTTCTCAGCCTTTAGAACAAGCCACCCATAAACCCAAAGGACTTTCACAAATGCAAGCCACATTTGTGATTGCACCCACAAATTTATTTGGGTTACAAGTAATAGATTGGATTCACCATTGGCATTTAAAAAGAGAAAAAGTTTATGGTGTAGATGTTGGTGATGCTTGGAATATTAATTACGAAGCCTTAGCGCAATTCCTCACCACATTATTTGAGCAACGCCAACAAGTAATAGTCTTATCTGGAGATATTCACTACAGTTCTGTTGTGCGTTTATCTTATACCAAAAAATCTCTAGGTTCCGAGAAAAAATCTGTATTAGTGCAATTAACAGCTAGTGCGTTTAAAAATGAAGAAAAGATTACAGAAATTATTCATACAAGACTCAAGCAATGGCTTTTACCAGAAAAAAATCGCCAATGGATAGGATGGAAAAATCCCCCTTACATGGTAGAAATTTCTAGCAGAAAATCCTACCACGATGCTGCATCACACCGTCCCCCAGAATGGCATGGATTAATGGAATGGATTACCCGAACTAGCACCCAAACTGCTGATTTTGGCACCAATCTTTCCTGGCTAATGAATGCCAAGCAACAAGCCAAAACCCAGAAATGGCAGTGGTTACAGTATTTAGCTTTTTGGAAATTACCTTGGTTTCAAGATGGTCGGGAAGTAGTAGGATTAAATAATTTAGCTTTGGTTCATTTTGAAGTAGATCATAATAACTCTGCCAAAGTTATTCAAGATTTACACTGGTTTGCTACTTGGTATCCAATTGAAATTGTTTATACCCGCTTTGAAACCGAACTTAGCCATGCCAAATTAACAATTGATTAAAAATCATCTTCTGTAGGGTGTGTTATGACGTAAGCTAACGCACCTTATACAAATTTAACATCAATAAATTTAGACATAATAATAGGTTGTAATTGTGTTTTGATGAGCGACATATCAAGATATTCTAGAGGGCAAGGCAATGCCATACCCCCCTACAATCTGTTACATTCTTTGCTCCAATTGGTATTAAATTTTTAATTAGAAATGACCCATATAAGCTAATCGCAAAGCAGGACATTTTTGTAAAAAACTAGAGGCTTTTTCATGGGCATTATCATTATCAATATTTACAGGTGTAGGTCGAATAACCCCATTAAATAAATCATCCAAGCCATAGGGAGTGAAAAATTGCCATTCTCCTTGTGCATTTAGCCGCACTCCCACAGCCGTTGCAGTATGTAACCATTGCGTAATCCCATCTTCTGTACTATGGTAGGTTCTTTCACCATCACGCCAACGGGCAAAACTAGCTTGATTTTTAACATCAAACTCGTGGTGAGGAAATTGTTCCGTGAGGGTAGCTTTTGCGGCTAGTTCTTGGGAACGGTTTCCTTGGATATCAAAAAATGCAATATCAAAGTCTTTGATTACTAAAGCACAATCATCACCAAAAATTGCCCGCCAAACAGTATTTCGCACCGCACCACCTGCTAACCACCAATCAGGTAGGTTAAGTTGTGCGATCGCAGGTAAAATCATTCCCACAGGTGAATCAGCCAGGATCATCTGTAAGCGAATATTACTGTTCATATCAAATTCAGAGAATTTTTAGCTAGCAAGCGAAAATATTACCATTCATCTTTGCCAAAGTTTAAGCTTTTACGCATTTAAATTGTGTATTTCGCACTCAGGTTGTCAAAAGGAGCCAGTGCGTTGGGCGGCTTTGCCGACTTGAAGCAACTGGCGTTCAAGAGTCCAAAATCCAAGCTAGCCTTTGACCCTGGACTATTGACCCTTGACAGTCCTAACGCCAGAATATTTGATTTAGGTGCGTATCAGCTTATTTAGTTATTTATTCGTAGTATAAATATCAAATAATTGTACTGTAGTCCAAAAACAAAATTTAATTTTTTAATTCAATTTCTATTTTTGAATTATGGAAGACTTATTCGCCAGCATCAACCTGACTCTAAATCAGGAACTACCAGCCATCACAGAGTTACAGCAAGCACTTTTCACAGAACTCAGTATAGATGAAAATCAACCAGGGACAATTCTGCGCGACTTCCAAACTTTAATCGACTTTATCCAACCAAAAGGTGTGGAAGTTAGTAGTGTTAATCATCTTTTACCACTAAAGGTATTATCAGAACTGAATTTGCAGTTAAGTTATCCAATTGATACTAAACTGAAACGTCCTGTACAAAAATCCTATCCTTACATCAATGGGCTTTATCTGTTATTACGCAGTTCAGGAATCGTTCAAATTAAATCTCAAGGTAAAAAACAATTTTTAGTATTAGATGAAGCTGTTTTAGAATCTTGGTCTAGGCTCAATTTAACAGAACGTTATTTCACCTTACTAGAAGCCTGGTTAATTTGGGGAAACAACGAAATTTTAGGTGAGCGTCAAGATACATGGAATAATTTATTTAAATGTATTCAATTTTGGGCGCGAATTCCCGATCAAGGCTTAAAGTTTGCTAAATATGACGACCAACAAGTTCTTGGTTATTATCCTGGGCTACATAATATTGCTTTATTAGAGTTATTTGGTTTATTAACTATTAAACAGGGAAAAGCCCAAGAAGGTAAGGGATGGCGTATTACCAGTGTAGAACGGTTGCCGCTTGGGGATGCGATGTTTAGGTTACTATTCCCAGTTGGGATTATAGGCAAGTTTGAAGAAGAGATTAATATCAACTTTGGGCAATTACAACCTCATTTTCAGCCATTCTTTCCTGAATGGCAAAATAATTTAATTTTGCCCAAGCAAGGTTTTACTGATGGCATTTATATTTTTAAAGTATCAGTTTCTAAATCTTGGCGGAGGATTGCTATCCCAGCAAAAAGAGAACTAAGCTGGCTAGCTAGCACAATTCTTGATGCTTTTGATTTCGACTACGATCACCTATACGAATTTAGTTATAAAGACCGTTTTGGTCGGACTTGTACAATAGGACATCCTTATACAGAATCACCCCCATTTGCCGATCAAGTCCGCATTGGTGATTTATCCCTAGAAGAAGGTACAAGCATGACTTATCTTTATGATTTTGGCGATAATTGGAAATTTCATGTGCAATTAGAAACCATTGAACCACCAGATAACAAAATTAAAAAAGCCAAAATTTTAGAAATTCATGGCGATGCACCGCAACAGTATTGGAGTGAAGATAATGATTGGGATGAAGATGAGTAATATTGTGTTCAGTTAAATACTGGTCATAAATGTAGCAGAGGGAGCGAGGTGGAGATTTGGTGTAATCTCTACTTAATACTTATCAGCCTCCGTAAAGGTATAATTAGCACTGCTCCTCCAACCACGACAAAAATTGAACCCAAACCTGTAAACATTGTAGGCAAAAACCATAGCTCAAACCACGAATTAATCATGACAGAATCCGGGTCTTGAGGGGGGTATAAAACTTCTACTTGCTGACCTTTTTTAAATGCTGGTGGCTTACTTCCTGTATGGGATTCAAATATAGTTTCTTGACCAGAACTGGGAGTAATTTTAACAATTGGAAAGTAAGCAGAAGATGAGCGACCTTTACTATCTTTATATGAACGTAGCTTGGAATCAATTACAGTTCCCTGTAGAGATTCTGCTGTTTTAACAAAAGAGTGAGTATTAATGGCAAAAATGATGCCTATGACAGCAAATAAACCGCCAATACCCGCAAACATTGAACCAAACATTAAAAAGAATTTTGAATCATCATTCATAGAAGTTTCAAAATCAACTATTAAATAACTTTAGTATTCACCGAAAATTTGATACATCAAGACTTTATATTTCTTATCTAAAAAAACTAGTGCATCGCGGCAAAAGTTTCTAACCAGTCGTGATGGTAGTGCTGAGTGCTGAGTGCTGAGTGCTGAGTACTGGGTTGAAATTTGTACTGATTAGTTATTTCTGCTAGTCTACACAAGATAATACAAATTTGAACCGTTCTCGGATAATTACTAAACCAAGTCTGTAATGGAAAATTGGCGTTGGCGGTCTAGTTCCTGAAGTTGTAGTTTTTCAGTATAAAAAGCTTGATAATATGATTGCCATCTTTCTGGTTCTGCTTCTGGATCGGTTTCTTGCCACAGTTCCAAAAAGTGACGATAGCGCTTTTCTCGCATTACCCGTTCCATACAAGCGATCGCAGCTTGAACAACTTGCGGAGTCCGCATGATATCTTTTTTACTTATCTCATTTAAATGAAACAAATGAGATACTAAATTTAAATCTTCAGCTAATTCTAGGTATCTATCTTGCAGATTGGACATTAAGTCTACTTGCTCTATGGTTAACTCGATAATTTTTTGCCATAAAAAGCGGTGGTGAGAAAGGCTAAATTGTAAATCTCTCTCTTCTAATGCATTTAAAATCGCTTCGCGCTGTTCGGGACAATGTAAGTAAATCCGCAATAATAAGCCTTCTGCGCGTTCTAACAACCCACGCTCGCTATTAGTAACTGAAGCCTGAGAAGCTTTATTATTCTCCCATTTTTTTTTGATTGCTATCGGTTGAGCGCTGCTAGTAAGAGGAGAAATTTGAGTTAGTAAATTTTCGACTCGTAGCGGAATTAGTCTGCTATCTCCCAAGCTGAGGATTTCCGCACAATAGGAAATATAATAATTTTGCGTATCCTTATTAACTATATTTTTCAGTAATTTTACTATGCTTTGGGTGACTTGCTGAAAATCTGTAGGCTGTTTTAAATCACGGTCTTTGAGGATTTGGTCAATTTGCCAATTCAGCCACAAGGGAGCATTGGTTAAAAGTTGGTGATAGTCTTCTGGGCTATGACTATGTAAGTATTCGTCAGCATCCTTACCATCGGGGATGTTGAGAATTTTCAGCTGTACTTCGCCCATATAGGCGAGTTCGGCAATTTCGCCAATCGCCCTAGATGCGGCGTTAGTACCAGCATTATCCGCATCAAAGTTAAGAACTAGTTGTTTAGAGTCGGTATAGCGTAATACCAAGCGCACTTGATCTAAACTTAAGGCAGTACCCAGAGAAGCGACAACATTATTAATTCCTGCGGCGTGGAGAGCGATCGCATCAAAATATCCTTCTACCACCACAGCTTGATCGAATTGGGAAATCCCAGATTTGGCTTGATCGAGGGCGAATAGGGTTTTCCCTTTACTAAAAAGCTCAGTTTCCGGGGAATTGAGATACTTTGGTTGCTCATCGGTGAGGGTTCGCCCACCAAAGCCAATTACCCGCCCTTGAATATCGCGGATGGGAATCATCAGGCGATCGCGAAACACATCATAATAACCGCCCCCTTCCTTGCGGGGTTTAATCAATCCGGCTTTTTCTACTAGTTGTACTGGGTAATGTTTACTATCTACCAAATAACGGTAAACAGTTTCCCAACCTGCGGGAGCATAACCTAAACCAAACTGCTGTATTGTTTCTTCTTTGAGAATGCGATCGCTTTTAAGATACTGTAGGGCTTTTTGTCCAGCAGATTGTCTCAGGGCGTGTTGATAAAACTGTGCTGTGGAAGCGAGAACTTCATATAACTGTTCGCGCAAAGACAGCTGACGCTGCAATTCTTGTCTTTGCTCAGGTTCTAAGGTTTGTACAGGTACTTGGTAACGCCGTGCTAAATCTAGCACCACTTCTGCAAAGGAACGTTTGCCCACATCCATTACAAACTTAATCGCATTTCCCCCAGCTTGACAGCCGAAGCAATAATACATTTGCTTAGTCTGACTGACAGTAAAGCTAGGAGTTTTCTCATCGTGGAACGGGCATAATCCCACAAAATCTTTACCGCGCTTGCGTAAAACTACATACTCAGAGACGACATCTACAATATCAGCACGTTGTTTAACTTCTTCAATTGTATCCGGGTGCAAGCGGGGAATTTGCATATTTTTGTTATTTGTCCTTTGTCATTTGTCGTTTGTTATGGGTAATTGGTAATGGCTAATTACTTTTTTCCCTTGTCCCCCTCATCTCCCTCATCTCCCTCATCTCCCCAATCCCCAACTTGGGAGAAAAGACAAAGGACAAATGATTAGGTACTCCTGATGGATATTATATTGTTGTTGCTCAACCAAGAAATATAGATAGTATGGCTGAGGCTGAGTCTTATAAGAGGAAATACTGAAGATGGGGCGTATTTTTATTTCTGCTGCTCACGGAGGCAAAGAAGCTAGCGGAATCGATCCAGGGACGATCGCAGGCGGGACAACAGAAGCTAAAGAAATGATTCTGTTGCGGGATTTGATTGTAACAGAACTGCGGGCGCGGAGTTTTGAAGTTTTGTCTGTTCCCGATGATTTGAGTGCAGCTGATACAATCACCTGGATCAATTCTCGTGGACGTTCCACCGATGTGGCGTTAGAAATTCACGCTGATGCAGCTACTAGCCCAAATGTGCGCGGGGCTAGCGTGTTCTATATTGCGAGTAACGATCAGCGTAAAAGCAATGCGGAACTTCTATTAGTAGGGCTTTTACGCCGTGTACCCCAATTACCGAATCGTGGAGTCAGGCCTGATACCGATAGTGGATTAGGTCGGCTAGCATTTTGCAGACAAACTGCGATCGCTTCTTTGTTAATGCAAGTAGCATTTCTCAGCAGTCCTGAAGATAGGTCTTTATTACAAAGCCGTCGCCGTGATTTTGCTCTAGGAATAGCCGATGGCTTGGCATCTTGGAGTCGTGTAGTTGACCCCGGCCAAGGTACTCCCCCAGTCGTTAGTTATCCTCCTATTAATATTAGTATTAATGGGCAAAATTACGCCGAAAAAGGCATACTTGTTAATGGTAATGCTTATATTCCTATTGATTTAGCAGACCGCTTGCGAGTTGATTTATCAAAAGTTCCCGAAGTTCGCCGGATTACCTATCATAAAGTAGTGTATGTCAAAGCAATTGAATTGCGAGACTTTAATGTTTCTGTGGGCTGGGATGCGGCAACTAAAACTGTACAATTGCGTTCTATTTTAGTAGTTTGCCCTGGACAATTAGATAGAATTGTATCGAATGGCAACACTTCAGAAGTGCAGTTACAAGTATTCTTGAGAAATAATAATGAGAATGCTTTAGTGCGATTTCCAGACATACCAAAACTTTACCGAGAAGAAGCCAGCGTAGAAGGAGTTAATTACGATATAGCCTTTTGCCAAATGTGTGTAGAAACTGGATTTTTACGCTTTGGTGGTGATATTAAACCCGAGCAAAATAACTTTGCTGGTTTAGGGACAATTGGCGGTGCTACACAAGCAGCTTCTTTTGAAAGTGCCAGAATTGGCGTGAGGGCACATATCCAGCATTTAAAAGCTTATGCCAGTTTAGAACCTTTAGTAAATGAAGTTGTAGACCCCAGATTTCGGTTTGTGACACGGGGAATTGCACCATTAATTGATCAATTATCCGGCCGCTGGTCAGCAGATTTAGATTATGGTGCCAAAATTACAGCGATGGTCAAACGTTTATATGGTCTATAAATTAGTGCTGAGTGCTGAGTGGAGAGCGGTGAGTGTTGAGTGCTGAAGGTGATAATAGTTGACTATCTTATGCAATATGATTAGCTTACAGAAGTAGGTTTTATATAGATAAAAATAGCCTTAGGCTGAAAACCTAAGAGCTATAATTTGCAATCAATTAGGATGAGTATTTATTTATTATGGGAAATAGAGTTTTTTTGATGCTTTTGTTTTTCCACAGATGCACGAAGTCCGCCAATAATCTTACCAACTTCTTCGGCTCGATTTAAAAGTAGGTTAAATTGGACTGTTTCTAAATAACCAGCATCTAAAGCAACATAAAGTTGAGAGCGCAATTCAGCACAAGATGACTTGGCTATAGCAAGAAATTGGTGAAATTCTCCTAAATAAGTCCTTTCAAAGCCCTCAGCAATGTTCGACATGATAGAAACTGCTGCTCTTTGCATTTGTCCTGATAGCCCAAAGTCTCTAGTAAATTTACCCTGCTGAGTAACCTCATAAATATTTTTAGTTAATAATCTTGCCTTTTGCCACGCAATCAAATCTTCAAACCGCTCTATTCTACTCATTTCACTCACCACTTAACACTCACAACTCACAACTCAACACTTACCACTTACCACTCACAACTCAACACTTACCACTTACCACTCACAACTCAACACTTACCACTCACTACTCAGCACTCAGCACTCAGCACTCACAACTCAACACTTACCACTCACTACTCAGCACTCAGCACTCAGCACTCACAACTCAGCACTCAGCACTCACAACTTAGCACTCAGCACTCAGCACTCAGCACTCAGCACTCAGCACTCAGCACTCATTACGCTGTTTTGAAAAAGCGGATAATTTCGCGCACATGATCGAGAAATTGTCCGTCGGTGGAAAGTTGCGCGATCGCATTTCTGGCTTCTCTAGCTAAACGTTCGTGTTCGGTTTGGTTGGTGGCGCGCAGTTCTTCTAAATTGGCGGCGATTCTGGCTAAGTCACGGCGGGTTTCTTCGCTAAACCTTTGTTGCGTTGCAGGAATAGAGTAAGAGTTTTCTGAATTAAGCTGTTCTTCCACGGATCTGACTTTTTCTTCCAATACAGAAAAGCGATCGCGCAGTTCCATAATATCTTCACGGGGATATTGCCATTGTTGGCGAATCATCCGCAATCTTGTGTATAAATACTCGTAGGCGCGGATTGCTGGACGGAGGACGGTTAATAACAAAGCTGCACCGGAACTGATGTATCCTACAGCACTAATACCCGTGGCGGCGAGGGTATAGAGTCCAATGGTGGAGATGATATGTAAAGCGATCGCCACCCAAAGCGATCGCTTGGCTAAAAGTTTGACATACCTTAATTGTTTCTCATCTACGGGAATTCCCTTTTCTTTGGACTGTGCGCCTTCTGCTAAAACTTCTTTCGCTTGAAAATGCACATTCCACGGGACGGTAACAATTACCAACAGCCACCAAAAACTTGCACCACCAATTACCCAATCGAGAAAGCTACCAGCAGGGATGTGCAACCATTGTAGTATGCCAAAAGTACCCAGTGCTATAACTAAAATTCCGACAATAGAACTGACGAAAAAATTAATATACATAATTACCCTACCTATAGTCACACAGCTACAGCTAATACCAATTCTCCAAAATATGGCTACACATGAGCAGCAGGTGACCAGGGAGAGAATTATCTGTAGCCTGGATTTAGAGAAATGGTATAACTTGCACATTTCTCCCTGTCACCAGTCACCAGTCACCAGTCACCAGTCAACAGTCAACAGTCAACAGTCACCAGTCACCAGTCAACAAAGTGTAATTGAAAAGCGTAATAGCTTACCTCAATGATGGCTAGGCTTGGGCAGTTTTACGGTAATACGTATGATAGTTTTTAGAATTGCACAATTAGTTACAAGATGAGGTAGCTATGCCAAATAGGTTGGGTATCTTTGTTTACCCTTTCTGGTAAAAGCAATCGCCAAGTTTTACCTTCTCGTTGAATTTGCAGATAAATCTCAAAAGGTTGTTGCAGTTGCGTCAAGCGTCTCTTAGGTAATTTGATAATTAAGTCGTAGGTTCCCCGTACCCGAAAAGCTGGTAAATTTTCGATGGTGAGGGGTTTTTGTTCGCTAATTGCTAGCTTTTCAATATCAAACCCTTGTAAGTCTAGATCCAGCTTTTGGCTAAGTTGTTGTTGCGTTTGTTCTAGCTGAAGTGCGATCGCTTTTTGCACTAACTGATTAGTGGGTAGCAGCCCAATCGTACCACAGGCTGTCAATAGCACTAGTAAAGCTGTCAACACTAACCGCACCATAGTTATTTTTTACATATCACTCTCCAGCGATAGTATAGCGGTTGATGAGCCGAATTCTCTAATCTACTATGTCAACGCGAACTATTGGACTGAATGAACAACTCTACAGTTATTTGCTATCAGTTTCCCTGCGGGAACCAGAAATTCTCCAGAGATTGCGTCAAGAAACAGCCAGCCATCCTAGCGGGAATATGCAAATTTCTCCCGAACAAGGACAGTTTATGAGATTGCTAGTGCAGTTAATTGGTGCGAAGAAAACCCTGGAAGTTGGCGTATTTACGGGTTATAGTTCGCTTTCTGTAGCCTTGGCGCTTCCGGCTGATGGTCAGATTATCGCCTGTGATGTTAGCGAAGAATATACTGCCGTCGCTCGGCTTTATTGGCAAGAAGCAGGAGTGTCCGATAAAATTGACCTGCGATTAGCACCAGCTTTGGCAACTTTAGATCAGTTATTAGCTACTGGACAAGCTAATACATTTGATTTTGCTTTTATTGATGCCGATAAAGTTAATTATGACGGCTATTACGAGCGGGCTTTACAATTGATCCGTCCGGGGGGATTGATTGCGATCGATAATGTTTTATGGTCGGGAAGAGTTGCCAATCCAGGAATTCAAAATGAAAGTACCCAAGCTATACGTATCCTCAATCAAAAGTTACGCGACGACGAACGGGTAACACTTTCTCTACTTCCTATTGGCGATGGCTTAACTTTAGCACTCAAAAGATATTAGAAAACAACAAACTATTAATTATCTATTTTTGTAATTTCTTAGGGTGTGTTACTACTGAGGGAATGGCACTATAACCCACCCTAAAAAATTCTATGTTTCCTGATCGAGCAACAAAATATAAGGCCACATCAAAGCTTGAATGAAACAAACAAACATTGAAAATAAATTTGCTGCCCAAACTATGGGAAAATTTGTATATTCGTAGATTTCGCGCAGTTTATTTCTTAGTTGTAGCCATTGGATAATAGCACCTAAAGTATAAGAAATAGCAGCAATAAATAGCCAGATTGACATATGCATAATCTTACCTACCTAATAGTAGACATGGAAATATAAAAACTCTGACTTACTAAGTTAAAGAGTGAAATCCCGATGCCCTCAACGATTTTTGCACCTGGATTGCTGTAATTACATTTAGTATTACCACAAATATCACGTAAAATCTGTTAGATACACCTCCTCTAGAATTAACAAATGGGTTTTATTTATATTTCGTCAGATAGTACTTGATTCTTCAATGAACTACAACAGCTATGGAGCTAATTCTGAAAGGGAGAGCCTATAAGAATCCTAAATTTTTCCTAAAATTTATTCTTATTCTTTAACTTCTACGTCCTTGGGAGTAGTTGGCGATTAACCATACTACGTTAATCAGAAAAAATGTAGCCTTTACAACAATTTAATAACTTCCTAATCTATAGGATTCATATTTTATTTTTGAAATATACGTAGGGGAGCCAGCTGCTTGCGGGATTCCCCCCGTTGTGCGGACTGGCGTTGTGTTGTCGCGAAGCGCAACGCACCGCATTCTATAACTTAATTTTTTTCAAAAATAAAATCGGATAATGAATTTTACCCATAGTTTGTCTATCCCCTGTTACCTCAACTAATGAATTTAATTTGGTGCGAGTAAGGATTACAACAATCATGTATCATCGAGAGAGTATCTTCTATGACTACTAACTCCCAAGCTTAAAAGTTGCGTTATTTATTTAACACTTGAGTTTTTAGGTTTTTTATGCCGCGAATAACCTCATCTAAATCTCACTCAGTTAAAGCTACACCATTAGCTCTCTCGGAGTTACATATCTACTTAGATGCCCTAGAAAAAGAACATCAATCTTTATTAAAACAGATTAAGCGAAAGCGTACAGAACTAAAAAATTTTGTAGAAAAAATGCGCTCTTTAGCTACTGAGATATTTCATCGAGCAACTCCCAAATTAAAACAAATGACAGACATAGATCGGGAAATTCATGCTCTATTTGATGAAATATTTACTAAGAGAAAGTTAGGTAAACAAACACTGAAAAATATTAAATTAGTTTACCGTAATCTCCAGTTAGCAGGAGTCATCAGTCCCAAAGTTGAAACAAAACTAGAAGATACAGAGTTAGATGAACTATTTGAAAATTTAAGACAAGATGTTGATTTTGACGAAGAAAGTGCTGAAAGTCACGATCAACATCGAGCAAGACAATCAGAGTGGGGAGATAATTCTGCAACTAGAAAAGATGAATCTCGAAAAATTCGGCAAACATTTCTGAAATTAGCTGAAATATTTCATCCTGATAAGGTAACAGACAGCGAGACGCAGATGTACCATACAGAAATCATGAAAGAAATTAATAAAGCTTACCGAGAAGGAGATTTAGCCAGACTTTTAGAAATTGAAAAACAGCATGAATTAGGAGAAGCTATCGATAATAATAGTGAGGATGATTTAACTAGAAGATGTAAAACTCTAGAACAGCAAAATCAAATTTTGAAAAATCAATATGAGGATTTAAAACGGGAACTACGTCAGGCGAAACATACTCCAGAAGGGGCGATGGTTACAGATCATCGCAAAGCTGCGAAAGCAGGTATGGACTCTATTTCGCATATGTTAGATGAAATAGAAGCGCAAATGAATATAGTTACAGAAATCCGGGATTTTGTTAAAGATTTTAAGGAGCAAAAAATCACAATTCAAGATTTTCTCAATGGCCCAGGAATTTTACATGATTTGAACCAAGAAATTATGGCAGATATTCTAGAGCAAATGTTATCAGAATTACATGGTGTTGTGAGATTCTAAATATAGAATTTTACTGTATCGACAGCCCTGTTTTACACAGCCGCGATCGCACAAACTTGTAAACCAACTGGTGTATGAATAATTACAGATTCCACGCCGAAAACTTGGGCGATCGCATTTGGGGTGAGGACAGCTTCCGGTGTACCCACATCCCAGAGATGACCTTGTTTTAATAAAGCAATGCGGGAACTATAACGTGCAGCTAAATTTAATTCATGTAATACAGTGACAATAGTTAATTCTTGTTGCTGATTCAAGTTTTTGAGTAATTCTAATAGTTGTAATTGATAATTGATATCTAAATAAGTTGTCGGTTCATCTAATAATAAAACCTGTGGTTCTTGTGCTAAGGCTAAAGCCAAAAAAGCCCGTTGTCTTTCGCCCCCAGAAAGTTGTTCAACCAGGCGATCGCTAAATTTTTCTAGTTGTGTTTTGGCAATTGCTGCTTCTACTTTTTGTTTATCTTTACTTGTTAATTCCCATTGCCACCAAGGTTGATGGGGTGTCCGTCCGAGGCTGACTAATTGTCGCACTGTTAAGCCAACTGGAACAGTTTGCTGTTGCGGTAACAATGCCAATTTTTGAGCAACTAAATGCGGTGGCTGCGAGTGAATTTCTTTGCCATCTAGTAACACTGTTCCTTGCTGTGGTGAAAGAATGCGACTGAGTAATTTTAATAATGTAGACTTCCCAGAACCATTAGCACCAACTAAACTTAACCACTCTCCGGTTTGTAGAGTTAGGTTAATGTTTTGAATTATGGGATCTGAAGTGTAACCGCCAGTGAGGTTTTGTAATTCTAGGGGCATAACGGTGAAGGGTGAAGGGTGAGTTTCAAAGCCGCAACTTTCAGGCTCAAAGCCGCAACTTTCAGGCTTAAAGCCGCAACGTCCAGGCTCAAAGGCTCAACGTTCAGGTTTAAAGCCTCAACTTCCAAGCTCAAAGCCTCAACGTTCAGGTTTAAAGCCTCAACTTCCAGGCTCAAAGCCTCAACGTTCAGGTTTAAAGCCTCAACTTCTAAGCTCAAAGGCTCAACGTTCAGGTTTAAAGCCTCAACGTCTAGGCTCAAAGGCTCAACGTCCAGGTTTAAAGCCTCAACGTCTAGGCTCAAAGGCTCACCAAATATCATAAGTTCACAACACAATTTCTCCTCCTTGTCCCCAATCCCCAGTCCCCAATCCCCAGTCCCCAGTCCCCAATCCCTATTCCCCAGTCGAACGTCGATAAAGTAACCAGATAAATAATGGTGAACCAAGCAAGGCGGTAACTGAGCCTACAGGTAATTCTATGGCTCCCAGCCTAGAGAGTAAATCGGCAAAGATGAGTAACCATGCACCAGCTAAGGCGGAAAGTGGTAATACGAAGCGATGATCTGTACCAACAATGAGGCGGACACCGTGGGGAACCACAAGGCCGACAAAGCCGATTAAACCGCCAATGCTGACTGCACTAGCAGCGAGTAAAGTTGCAACACCACCAATTAATAAACGCGATCGCGTTAATGATACGCCTAAACCTAAAGCTAAATCATCTCCCAAAGCCAAGACATTTAGCGATCGCGCCAGTAAACATCCTCCTAGTAATGCCACGATAATATAAGGGCCAGCAATGGTAATTTCTTTCCAACCTCGACCATTGAGACTTCCAACCAGCCAGTTAAGCGCAATTTGAATTTGACCGTCTTCAGCTACTAAAAGTAACGTACTTTGCACTGCACCAAATAAAGAACTTACCGCTACACCGCCTAAAATCAAGCGTTCTACGGCAATTCCTGACCCAGCCCGACCGAGGAAAATCACTATAGCCGAAGTAACAATTGCTCCCAGCCAAGCTGCAAGCGGAATAGCGGCGGGGAAGATTTGCAACACCACCATCACGATTACAATTAACCCTGCACCAGCGGAAATCCCTAAGATAAAAGGATCGGCCAGGCTATTACGTAACATTCCTTGCAATAGCGCGCCGGACATTCCCAAAGCTGCACCCACAATCAAAGCTGCAACAATGCGCGGGAGTCGCAAATCCCAGATAATTGTTTGTTTAATGCGATCGCCTTGGTGAAGAATTGCCTGCCACAATTCGTCTAAACTCAAAGGTACTGCACCTTGAGACAAAGAAAGTGCTAGCGTCACTACCAGCGCTGAAACTAAAAGTGCGATCGCCCAAAATAGGCGGTATTTGGGGTTTGTCATTTGTCATTTGTCATTTGTCATCCCTCTATTCTCCAATCCCCATTACCCCTTATCCCCAGAGGGGGCCCCGAGTTCCCCAATGCCCAACGATTTTAAACCCAGTACCAAAGAGCTTTTCAAATTGCTTGGATGGTATGACCAACACCATTTTCGAGATGAAAATGATGAGGTTTACCGCGTTTATGAGGTTTGCATAGAGCTTTCAAATCGCGCGTACAAAGAATATAGCGAAGAAATTTACAAGCATGGTACCTGGACAGCAGACCAAAATCTTGTCGATGCTTTGAGAGAAGCTTTAGTGGATCATTCCACTGACTATGCTGGACACTTTCTAGCCTACACCCTACTGAAATATGGTTGTAGAAGACCAGAAACATTAGTGCAATCGCATCCCTGGCATCGTCTAATGTTTAGGTGGCATGAAGAGGGGCATACGGCTACTCATGTTTTGCAAATGCTGCAAGAAGCTGGAATCGTTGAGCAATTACCACCAGAGTCTATCGAAAAAATCAATTCGTGGATTCAGAACCCAGCCTTTATACTGGATGACCATATCAGCATCATTTATGAACTATTTGGGCAACGGTTGGTCTATGCAAGCCTACGTGATATAGGTTTTGAACCTCGGCATGATGAGCTTTTCAGGGATCTTGCTAAATCAACAAATTCTCCCATTTGTCTGAATAGTATTTCACAATTCATAGAAGAAGAACAGCGGTTTAAGGATGTGAGCGAAACAACTGAACTCTCCATGCAAAATCCTGACGGAACAACGACGAAATTCTTGATCTCCGATCAACGCTCTGAAGGAATTGGCGTTTTCAGCGATCTGGATTCTCATTGGGTTGTGCAGTATATGCTCAATGGCGAAACGTATCAGTTTCGAGCAGATTGCAGTGGTACTTGGATGGATGTCGAGGCAGTAATTAATCACTTCAATCAGTTAATGGACAGACTCAACCGACGAGAGCAAGCCTTCCGCTTTGGCATGGGTTATCACGAAAATGGGGAATGGGGTTTTTTCATCGTTGCGGATCGTGACCGATTCCCAGAACTCGCTCGAAGACTCTATATTCCCCTGCACCTTCCATCCTAAGGTTTGTCTTTTGACATGGTATCGGGTGACAATGCACAGTTGGTTAAATGTAATCCCCAATCCCCAATCCCCAATCTAAAAATCAAACGTTGTCCGCAACACCCCAACATACTGAGTATTATTGCTGCTATTGTTCTCTGGATTGAGAACTACCCAAAAGCCAGGAGTAACGGAGATATTATCATTGAGCCGCATCCGATAAAAGGCTTCGATGTGGTAAGCATGGTCACTTTCTTGACGAACATCGCTGCTGGTAACGTGGGGTGGGATACCAAACAATATTCCTGGGAGATTACCTCTACCGCCAAAATCAGGGAAGGATACGCCAATCGCCCCAAACCAAGCATTGGCATTAGCACCATTGTTAACTAATAATGTATCTCTGCCACCCCTACCATCAGGAATATTACTCAAACCAGAATTTTCCGCACTAGCCCAGATATACCCACCCCAAGCATGAACCTGGAAGTTTTGCGAAAAGCGATAGAATCCTTGTGCGCCTACTATATTGTTAGACGTTGCAATGGTATCTCCAAAAGGAGAAATTGCTAGGTTACTACCTGCTCCACCTGTCAGATTAACTTGTCCCCCTGGACTATAGCCATGAGAATAGGCAATCCCAATCGAACCTTGTTTGCCGTTAAAAACCAAGTGTACTAAAGCATTGTAACCGCCATTAAATATGCCATTGCCTGATGATGGATTTTCGGGAGAACCTGCAAGATAGCCTAAAGTCAAAATTACATCTGGGGTGATGAACCAATTAACTGCTGCACCACCACCACCCCGCCGGAATAACGGACTATATTGTCCAAACAGTGAAGGAACGCCGTTACCGTCATCTGCAATTACAGCGGGGGTCACGGTTGATGTAATATCAGTGTAGCCAATACCTACAGGCCCCACTACAAAGGCAAGAGCATCGCTGACAGGGAAGTAATAACGGATATGAGGAATAGATAGGGTATTGTTGCTGTTGGTATCAAAGTTCAACCGCGTCATACCTGTACCCGTGACAGAGGCTATCTGACTGGTATTATTAGAATTTAAGAAGTTACCGAACTCCAGCCGGACTCGCAACAAGTCTTTGCCTGTAAAGCTGCTTTCTAAATTCAGACGACCGCGATCGCTAAAATAGGTGTTAGATTGATCTCTATCTCCGCCTACACTGTTACCAAAGGTATCGCTAACAGCAGTAATAATTTGGGCATTCAATTTAGTAGTGGTGGAAAACTGTTGCGCTTCTAATGTTGCTTCCCGCGCTTCTAACACATCCACTCGCCCACGCAGAGTTGCTAATTCGGCAGAAAACTCTTGTTGTAAATTTTGCAACACTGCTAAGTCTTCTTTTCTGACTAAATCAGTGGTTGCAGTGGAAATTAATTCATTAATTCGGGTCAAGCAAGCATTTAAACCAGCTGCAAACTCATAACGGGTAAGGGCGCGGTTACCACGATAAGTTGAGTCAGGATAACCTGCAATACAGCCGTAGCGTTCAACTAATGATTGTAATGCTTGAAATGCCCAATCGGTAGGGTTGATATCTGAAAGTTGGGACACAGAAGTTACTTGGTCTTGCAAAGTAACAGAGTTAACATCTGCGTTGGGAAAATTATCGTCTGCAGGTATCGCCCCGGCTGCGGGGCAGATAAAGAATAATAGGGGAAAAGTGCATAATAAATTTTTTAGCATGGCTTTAAAAATGATATATGCAATAGTTGGTAATTGGTAATTAAAGCTAGTTCAGCAATTCTTAGTAGGGGCACAAACATTGTTGTGCCCTTAATTTATGGTGCGATCGCGTTAATTTTGAGGAGTAAAAAACGAACTGCGTTCGCGTAGCGTCTCGCAGAGAAGGCACGTTCGGCGTAGAGATGTAGGTTGGGTTAAGCGCAGCGCAACCCAACATGAATATTTAAAGCTTAATCGATATTTTGGTGTTGGGTTTCCTTACGTCAACCCAACCTACTAATCTTAGAAAGAATAAAACAAACAAATTACGAATTACGAATTACGAATTCGTAATTCGTAATTCGTAATTATTACCGTTTGGATCTTCTGCGGAGTCGGTCAATCATTACTGCCACAATAATTACTAAACCTTTAACAACAAGTTGCCAAAAGTAAGACATATTCAACAATGTTAAACCATTGTTGAGAACAGCAATAATTAAGGCACCGAGAAGAGTTCCGCCAATAGTACCAATACCACCTGTAAAGCTAGTACCGCCTAAAATTACAGCCGCGATCGCATCTAGTTCATAACCTTGTCCTAATAACCCAGTAGCGCTGTAAAGGCGGCTGGCACTCATGATTCCAGCTAAACCTGCTAATAATCCACTTAATCCATAGACAAATAGTAAGACGCGATTGACTTTAATCCCAGTTAATCTTGCTGCCCGTTGGTTACCACCTACTGCGTAAATTTGCACACCTAAAACTGTCTGCCGTAGCACAAACCAACTGGCGACTACAGTCAGCAAGGCAATCATAACTAACCAGGGAATGGGGCCTAAATAGCTATTACCTACCCAAGCAAAATTTAGGTCTGGGTTGATGACAGTGGTACCATTGGCTACCAAGTAGGCAGCACCGCGCAAGGCTGTGAGTGAACCCAAGGTAACAATAAACGGCGGGACATCTAAAAAGGTAATTAACGCACCGTTGACTAAGCCTAAAAGCAATCCTGTTAATAATGCCGCAGGAACAGCCGCCCAACCTAAAGCCGGCAGTAGCGATACCAACACCGCGACGACGGCAGAAACAGCCAAGATGGAACCAACAGAAAGGTCAATACCACCTGTAAGAATGACAAAGGTCATGCCTGTTGCCAGCACAATGTTAATTGATGCTTGGCGCAAGATATTGACGGCGTTACCAGCTGTGCCAAAGTTGGGAGTGAGAAGCGCAAATAAGATACAGATGAGTATCAGAATGGGCAGAATACCTGCCACCTGGAGAAAGTTGTTAATTGATTGCCGCTGGCGAGATTTAGCCTGGCTTTCAGGTCGATTTTGGGTAGGTCTTAAAGTTTGACTCATGATGCTAATACCTCTGCTCCTGTGGCATAGTGCATAATGTTTTCTTGGGTAATTTCCTTACCTGGGCTACCGTCAAGTTCACCAACTAACTGCCCTTCGCGCATGACTAAAACGCGATCGCTCATTCCCACAACCTCGGGTAATTCGCTGGAAACCATCAAAATAGCGATACCTTGGGCTGCTAATTCGCTCATAATCCGGTAGATTTCGCTTTTGGCACCAATATCTACACCGCGTGTCGGCTCATCCAACATCAATACTTTGGGTTTAATGGCTAGCCAACGCGCTAGTAAAAGTTTCTGCTGGTTTCCACCGGAAAGATCCACGGCGCGAATTTCTAAATTCGCTAGCCGGATTTGAAAGTTTTCGACTGCATCTGTGGCAATTTTATTCACTGAACCCCAGTTAACTATGCCAGCTTTGGCATCCTGTTTTAGCCGATTCAGGGCAATATTTTTGCGGGAACTCATTTCTAAAAATAAACCCTGGTCTTTGCGGTCTTCGGGAACGTAACCAATTCCCGCAGTAATAGCATCACTAGGGTTATTAATCTCGAGTTTTTTGCCATCGAGGAAAACTTCACCACTGGCTTTGCGGTCAGCGCCAAAAATTAGCCGCGATACTTCTGTGCGTCCAGCACCAACTAGCCCAGCTAAACCAACAATTTCGCCAGCATGAATTTGTAAACTAGCGGGTTTAACCTTGCGTCCATCGCTGATATTTCTCACATCCAGCACCACCGGGCCGACATTGGTTTGCCGTTGATGTTCGTAAAAATCCTGCATAGGACGACCAACCATCATCTGCACCAATCGTTGCGGTGAAATTTCTTCCCGTGTGAGAGTGCCAATATATTGACCATCACGTAAGACGCTAATTCGGTCAGCCAAGGCATATATTTCTTCCATGCGGTGACTGATATAGATAATGGCAATGCCATCATTGCGGAGTTTGCGAACCACCTCAAATAAACGTTCCGTCTCCCGGTCTGATAGGGCGGCTGTGGGTTCATCCATCACCAAAACGCGGCTATTATCTTTCAGCGCCCTGGCAATTTCTACCTGTTGTTGTTCCGCAATTGAGAGTGTACCAACTATAGTATTAGGTGCAAAACTAGCGCCCAAACTTTGCAGTACTTGGGTTGTTTCCCGTTCCATTCCTTGGCGGTCTAAAAACTGACCTTTTTGCAACTCGCTACCCATAAAAATGTTTTCGGTAACGGTTAAATTGGGTGCAACATTCAGTTCTTGATAAATTAGATTTATTCCCGCCTGTCGCGCTGTACCGGGATTGGTAATTTTTATCGGTTGACCATTGATGCGAATTTCCCCTTCATCGGCTATATAAGCCCCAGCCAGGATTTTCATCAATGTACTTTTCCCTGCACCGTTCTCCCCCATCAGGGCGTGAACTTCTCCCGGATAAATTGTGAGATTAACATTTTGGAGAGCAGGTACACCATGAAATCGTTTTGTTATTCCTTGCATTTCCAACACCGGGGTGGTGGTTGGTGCATTGGGTATTCGTTGGAAATCGGTTGTCATAAGTTGTTTGGGGGATTGGGGATTGGGGACTGGGGATTGGGGATTGGTGACTGGGGACTGGGGATAAATAACTTTTGACTTTTGACTCTTGACTCAGCACTCAGCACTCAGCACTCAGCACTGCTGATTTACCACCCTGGAAAGCTGCTGACATTGTCTTGAGTAATCAACTTCACCGGAATCAGGATATTAGGATTGCTGGGTTTTTTACCCTGTAAAATGTCATTGCCCACTTGCACGGCTTTTTGCGTCATTCCTCTGGGGTTTTGGGTAGCTGTTGCTGCATAGAGGCTTTTTTTGGATGCGATCGCATTAATTGCTTCTGGCGCACCATCAACTCCCACAATGAAAAATTCTTTGCGTTTGGCTTGGTTAGCTGCTAAGTCTACACCTACACCACTGGGATCGTTAATGGCAAAGACTGCATCTATCTTGGGGAAGGTAACTAGTAAATCGCCCATGACTCTCAATCCGCCATCTCTGCTACCTTCGGCGTTCTGGTTTTTCGAGAGGACTTTAATATTGGGATATTTGGCTAAGGTATTTTCACAACCATTAACTCGCTGAATCACTGAGTTAACTGGCGGGCCGTTGACGATGACGACATTGCCTTTACCTTTGAGGCGATCGGCAATATATTGACAAGCAACTTCTCCAGCTTGCAAATTATTGGTGGTAACTGTGGCATCAACTTGAGCATCAACGGCTGTATCTACCGCAATTACAACTGTACCTGCTTGTCTTGCTTTATCGACTGCTGGTCTAATACCTTTACTATCAGCCGCATTCAAGATAATTAAGTCAGTATTTGCAGCCACGAAATTTTCAATTTGGTTGAATTGCTGGTTGAGGTCATAGCCGCTAGAAACTACAGTCACTCTGACATCATTACCGCCAATTTTCTTGGCTTCGCTTTCAGCACCTTTACCCATCAGCACGAAGAACGGGTTACTTAAATCGCCAACGGTAACACCTACGGCTTTTAATTTTCCCTGATGATTGCCGTTAGCATCTATAGCATTTGTGCTATTCCGAGAGACATTAGGACTAATACAGCCACCAAGGGTTGTGCTAACGATACCTAATATACTGGCTGCTATTGCAATCCTATTTACGTTCATTGAGACTCCTCATAAAATTCAACTTAGCTCCTAAACCCTTCCCCCTTTCCCCCTTTCCCCTTGTCCCCTCCCTACCAGCCTTGGTAACTGCTAATGTTCTCTTGCGTTACCAGCTTGACTGGAATCAAAATATTGGGATTACTCGGTCTTTTGCCCTGTAGAATGTCGTTACCAACATCAACAGCCTTTGCAGCCATCCCGACTGGATCTTGAGCTGCAGTTGCCGCAAATAAGCTATCTTTGGTTGTCATGGCTTTAACTGCATCTGGGCCACCGTCAACCCCAACGATAAAAAATTCTTTGCGCCTAGCTTGTCTCGCTGCTAAGCCTGCACCTACGCCACTTTGATCATTGGTGGCAAATACTGCATCTATCTTGGGGAAGGTTGTCAGCAAATCGCTCATGACTCGCAATCCTCCATCCCGGCTTCCTTCGGCGTTTTGGTCTTTGGAGAAGATTTTGATATCAGGATATTTTGCTAATGCCTTTTGGCAGCCATTCACGCGCTGAATGACTGAATCCATCGGTATACTGTTGAGGATGACGACGTTACCTTTACCTTGTAAGCGATCGCCAATATATTGACAAGCAATTTCTCCAGCTTGCAGATTATTGGAGCTAATTGTGGCATCTACCTCTGTACCAACAGCCGCATCCACAGCGATGACTGTCTTTCCGGCTCGTCTAGCATGATCAATTGCAGGTTTAATACCTTTATTATCTACCGCACTCAGGATAATTAAGTCAGCATCAGCAGCCACGAAATTTTCAATTTGGTTAAATTGCTGATTTAAATCGAAGCCACTGGAAACTATACTCAATTTCAGATCCTTACCGACAATTTTCCTAGCTTGGGACTCAGAACCCTTAGCCATAGCTACAAAGAAGGGATTTCCCAAATCGCCCAGACTGACACCAAGCGATCGCAATTGGGAATTTTGCTCGCCCTGATTTTGTGCGATCGCATTTGTGCTGTAGCGCGAGACGTTAGTGCAAGCTGCCAATGTACTACTGATCAGGCTGATGATACTAGCTGCGATCGCCATTTTCTTCATAATTCATCTATCCAAATATGGATTTCAATCTATATCTGCGATGTCATTGCAATTTGAACTAGGACTGAAAAATTCAGACCTAATTGAGTGGCGCTGCTAGCTTATAACTGCTCAATCGCTGTCAAATTTCTGAGCTATTAATAGTTATTTGAGCTACTACTATTAGCCCTAGTACAACGCGGCGTAAATAAAGCTACCATTTCAAACAGTCACAAGCCTTGATTTATCACCTTTTGACTTTTGACTTTTGACTTCCGCCTTGCGGTACTAGTCATACCAATTCTGGAAAATTTGTCACCAGATTTTAACCTAGAAGCTCGGAGCAAATCTGAATGCCTAAATTCTGAATTAGCATTAATACTTTTTTTGAATGTTAAAAGTCGCTGGCTGCAATACATCAAATTTTTACATTAGAGTTTTGTAAAAGCTGTTTGAATGTACTGGTATAAATTACTTTTTCTTTGGCTAATCTTGCTTGATAGCGGCAGACACTTTTTATCTAAAACTACTTTTTCTAAAGTTATAAAACTATAGTGGTTTTCTATCTCTTGAGAAGTATTTCCGATAAATTAGCCGCTTTTAGCCCATATCCAAATTTAACCAAATTCACTGCTATTTCTGAAAATCAATTCATAAAATTTAACACTCTTTGGTAACTAATATTTAATGTCAAATTTCAGCTTTTTTCGACTAAGCAATTGTGAATTTTTATGGCAATACAGCAAACCATCTGTTACCCATGAAACGTATAACAGCCGCATACCTGAAAATTCTTGTACATTATTTTTAAATCTGTCTCAATTGTGCTGTTTGCAATAACTATTTTTGAAGTTATGCTTGACGTCACATAATACAAAACGGTATTATTTTCATCTATCTAACGTCAGAAAAAACTTAAATTTTACCTAATGCCATCTCAGCATTAAGGGAGGATTTAAGAAATACTGAGCTTGGCAACCACCTAACATTTAGAATTTTAAAGTAGCAGGTAAGTACTTAGCCACTAAATCTTCATAATATGGTCTGAGTTCTTGCCAATTTGGAGGATGGGGATTTTTAGAATACAAATCGTAGGGATTGAATAATTTCACCCACTTGAACATTTCGCGATCGCGCTGATTCATTAAATGTTCGTAGGCGTTTTCTCGATGTTGTGGGTAAAAGGAGTGATAACGCAGGATGTATAAAGCGGGTTCAGGTAAATAGGGTTTCATCATGTGATAAAAATATTCATCATGACCCCATGACATCTGGACATTACTCAGTCCACAATTCGGCTCATAAATCCCATATTTGGTGTTATATTTCGGGTTATTGTAATCAGGATTATCTTGAAAAAATTCCGCGAAGACAATTTTATCGGAGAATGCACAACCCACAGGGTAAGTATCGCCTACAGTCGTCCATTGTGGTTCGCCAAATAAACACAGCACCTTCCCCATATCGTGAAAGAAGCCAGTTAGTACCATCCAATCAGGATGTCCATCAGCACGAATAGCTTCTGATGTTTGTAATAAGTGCTGTAACTGATCTAAATCTGTATCTGGATCAGAATCATCAACTAATTGGTTTAAAAATTCTACCGCATCCCAAACCGTCATTTCTCGCTGATTAAACTGCAAAAACTCTGCCTTTTTCTGAAGCACAAAGTCGTAGGTTTGGTTAACATGATTTAACCGATAAAACTCTTTAACTGAATCTCTAGTAGTTGTTTCATAATTTCTGTATTCTGCAGTAGTTTTACCCGCTTTAACTATGCTTCCTGGATCGGGATAGCGATTCAGTACATCCTCTTCCCATTCTTCTAAGGAATGTAAGGGATTGTTTTCAGCTTGGTTAACGGTATTGAGAGTATAAGACATATTTGTGAGGAGTTACGCCAGTTTCCTGTGGAATCGGACTTTAGCTCTTCATGCACACGTGTGCATTAGCTGATGTTTTTATAATTGCACACGTGTGCATAAAACGTGTATTAAGTTTTTTTGCAACTTCCCGAGTCAACCACAGCAATTATTATGCGTAGCGTCAAGCCTGTGGTAAGGCGCTGAAAACAAGAATTATCACCCAAACCTCTCAATCTTGATTCCCATAACAGCAGGTATCTTTACCAATTGGGTTCCAATACTTTTTGGTTAAGGGGAAAAAGGGGTATGGGAAATTTTATAAACAATTAACGAATAATCAAACCAAAAACTAATAAAAAATATCCAATATGGACTAAAAGGGTAACCAATACAGCTATAAATACTCCTTTCATCACATAATTTTTGCCCTGATACTTTAACCATAAACATAATGGAATAGCATATATAAGCTGCCAAAGTGAAAAGCCATATATTCCATAAACTATAATTTTCAGAGATAAATTATAATTACTTTGTGTAAGAGCGGCAATAACAATGATTAAAATAGTAAATACTAGATGGAATAATAATAGTAGAAAGCATCCAGTAATTATATTTTTAGTTTTACTGACTTTTGACATATTTTAGCTATAATTGCTGCTTAGCTCTTATCAAATTAGATTTATTTATTACAAAAGATGGTAAGGCAAATATTATTGCCTCCCCTATATATATTTCATCAATTAAATATAAACCCTATATTTAAATAGGAATAATACGTAATTTTATTTATTTTGAGGATTGATTAAAATCGATTTCGGCTGCTTGGCATCAAATAAAGAAGCAGACAACAGAATAACCGGACTGTTTGTTTTGTTTTCGCCATAATGAACCATGCCACCAGGTTCAACCAGAGAGTCTCCTACTGTAATATCTATAGTCTTGCCTTTTTTGAGAATCACTTCTGTACCATTAGCTTTTGTGACTTTAGCTTCTCCATCCACAACCGTATAAGTTAAAGTTCCTGACTCTACTCGTTCAATTTGCATTCCCGGATGGATATGAATCGGGAGTTTTGTTTTGGGTGCAATTGTGTAACGCACAAGTTCAAGAATTTGCTTTTTATCTTGAGTCGGATAACCATTAGCTAAAACTTCACGAGTCACAGATTGAGTGTAAGTATTCGGTGATGTGTCTTGGCTTTTAACAGCTATGCTACCAAAAGTTAAAATAGCTAAGGGGAGAATCAGAGATAGTTTTTTCATCTTAAATTTTGCCACTTGTGCCTTATTTAAAAAAGGTAAATCATTTCACGCTAGTGAAACAATTTACCTTAAACACGGGTTATTTGGAATCTCAGCAGCTAATTTTTAGACATTCATCTCCAAATTTTCGCAATTTATCGGTTAGTTAGATTTATTGAAAGCGACGGGAAACTCTATTCCCTTGTGGGTGGAGGAGGTTTTTCTCCCCGTCGCTTTGGGGATAGGGCATTGGCAACATCTTTCCCATGCCCTATCCCCCATTCCCCATGCCCAAAAACTCCATCCCCTTGTGGGTGGAGTTTTTTATTCTTGTACCCAAACGGATACTGAACCGCCTAAGCAATGGAATTCAGCCCAACCTGAATCATTGGTGTATACAGGTTCTTTGATATGTTCTGTTAAATCGATGAATTTAGTATTGGGTTTACCAACTTCCATCCATTTATGACCTTCTGGGCCATCACTCATAATTACAGCCATTGCTTTAGGATGATCTTTATCACCTAAACGTGTCCAGCCAATAGTGTTCCAATGGTCAAAATAGTTGTATTGTGGGCCATAAGCATAATGCTGACGTGCATAAAGTAACTTATCAAGAATCCAACGGTGAGAGGGCATAAAAATCTTGTAGCGATTGCCATCTCTTCCCCAATCTTCATATTCTGCGCCGTAGTAATCGGCATGAAATACACAAGGATAACCTTCTTCTCGAAGCAAAATAATGGCGTATGCTAGAGGTTTGAACCAAGGTTCAACTACAGATTCCAATGCTTGTAAAGGTTGAGAATCGTGATTCTCGACAAAGGTGACAGCATGGGTAGGACGTTTCTGCATCATTGTGCCATCTAAAATCCGGCGCAGATCATAATTGCCTCCAGATTTGCTGGCTTGATGGAAGTTGTAATGTAGTGGTACGTCAAAAACTGACATCTTACCACCAACCTTATCAACATACCAAAGCAGAGTATTTATATCGTTATACCAATACTCTCCCACAACAAATAAATCTTTTCCCGCATGGCGTTCTAGTTCATCAATCCATTGGGGAAAGAACCATGAAGAAATATGTTTGATAGCATCTAAACGGAAACCATCTACCTTTGTGGTGTCAAGATACCATTTACCCCAGTAAGTGATTTCACCTCTTACCCAATCGCTTTGGAAATCTAAATCGCTACCCATCAAGTAGGCAAAGTTGCCTTTTTCTAAGGCTACATAGTCATCAAATTTTTTCCCTTCGAGTAAATAAATTGTGTTGCGATCGCCTTGGTTATATTCGTTATAATCAACAGCATCAAAATGCCACCAGTGCCACTCAAAGTTAGAGTATTTGCCTTTTCTTCCTGGGAAATTGTAATGAGAGTAGGTCTTAATTTCTTGCAACCCACCTTTAGGATTGAGGCGATCGTCTTGAGAAAAAGGCGTGGCTTTGGGTGTTTCTGTATGGTCGCCACCCATCTTATGATTTAAGACTGTGTCTGCATAAACTTGCAAGCCATGTGTTTGCAGAGATTTAACTGCATCAAGATATTGCTGACGTGTACCGTATTTCGTCCTGACTGAACCTTTTTGATCAAATTCACCTAAATCAAATAAGTCATAAACACCATAACCCACATCATATGCACCAGCAAATCCTTTATAAGCAGGTGGTAACCATAAGGCTGTAAAACCTGCTGCTGCTAATTCTGGCGCTGAAGCTTCAACTTTGCTCCACAAGTTCCCATCATTAGCGATGTACCAGTGGAAATATTGCATCATTGTGCCGTTAATCTTTGCCATGTCTCGTTCTGCTAGTCAATATCAGCTTTGAACAAAGATACAGTAGAGATTGGTGAAAATTCGGAATTTTGGTGGCAATTTTGCGCTAATAATCTAAAGAAATAATTAAGAAATGAATAATTGCTCGGTAAACTTGCATAGTAGCAAGGGTTTGAGCGATTCTAAGAGATGCGTGACGCTATCGCTAATGCATCCTAGGTGAATTTCAAAAATCAAATATGAATTTTATAAGATTAAGAAATATACAGTTGGGATAAATTTAAATATGTCTAAGAGAGAAAGGAGATTTAAAGCAGTTAAGTCTCTTGATAATGTAGAAATCATTATTCAGGAACCATGTCAGGTGCGTTGGGCAGATATGGAAGGTGATAATGATGTGCGAAAATGTCACTATTGCCAATTAAATGTTTATAACTTTTTAAGCAAGTCTCCTCAAGAAATTATTAATTTGATTAATCTCCATGAAGGCAAACTTTGCGCTCAGTTTTTTGCTCGTGCTGATGGAACTATGACAATGGAATCTTGTCAAGATAAACAAAGTGTTGAGATGGTGAGGGGCAACATTCAGGTAAGTAGTGAAGAATGATATTGCAATCCTATTTCAGTTGTGAAAAATATCGGTTTTGGCTGTTGACTGTCAACGGTTAACAGTCAACAAATATGTATGTAATATTTGACACATCATTGAGGATTGCCATAGAAAGTTCGCTTTTATCTTTATCAGTAATTGATGTCAGCAATTCAACCTGATTCCTATATAATTTATGATTGAAATCAACCCCTTATCACAAGAAACTCTGACAGCCGCTATTGATTTGGTAAATAAAGTATTTTCATATCAAAGATGGCGCGAAAAGGCAAGCTGGGCTTTTAAATTGAGTTTGATGCATGGTTATTTACCAAAGTTATTATTGGGATTTTTAGGTATTAGTTGGTGTCGTTATTGGGTAGCAGTTAATTCACAAGTAGATGTTTTAGGTGTTACAGGACTATATACCCAGCGTGGAGATGCAGAAACTTACTGGCTAGGTTGGACTTGCGTTAATCCTGAAGCTAGAGGACAGGGGATTGGTGCTAAATTAGTCGATTTTGCTATTAGCCAAGCCAAGAATGACGGCGCTAATGATCTCAAACTTTATACTTCAGACCTTCCAAGTAATGCGATCGCACGTCAGTTATACGAACGCCGAGGATTTGAATTAGTTCAGCAGGTTCCTCAACAGCTTCAAAAAAGCACTTTTAATCTTCTTTATTACCAACTTCCATTAAAATAGCTGGTATTGCTTCCATATAGAGATCAGCTCTAGGGAAAGTGCATGAGGGAGCGATCGCATGACTAATCTGTTTTAGTCCAGATGCGATCGCCTGTGCGTTGAAAATCACGCACACGTAATTTATGCTGGCTAAATTAAGCGAAAATTCAAGGGTAATCAGCTTAACGATATAGCTGATTCCAGTTTTTAAGGACAAGCCGCATTAGGATTAGGTGTGTTGATAGAATTCTCTTGAAATGATAAATAAAATTCTTGTGTCTGTGGAAAAGACTTATGTGCATTAGTGTTATTTTTTACTGTATCTAAATACAATTGTGCTTGTCGTAAATATTTCTGTGCTTCATATTTCCATTTTTTAGCTTCCTTTAGAGAATGTCTTTCCTCTGCAAGCCGCTGTTTCTCTTCAGCAAGCCGCTGCTTTGTCTCAAAACAAAGTTGTTTATTTTCTGCTATTTGCTGGGTTGCAGGTAAGCCGACTGCTTGCAATGAAATATTATTGTTTATCCTATTAAAATTTGCTTGGTTGAAGCTATCGCTGAATGTTGGTAAATCATATTCTGGAAAATTAGGAATACTTTTTTGTCCTAGTTTGGTATCTGTTGATGAGTTTGGAGCTATTTGCTTACCTTCTTTTGTATCAAATAAAGTACAAGGGTTGAAGAAATATACTCCTAAAAGAGTCACTGTTACTCCTAAAATTGCTGACATTATGTTGATATTTGACTGTTTGCATACATAAGTTTTTTTAGGCTGATGAGGGACTCTCTGCAAGGGTAGAACAACTATTTTATCGGAATTATTCAGATAGCTACCCTCTTTTAAATCATCAGCTTGATTTCTATGATTTAAATTGATATTTTGAGCATCGATTGGTTCATATATTCTTAATTGAATCACCATCTCTTGCTCAACACGGTCAATAGATTTGCTGAGAATGGTGTCATATACCGCTAATTCCAAAATTTGCTCAAGCCGCCTTTGCTGTGCTTGTGAGGGTTCGCAAATAGTTATTAAGCTCCGGTATTCTTCAATTATTTTTTTAAGATATTCATTATTTAGGCTATAAGCATCACTGGTAATTGGTATGAATTTACAATAGAGCAGTCTATACAACCAATTATTAAGATGCCTATAACTTATCTTATTGCTTTGAGAATTTGCAAAAAGGTTATTTTTCATTATTAACTATTCTCCTATTGATTGATGAACTCGTTTACATAGTAAATAAGAACCTTTGAGTACAACTCAAGGTAAAGGTTAGGTAGAGCAACCTGATTTTTCTAAACCATCTCATATGTCTTTAGATAGATAGTGCTGATTTGAGACAAAGTGTGACATGGATTATAGAAAATCAATTTAAAAAACTGAAAATAATTGCAAATATTACTTAGCCATATCTCGTATAAAAAAAACTTAGTAGTAAAACTAAAAAAATCAATAATGTATTTAATGTGACAGTTCATAAACTGGTTAAGTCAATATTGAGTCACGTTTCGTCAAGCAACAATACTAATACTTCAGAAAGAGGTCGCAAACAGGAGTTAGTCAGAAGTTTGGCCCATATTTTTTCCTAATCAAGAAAAATAAATGGGAAAAACGTCTTACAGCAGTACCGTTAGCAAAACTCTGCTGAGTCGCATCTTGTCAAGCACAAGTACTACTGAAGGTGGGAGTCAAACGAATAAGTCAAATTTAGAACAAATTCTTTGCTTGGAGGAAAATTTAGATATTATGATGAACGCAAGAAATAGAGAATGCTATGCAGAAGTCACCGAGATATTGCAATCCAAGAAACTCAAAGATTACATAAAACTGCGGCTATACATCCTGAAAATGAATAGTATCCTCTATGAAGAAGACGTGATTAATTATGCGGCTCTTTGTTTAGTGAAGACATTGCGCTCAGGAAAAAAAGTACCTTATCCAATTGCTTGGGCTAAGGTAGTTAGCCAACGCTACATCAGTAGCCAGTATGACAAAGCTAAAAGTAGTGAGGCGACTGATGCAGATAAATTAGAATATTGGGCTAACTGTCGAGCCGAGGATAAGATGCCATGTGATGAGACAGAAGAAATTCGTAAAAAAATTAAGCTACTAAGGCCAAGGAATCAAAGACTGTTGATTTGGAGATTTTTTAAGCATCTTTCCTGGGATAAAATTGCTGAATTACTAACCCAAGAAGAAGGCATAAAAATTAGTACTGTGACTGCCCGTAAACGGGGTGCAAGGGCGCTAGATGAATTGAGAAGTAAATATATGGATGAGTCAAAAATTTTATAAATGCTCCATGTAAGCAATATTGATAATATATCTATATATTTCTCCCTCCTAAATCAAAATAGGAGGTTTCGTAATCAGTATGTATAGTAAATAAATTTAAATAACAAATAATTTAAGTCAAAATTTCTTAACATTTCCATAAGTCACTATTTGAGAAAGCCAGCCACTAATTAATTAGTAGATAACTCAAAATAGGAGAAATTTATGAACAATAATAAGCTGAAAGATATCGTTTTAGCCGGAGTTATCTCAACTCTCGTAGGTGGTTCATTAGTGCTGGCGATTATTGATGAAAACTACCGCTCTACCTTTATAGATTTAGCCAAAGTAGGAGTGGGTGGCTATATTGGGTTAACAATTCCCAAGTCGCAATATAAGTAATATCAATTCAAAAAATGTTTGCGACACATCAATATATTCTAGAGGGCATGGCAGTGCCATGCCCCTACAGTCTGTCGCATTCTTTTGTGAAATTGCTATAGCTGTAGCTTGGGATTAAAAATTATGAGAATCTGTCTCAATACTTGTTGGTTAAGGGCAAAAGGGGAAGGGAAAAAGGGGCAAGAAAAAACCTTTAACCCTTACCCTTTAACCTTTTACCCAAACCAAATTCCTCGTTGAAAATCCTTAACCGAGCAGTATTGGAATCTGTCTTTCCCATGCCACATGCCCATTTTCAAGCTAGAGGTAAGGCAATATGTACCGTTGTTTCCTGTTGATAAATACTGGAAATTGAAAACTGTCCGCCACAAATTTCGACAATTTTTTTGACTAGCTTTAAGCCCATACCTATGCCTTGCTGTTCATAGATTTTGCGTTCAAATTGCATAAAAGCACCGATTTTGGAAATCTGTTCTGCTGTCATCCCTCTACCTAAATCATGGATATAGAGATTCAGCATTTCTTTGTCTACCTCAGTGGTAATTTTGATGGCTGTGCCAGTTTGGGAGAATTTGAGGGCATTATCGACTAATTCATAGAGGATAATTTCTAGATATTGCTTTGAGATAGATACTTCAGCTTCCTCAATTGCAAATATTAAATCTTCACGGCGATGAAAAATTTGGGCATGAGATTGCAAAGCGGTGGCGATCGCATCCTGAGAAAAGTGAGTTGATTGTAGTTCGATGTTTTGCGGCTGCTGTGCTAATAACTCTATTTCTAAATAAATTAGGAATTGTTTGGTTAAATTTTCTAAGTCGCGGGCGGATTTATCTGCCAAGCTTAAAAATTCACGGATTTCGGCAGGATTCATGTTCTCAAAATCATCCATCAGCAATCTGACGATGCCAACAATACCATTGAGTGGTGTATTCAGTTCGTGGGGTAAAGCAGCAGCTAAGTTACGGCGCAGTTCATTCAGGGTGCTTTCTAAGACTGTGATGGTATTGGCTTGGATATGAGATAAATTTTGGATTTTGTCGTACTGTTGCTTAATTCTCAGCATTGCATGAACGCGGGCGCGTAGTTCTACCGCGTTGACGGGTTTGCTAATAAAGTCTTCCGCACCAGCTTGTAAGCAGCGTGCTAGGTCTTCTTTACCCGTGAGAGCTGTCACCATAATAATAGGGACTGGTTGCCATTGCGACATGGCTTTAATTTGTTTACAGACTTCTATACCATCTATTCCCGGCATCATGACATCGAGCAAAATTAAATCTGGCTGAAATAAGTTGAGAGATGCGATCGCCTCTTTTCCACCAGCCGCATAGTGCAGTATGTAATCTTGCTGACTTAAGAATGCTTCAATAACATCAAAGTTATCGGGTTCATCGTCAATGACTAAAATAGAGGCCATAATAAAAATTCAAAATTAAGACTAACTTGAAAAAGGGCATGGGGCATAGGGCATAGGGCATGGGAAAGACAGATTTTAATATAAAGTCAATAGGCTTGAAACTCTTACGAATGACAAATGACAAATGACAAATGACAAATGACACTCTACTTACTTAATAGCTGTTGAATAACGGTAGCCAATTGCTTGAGTTTAACAGGTTTACTTAAGTAGTCGTTGGCTCCGGCGGCGATGCAGCGATCGCGATCGCCTGTCATGGCTAATGCTGTGAGTGCCACAATCGGAGTATTAACTAAGTTGGGATCGAGACGAATCAGTTTGATGGCTTCTAAACCATCCATAAAGGGCATTTGAATATCCATCAAAATTAAGTCAGGATGCTGATTCGTCGCCAATTCTATAGCTTCTCTACCATTATTTGCTAACAGAATGCAATAGCCTTTGGCTGTGAGATAGCTAGAAATTGTACTGATATTGGCTTCGTTATCTTCAGCTAGCAAAATCAGGGGGGCGGCTTTGTGAAGGTTTGGAGAATCGAATTCTGGAGTGATAGATGGTTGAGTATCTGCTACAACGGGAGCAACTGCGGTATAGGGTAATTCGATGGTAAAACAACTGCCTACACCTAATTCGCTACTTAGCCCCACTCTACCACCGTGCAGTTCTACAATTCGTTTCACTAATGATAGCCCCAAGCCTGTACCCGCATATTGACGATTTAAGGCGCTATCGATTTGGATGAAGGGCTTAAATAGTTTATTGATATTTTCTTGGGCAATGCCGATACCTGTATCTTTTACGGCAATTTGCAAAAAGTGTTGTGGGGAAGAATCGTTAGTGGTGATGTCTGGGGCAAGTTGGTTAACTTCTAGGGTAATTTGTCCGCCTTCTGGGGTGAATTTGACCGCATTGTTAAGTAAGTTAATTAATACTTGACGAATGCGTCGTTCATCTATTGATAGATTGGGGAGTTTTAGGGGAATTTTGGTTTCAAGCTGGATGCGTTTTTGCAATGCCTGTTGTTTGATAAATGCCAAACTAGATTGGCACAGATTTGTTACGGAAATTGAGGCACAATCAAGCTGAATCTGTCCGGCTTCAATTTTTGCTACATCCAAAATATCGTTGATCAACTCCAGCAAATGAGAGCCGCTGCGTTCAATGGTTTCTAAAGCTTTCAGTTGTTGCTGATTGATGCTGCCAAATACTTCATCTTGTAGCCCTTCAGTCATACCCAGAATGGCATTGAGGGGGGTACGTAATTCGTGACTCATGTTAGCTAAAAACTCGTCTTTGAGGCGGGTAGCACGGGCGAGTTCTTCGTTAGAAAATGCTAGTTGTTGATTGATTTCTGTGAGCTTGGCTTCTGCTTGCTGGCGTTCAGTGAGTTCTTGCTGTAATTGTTCAAACAGACTCGCTTGCTGAATCGCGATCGCTAACTGGTTGGCAATTTGTTGCAAAATTTGGGCTTCCGAGTTTTTCCAGACTCTTCTTTCTTGGCAAGCATGAACCACTAAAATTCCCCACAGCTTATTTTTTGCCCAAGGCGAAACCCAGCGATGATGATTTTGGTCATGGGCTTCTTGTAAGATGGGTGCCACAATTTTGGATTGGATTTGGCCTTCCTGGGAATATTCCACCAAGCAATGCGTCCAAATATCATCCGTCACATCGGGGACGATGCGGGGCTTACCTTGCCAATAGCAATCCAGGATTTCTTGAGACCAAACTTCGTTATCCCAGTGGCGATGTTTCAGGCTGACAAATTCAGTAGATACGGCTTCTTCCGCAATTTGACTTCTACCATCTGCAAACAGCCGAAACACGATGACGCGATCGCAATGCATTAAATCTTTCACCTGCTGAGTTACTGTTGCCAGAATTTCGGTGAGATCTAAAGACTTACGAATTTGTTCAATAATTGCCCCTAGAGTTTGTTGTCGCCGCAGCTGCAGGGCAATGCTTGCTTCAGCCTGCTGCCGCACCAACAGTTCCGACTGATTTTTTTCGTAGAGACTCGCTTGCTGAATTGCGATCGCCAGCTGGTTAGCAATTTGCCGCAATAATTCAATTTCCCATGTTGTCCATGAATAAGTTTCAGCATTTTGGTACATCCCCAACAAACCCCAAAGTGATTCATTCACGAAGATGGGAGTAATTACATAAGCTTTGGCTTGAAACTGCTCTAAAAGTTCAATATGGCAAGGCTGTAAACCAGCTTGATAAATATCAGTAACCGCTAGGGTTTCATAGTTTTGGAATCGCCCGCCTTGAGTTTCTTGGAGATAGGTATCTTCCCAAACTTTTTTCACGTCAGATGCCACAAGTTTTACCCAATTAGCAGCTACAGATTCCGCGATAAACTCACCACTCCAATCTAATTGAAAGCGGTAAAGGGCTACCCGATCTACTCCTAATACTTGTCTGACCTGAGTCACTGCTGCATTGATAATGACCTCAATATTTAGGGATTGGCGAATAGTTTGGGTAATATTCCAAAGTAACTGTTTGTGTCTGGCCTGCTGTTGCAGTTGCATCTGTGCTTGTTGGCGTTCCTGCAATGCAGCCTTTTGTTCGCTTATATCCACTACTACACAGATAGTTTGGTAATCTGAGCCTGGGATGACTGCTGCTCCTATCAAGACAGGAATCCGGCTACCATCCTTGCGGTAATATTCTTTTTCCCAGGGATTGATTGCACCATCATTTATCAGACGGTCGATGGCAAAAATATCAGCATGTACATATTCGGGTGGGGTCATGGCTGTCCAACTCAACGCCCCAGCGTTTAATTCTTCTCTGGTATAACCCACCATCTGCAAGAAGCTATCGTTGGCATCGGTAATGTCCCCTTGAAAATTGGCAAAGAGCATACCAACAACATTGGAATCAAACATTCGCCGGAAGCGGATTTCACTACTTTGCAGGGCTATCTCTGCACGCTTGCGATCGCTAATATCAAAGTGAACTCCGATCATTTTTTGGGGGTTTCCCTGTTCATCTCTTACCACCACCCCATAAGCTTTGATGAAGTTGATACTGCTATTTGAATGTACAATCCGAAACTCAATATCATACTCTGCCTGTCCTAAAACCGATTGCTGAATCAATGTTTCGGTCTGGTTACGGTCATCTGGATGTAATTTGTTTATCCAAGTGTCGTAGACTAGATGAGAATTAGATTGCGGAGTGACCCCATAGATCTCATACATCCGCTCATCCCAAAGAATTGTGTTCTCTATAATGTCCCACTCCCAACAACCAATTCCCCCAGATTTCAGTGATAAAGCAAGGCGTTCCGATATTTTCTGGAGTTCTAATTCTCGCGCTTGTAATTCTTGAGTTCGCTGTTCTACCCTTGCTTCTAAGTCCTGATTTAAGTGATGTAGTGCTTCGTTTGCGGCTATACGCTGCAATTCTGCGGCGGCTCGTGCTGCAAATACCTGGAGAATAGCGATCGCTTCGGTATATTTAGACTGTGGCAAGGGCTGCCCATCTAAAATACAAAGGCTACCAATTGTCTTGCCGAACTCCTCTTTTAAAGCAATACCCAGATAGCTATCGGCCTGCATTTTCACCAAGTCTAAATTATTAGGAAAGGATTTTTGAACTTGGCTTTCGCAGTAAAATTCTCCGTATTTTAAGGTAGATTCGCAAGGAGTGCCAGCGGGATTGTAGGACATTTCAGGCGCTAAGGCTCCATTCGCCCAAAATCCCAGGGTATGAACTTTATCACCTACTATTTCAGTAATCAGGGCATAACGGACATTTAAGGCTTCGGCAATGTGGCGGACGAGGGCGGGGAAAAAGTCCTCTCCCGTGACAGCCGCAGTTCCTGTTACCAATTTTTGTAGCGTCATTTCTGCCCGCTGGCGATCGCGCAGTTGCTCTTGCAATTGTTGGTAGGTAGTTGCTTGCTGAAGAGCAATCTCTAAATGCACTGATAAACCTTGCAGCAGTTCCACTTCTGCCTGTTGCCAATCACGGGCTTTGTAGCTTTCGGAGACATTAAGTAAGCCCCAGATTTCACCATCACACAAGAGTGGTATCAAAATTTTGGCACGAATTTGGAGTTTGTTCAGCATCTCCCGGTGACAATCAGTCATTTCGGTCGTGTAGATATCTGGTACGACGCGAATCTTCCCTTGGCGGTAATTCTCTCTGTAATTTTGCTGAAAACAGGTATCACTAAGACTTTTGCCCATCAAAGATAGGGAAGAATTAGTGGATTCTGCCACAACTGCGGCGCGCCCATCCTCTTCAAATCGCAAAATGATGACGCGATCGCAGCCTAAAAATTGCCTTACCTGCTGCACAGTTGTTTCGAGAATGGTTTGCAAACTCAAGGACGAGCGAATTTGCATGGCAATATCAGATACTAGTTGCGCCTGTTCTGCCTTAGTTTTGAGGGCGGTTGTCCGGACTTCTACTTGCTGCTCTAATTCCACAGTCCTAGCTTCTAGGAGTTGCATCTTTTCTGACTCTAGCTGTACTACTTTGTTTTCCAACACCTCCGCCAGCTTGTATAATTCCAAGGGGTTGAGGGCTTGCAGTAAAGTGCTTTGAGTCACAATCCCTAATAGTTCTCCTTGCTCACCTGTAACCGCCACCCGTCGAATTAAGCGCTGTTCCATCATCTGCTGCACCAACAACAGCGAATCTTCAGGTTTAACAGCAAAAATTGGCGTACTCATCACCATGTGAGCAAAACAGGTTTCCAGATTCATACCCAAGGCATGAAATTGCACAATATCTCGCTCAGTCACAATTCCCACAGGGATTTTGTGGGTTGCATCTTCGCTACCGCCGGGTTGCACAATCATCACAGAACTGACACGATGGGCTGTCATCAGTTGTGCGATCGCTAATATCGAACTATCTGGCGCTGCACAAATCACCTCCCGAATCATCACCTCAGACACCAAGCGCAAGCGCAAGAGATTGACAGAGCGAGCCGACTGCCGCAGACTTTCATTAGTTAGCAACCCCACAACTCGATCCTGCTCATCGAGGATAGGTAAGTGACGAATGTGGTATTGCTGCAGCAAATTCACCACAAAAAATAAGTCTGTAAATTCCGACTCATACACAGAGATGACTGGATTGATCATCACCTCCCGAATTGCCAAGTTCTCCAAATAACGCTGCTGGGCACACAAGCGTACAACATCTCTCTCTGTAAAAATACCTAATAATTTGTTATTATCTACTATTAAAATACAGCTAGCTCTTGCGTCGAGATGGAGCTCATCAAGTTTATTGGCATCACAAACAGCCCGCACACTGCTCATGAGAGCGATCGCATCCATCACCAGAGTATCTAGTCCAACTATCAAGGGATTGCGGACGATCGCGGATTTTAATTCTGAGGAAGTGAGAGCCGTTGTGTGCTTAAACATTTATGCCTTTCGCTTGCACATTTTTAAATTGAGCAATGTATTGACGCTTCGTTGTACTAGTATATTTTTAGATATAAAAATATACTAGGAAATTTACCAATAAATTATAGTTGTTCAAGTGAAAATGAGCATTGGGCATTGGGCATCAGTTAACAGTCAACCGTCAGCAGTCAACCGTCAGCAGTCAACCGATAAAGTATTTCGCCAGCTTTGGGCACAAGTAAAATGCCCTCATTTTCGCGATTTGCCCATTCTGCTGGTTTAATGGTAGCCGGATCACGATAGTTCAAGTTATGAGCTTTGGATTTTGGATTGCATTCTGTCAATCCATCTGTCGCATTCTGTTTTCAATTTGGTATGACGAGAAACAATCTTTTCTTTCTTCCCCCTGCCCAACAAGTGATAGTATTTTTTTACTTGGAAAGCCCTTACCGTTCGCCAATCAAGGTAAACGCCGCCCAATCACGGGGGGAAGAAAACTTCTCTTTCGTTTTCAACATCGCCTGACGCAAAGCCAAAGCTTTATCTGGCTGAGTTTGCAAACTTTTATAAAACTCCACCATTAAATATTGTGTCGGTTCATCGGGTACTTGCCACAAGGAAACCAGCACACTGGGAACACCAGCAGAAATTAAGGAACGAGATAACCCAATTACACCATCACCAGAAAGTTTCCCTTTCCCCGTTTCACAAGCACTGAGAACAACTAATTGCGCTTTTAATTTTAAATCTAATATTTCCTCAGCTGTGAGTAAACCATTATCTTTACCCGATGGTGCAAGGGCTATCCAGCTACCTAAACCCCGGTTATCATCAGCCCAACCGTGAGTAGCTAAATGAATCACATCAACTTTTGATAGGCGTTGTAGAATATTGGCTTTAGTCGCATCTTTACCCAGAATTGCTTGACTTTTTAACATCTCTGCGATTGTCTTTGCTTCCAGTTCTGCCCCTGGTAGTGAATCTAACTGTTTTGCAGGTTGATCTGGTTCTATAGATACTACAGGCATAGTTGGATTACCGGCAATCAGAGCATTATTATAGTTGATTGTTCTTCCCTGTCCTAATTTTTGGGTAAAATCTAATACTTGAATTGCTGGGGCGGTGAGGATGGTATGATTTTCTAGCAAATACTTACCTTGTTCATCGCGCAAAGCTGGGAAAGGAACAAGGAATAAAGAACTTTGAGAGATGAAAATAACTCGTTCACTAGGGTTTTTTGGTAATAAATCAGCGATATCTTTAATTAAGATGTCATACAATTTTTTTAAGGGTTTTTTACCTTTAGCAGACTGAGAATTTTGTACTGGTAAAATACCGCCAGCATTTCTACCTCTAAAAGCACCAACTCCTGTGCGAATTTGGGTAACTAATTCATTTAAATTTGTATTATCTTTTTGCCATAAGTATTTCAGGTCAACTTTGCGGAATGTAACTTCACCTGTTGGTTTAATAACCCAGATATAAAGGTTTGATTCTTTCGATTGTTGTTTACCTGCTACTTTGAAATCATCATAAATAATAGAATATTGCACAAGGGTGGCATTTTGCTGTTTAGCAATTTGCTTAATCTGGGCAATTGTGGGTGATGAAGATGATTGATTAGTCTGTTGATTTTGAGTAGATAGGCGAGATGCTAACAACTCAACAAACGCCCTAGCCCGACCACGTTCGGCAATTTCTAAAGCTGCATCAGTTTTATTTTGAGCAATGAGAACTTTTTGTAAAATTCTGTAGGTGCTACGTTGGGTGTCAAAAAGATATACTTTATTGGTATCAGATAATTTTTGATTTCGCAGAGATTCTTTAACCTTAATTGCCTCATATAATGTTTTCTCAGCAGCGGGAAAATTACCTTGTTTGTAGAAAGCTAGCCCTAAATTGTTTAAAGATTCACTCTCACCACTACTATTTTTGATTTGTTGGGCGATCGCTAAACTCTGTTGTTGGTACTCAATAACTTTGGGGTATTCTCCTAAAGCCAGATAAGCATTACCCAGATTACCCAGGGCGTTTCCTTCTCCTAATCGGTCTTTAATTTCACGGGCGATCGCTAAACTCTGTTGATAGTAATCAATTGCTTTTTGGTAATCTCCCAAAGCCTCAAGGGCCAAACCAATATTACCTAAAGCCTGTTCCTCCCCTAAGCGGTTTTTGATTTGTTGGGCGATCGCTAAACTCTGTTGATAGTACTCAATTGCTTTTTTGTAGTCTCCCACCGCATAGTAAGCATTAGCGATATTACCCAGGCCGTTTCCCTCACCTAATCGATTTTTAATTTCCACCGCGATCGCTAAACTCTGTTGTTGGTAATCAATCGCTTTTTGATAGTCTCCTAAAGAATAGTAAGTAACACCGAGGTTACTTAAGGATTTTACCTGACCTACTCGGTCGTTGATTTGTTGGGCGATCGCTAAACTCTGTTGTTGGTAATCAATAGCTTTTTGATAGTCTCCCAAAGAATAATAAGCAGCACCGAGATTACTCAGGGATCTACCTTCTGCAAAACGGTCTTTGATTTCCCTAGCAATGACTAAACTTGAGGAATGGTAATCAATAGCTTTTGGGTAATCACCCAACGCAGCGTAAGCAAGACCGAGATTCGAGAGTGCATTACTCTCACTAAATCTATCTTTAACTTCCACTGCGATCGCTAAAGTTTGCTGGAGGTACGCGATCGCTTGTTTGTAGTCGCCTAAAGCGTGATAAACAATACCGAGATTACCTAATGATCGTCCCTCTCCTTGACGGTCTTTAACTTCAACTGCGATCGCTAAACTCTGCTGATGGTACTCAATTGCTTTTTGATAGTCTCCTAAATCATAGTAAACAAGACCGAGATTACCCAGCACTGCACCTTCACCTTGACGGTTGTTGATTTCTCGGAAAATAATTAGTGCTTGTTGCCACGATTGTAATGCCGCTTCTAATTGACTAGCATCATACTGCTGATTACCTTGCTGAAATAGTTTGTATGCTTCAGCTTTCCGCGCCTGTGGGGTTTGCGCTGATGCTTGGTTTATTCCCACAATGGCGCTGTGGTTGATGGGCGCTTGTCCAATGGTGGTGAGTAGAGTGGTGAAAGTCAGAAGTGCGATTTTGTATATCTTCATCGGTGTTACTGAGGTAATCCTGTCAGTAACATATATCTCTGTGATGGTTTAGGCTATGCAGTTTTGATGAAATTTTTCTTTGTCAGTTGGTGATTGTCATTTGAGTATGTCGAAATAGCAAATAAGCTAATACGCGTCTAAATTGCATAACTACTAATAAGGGCTGTTAACTGTTGACCGTTAACCGTTGACAGTAAACAGTCAACAGCCCTCACAATAGATGTGCAACTTAAAAGCATAATAGCTTTTAGCAATCCAAAATGACTTACAAACACCTATCTTCCTTGTCCCCCTTGTCTCCCTTGTCCTTTTTGTTCGTATATCAAATAGGATTGCTATATATAATTCAATACAGTTCAGTTAAGAAAATAAATTGACAACAAAACAATACTTTTGGAGGGGGTTTGGGGGACGCAACCGTC
>NZ_JACJQJ010000068.1 GCF_014696615.1 Nostoc linckia FACHB-104 | reverse complement strand
TGCGCCACATCCGCCGCCGCTTCCTTTGCTGCTTCCTTCGCCTCTACCTTGGGTAGTAACTTAGCCCAAATAGCTTTCGCTTTATTCCAACCATCCTCACCAACTTTCTGCGATGCGCCTTCTATGGCTTTATTACCCACATTCAACAGAAATGGCAGACAAGGGGCGAGAAACTTAACAATTAAAGCAATATCCATATAATTACGCGGTTTAACCACTGTTATTTATACAATGGTATGTTAGCGCATTCCGATAATAGGCATTTGCCTTCTTGAATTCACATGAGGCGTTATTTCCTATGCCCCATGCCCAATGCCCTTCACTAATTAGCTTTCTGCTCGTTAGTTTGAGGAGATTTCAATTGCGGGTATATATAGATAGCTGTTACTAAAGCAAATCCGATCGCAAAAGCTACTCCTAAAATTAACCAAAAATTGCGAGAAGTTTTCTGTGGGGCTGAATTAGTGGTTCGGCGTTGAAAAATTGTGCTGCCATGTAGCACTGGTTCACCATTAGGCGAAGATACAGGACGGGATTGAATTGTCCCTTCTGGTTCAGGCTGGGGTACAGGACGGCGTTGAAACATTGTCCGCTCTGGCGTAGGCGGGGTTACAGGCCTTGTTTGAAAAATTGTCCCCTCTGGTTGATTTGATGCGATCGCTGTTTGTGGCGGCGTATTTTCCTCTGCTTCACCTGGATGTTGCACTGGTTGCGGACGCAGAATCGTTTCTTCTTGTCCCCAGCTTGGTTCTGTGGGTTGCAAAGGACGCAGAATTGTTGGTTCTTCTGCACCTGGATGTTGCACTGGTTGCGATCGCAGAATCGTTTCTTCTTGTCCCCAGTTTGGTTCTGTGGGTTGCAAAGGACGCAGAATTGTCGGTTCTTCTGCACCCGGATGTTGCACTGGTTGCGATCGCAGAATCGTTTCTTCTTGCCCCCAGTTTGTTTCTGTGGGTTGCAAGGGACGCAAAATTGTTGGTTCTTCTACACCTGGATGTTGCACTGGTTGAAAGCGCAGAATTGTTTCTTCTTGGTCTTGCTGATACAAAGGCACAGTCGGAGGTAAAGTATCCTCTAGTCGAGTTTGTTCTACAAGCGGTTGCGATCGCTCAATGGTTTTGGACTTGCCAACTGATTTTGGTACAGTGGGATGTAGCCCAATCTCTTCTTGATACTCGGCGCTCACATACCCTACTACTGATTTAGCAACGGTTTGTAAAGCCTGACTGAGTTCTTCAACGCTACTAAAGCGGTTATCAGGATTCTTGTGCAAACACTTGAGGATCACAGCTTCTAGCTGTATAGAAAAATACTCACAACCAGGTTGCGATCGCAATGACTTTGGTGGCTCATAAGCATGAGCTAACACCCAAGAAGCTTCGCTAATATTATTCGCATTCTCGCTTAAACCAAAGGGATCTGCACCACTCAACATTTCATAGAGGATGAGTCCCAAGCTGTAAATATCTGCCCGCGCATCTAGGTTTTCATCACTTTGGATCTGTTCTGGTGCGGCGTAGCGGAATGTACCAATAAATGTATTTGTGATATTGGTTTGTTCTGAAGATTCATGACGAATTTTCGCCACCCCAAAATCTAGAATCTTCACCCACTCTCCCAAATCTGTGGGTACAAGAAAGATATTATCGGGTTTTAAATCCCGATGGATAACTTGAATATGTTCGGAGGTTTTGCCACCTTCCCGTTGTAAAGTCACTCCCGCATGAGCTAGCTGTAGTCCTTTACAAACTTGAGCAATAATACTCACAGTTCGCTCTACAGATAACCGCTTTTCTTTGAGCAGTACGTGGCGCAAGGTTTGCCCGCGCAGATACTCCATAATATAGAATGGATAACCTTCTTCTGTGACTCCACAATCACTGATTTTGACAATATGGTCACTTTGCAGCGCTGCACAGACAGATATTTCTCGCTCAAAGCGCTTTCTCATCTCGGTTGAAGCTACTAGCGTATCTTTGAGTAACTTCAATGCTACCTGCTGACCTACACGCGTATCTGTTGCTAGGAATACTTCTCCCATGCCACCACCAGCTAGCCGTTTGTCTAAACGGTATCGCTGGTTATCACCTATAAAGCGCCCATGCCAGGAGTTTGATGATGGTAGGGATGTCATCTGATGGAACCCATCCTACTTACTTTAATGTTTTAGTTGGCAACCAAAATAAACCTTTCTCTTATGGCAAATTTCTTTACCTAAGAATCATCAGATACGAGTATTTTTTATTACTGATGTGTATCTACTGATTTACGTTCAGCTTAACATAATCATAACTTCAAGCTCTGGGAGTTGTTTTCGCAAAATGATTAATAAAACTTTACCAGCAAGACTGGTTTCAGTATCAATTAGTTCCCCGTGTGAGGCGTTGGGGATGAGGGGGACAGCAAGTTTAATGAGCGATCGCTTTTGATTTTACCAAATAAATTATTGCTTTTCGTCAATAAGAGTGCGATCGCTTCAACGCTTAGGGTAGGTTTAAGCAAAACCAAATTACTCAGGTAACTCACCAAACCTTTCTCGATAACGAGCCAGCATAGCTTCCATTTCTGCAAGTTGCTGTTGCGCTTGCTGCGCTGCTTCTGCTGGTGTAGGTATTAGTTTTCCATCAGCCGAGAAAAAGCGCAACTTTGATTCATGAATTCCCAAATATAACCCTAATTGCTGACTCCATAACAAACCAGCTTCATTTGCTTGGAGTGGTTGATAACGTCCATCTAATAAATGAAAACCTTGAAATTCTAAACTTTCTGGGTCGAACCAAAAATAGTCAGGAGTCCGCCAAATATCTTGATAAATTTCTTTTTTCAATCCCCTATCAGTAGCGGCTGTTTTGTCAGAAAGAATCTCGACAATGACATTGGGATATTTACCCTCTTCTTCCCAAACTACCCAGCTTTTGCGAGTTTTCCGCTCGGTATTTAACACGACAAAAAAATCAGGGCCTCGAAATTGCTCAGACTTGCGCTGACGGGGACTGTAATAAACCGTCATATTTCCACAAGCATAGAAATCTTGACGCTCTTTCCAGCACCATTCCAAACACTCAATTAATAGCAGTATTTGCCGCAAATGTAGTTCTGTTTCCAAAGGCGGTTCATCACTGTATAAGTCACCAGGAGGAAATATAACATCTTCTGGTGCGTCTTCTGAAATTATGGCGAAATCTTGAGCAGAAGACATAATAAATTAAGAGTTACAACTATTAGGAAAAGATAAATCTCAGTTTAACGCAATTGCTTCTTCTATAATTTCTTTGCCACAAATTCATGTTAATTGCTGGCTGCAAAGATTTAAGTGTTTGTTAAACAGATAAATTCTTTGTAGGGAACATCCACAATATTTTGGGATATCAAATTATCTTACTGGTGCCCATTGGTGTCAACTTAACGTGAAACCCGCTTTGTGCAAAGGTTTTGCCCTCACCCCCAGCCCATCTCCCTCAGGGAGATGGGAGCAAGAGATTCAATTCCCCTTCTCCCTGAGGGAGAAGGGGTTAGGGGATGAGGGCGCGAGGGTTTTTGTACAACACGCGCCGTATATAGCTTTTAGCTTAAGTTGACACGTATGACTGGTGCCGTACCCCTACGAAACCTTCTCTGGGAAACATACAAAAATTCCCGCAAAAAAAACCCTGGTATTGCTACCAGAGTTTTAAAGAGCTATTACCATTTCACTACATTTTTGTCAAGAATACTCCTCTCTTGCTTTCTCTGCGGCAGGCAGGATTGCAATAGTTCTCCTATCTTACCTCAAAAGTGACATGGTATAAATATTAGCCAACATTTGCCAAGAGTAATTCGCGTTGTTCAGATTTACGGACTTGCACTTGACCGTCGTCGTCAACATCCACAATTGCAGTGTCGCCATTGGTGATTTGACCAGACAGTAGCGCTTCTGCGAGAGAATCTTCCAACAGGCGCATAATTGCTCGACGTAACGGTCTTGCACCGTAGCTGGGGTTGTAGCCTTCTTGTACTACCAGTTCTTTGAAGCGATCGCTCACTTCTAAAGTCATGCCTTTTTCTGTCAAGCGGACTGCAACTTCGCGTAATAAGATATCGGCAATTTGCGTAACTTCACCCTTAGAAAGCTGGGTGAAGACGATAATCTCATCAAGACGGTTGAGGAACTCTGGACGGAAATAAGCTTTGAGTTCTTCGTTCACCAAGTTGCGAATGCGCTGGTAACTAGCATCGGCTGCATTGTCGAAGTCAAAGCCTAATCCACCGCCACCTTTTTCAATTACCTTGGAACCGATATTAGAGGTCAAGATAATTAAGGTGTTCTTGAAGTCCACTTTCCGACCTTTTGCATCGGTGAGGTGTCCGTCATCCAAGAGTTGCAGCAGCATATTGAATACATCGGGGTGCGCTTTTTCGATTTCGTCGAATAGCAGCACTGTGTATGGTTTGCGCCGCACGGCTTCTGTTAGTTGTCCGCCTTCGTCGTAGCCTACATAACCTGGAGGTGAACCAATCAGCTTAGATACTGTATGGCTTTCCATGTATTCGGACATATCTAGACGAATCATGGATTCTTCGGAGCCGAAGAAGTAAGCGGCTAAGGCTTTAGCTAATTCTGTCTTACCAACACCTGTGGGGCCGGAGAAGATAAAGCTGGCGATGGGGCGATTGGGGTTCTTTAACCCTACTCTGGCGCGACGGATGGCGCGAGATACGGCGGTAACTGCTTGTTCTTGACCGATGAGGCGTTGATGAAGGGTGTCTTCTAAGTGCAACAGTAGCTCGGATTCGGATTCTGTGAGCTTGTTGACTGGTACACCAGTCCAGGAAGCGACGATTTGGGCGATGTCTTCTTCATCGACAACGGGACTTTTTCTTGGTGTTCCCGTTTCTGACTCAGCGTAGAGTTTGTTTTGCAGTTCCAACTCTTGATCGCGTAGCTGACCTGCTTTGTCAAAATCTTGGACTCTGACAGCATCTTCTTTGGCTTTGGTTACGCCAGCGAGTTCGCGCTTGAGTTCTTTGTTAGAAGATAGCTGCGAGTTCCGCAAGCGGACGCGAGAACCTGCTTCATCAATTAAGTCTATGGCTTTATCGGGCAGGAAGCGATCGCTAATATAGCGGTCTGACAATTCAGCGGCGGCTAATACAGCTGCGTCGGAAATTGTCACTTTATGGTGTTGCTCGTAAGCTCCCCGCAAACCGTAGAGAATTTCGATAGTTTCTTCTACAGTCGGTTCGCCAACCATAATCGGTTGGAAACGCCGCTCTAAAGCTGCATCCCGTTCGATGTGCTGACGGTATTCATCCAAGGTGGTTGCGCCCACACATTGCAGTTCGCCTCTAGCTAAAGCAGGTTTGAGGATATTGGCTGCATCTAAGCCGCCTTCTGTACCCCCAGCACCAACTAGGGTGTGAATTTCATCAATTACCAGGATGATATTGCCGACAGAGCGAATTTCTTCGACAATTTTCTTGATGCGTTCTTCAAAGTCGCCACGGAAGCGAGTTCCCGCAACCAGCAAGCCCATATCTAAGCTGATAACTTGCTTGTCTTGCAGAACTTCCGGCACATCTTGATTGATAATGCGTTGAGCTAGACCTTCGGCGATCGCAGTTTTACCAACGCCAGGTTCCCCAATCAAGACAGGATTGCTTTTAGTTCTACGTCCGAGAATTTGAATTGCACGTTCAATTTCTTTATCGCGGCCGACAATCGGGTCAAGTCTGCCTTCTTGTGCTAACTTTGTTAGATTTCTGCCAAATTCTTCCAGACTGAGAGTTTGGGTGCGCTTTTGACCACTATTACCTGCGGCGAAAACTGTGGTGTTGTCACCTAAGTGGCGAACTACAGCAGTGCGGACGCTTTTTAGGTCAACCCCCAGATTTTGCAGTACTTTGGCGGCGACACCTTCACCAGCCTCGGTTAAACCTAAAAGTAAGTGTTCTGTATTAATGTAGTTGTGCCCCAAACTATGGGCTTCTTTAAATGATTGCTCAAAGAGGCTTTTTACTTTAGGAGTAAAAGGAATTTCTGGTGGTACAAACCCAGAACCCCTACCAATAATTTTTTCAACCTCTCGACGTGCTTCTTTAAGAGTAACGCCCAATTCGGTCAGCACTTTAGCAGCAACCCCAGTTCCTTCTCCCATCAGCCCGAGGAGAATTTGCTCTGTTCCTACAAAGTTGTGTCCCAGGCGACGTGCCTCCTCCTGAGCTAGCATAATTACTTTAATTGCTTCGGAAGTGAAGTGTTCAAACATAGCGGGTTATTGCTCCCTTGCTGCTTGGACTTTGGGTGAAATAATATATCACCCTCATCTAAAGTTTCATGTATTTTCTTAATGACAATGTATCTTTATTTAAAGTTGAATGACAGTAGTGAGAGCCGTAAGAGTTAAGGTGTGGTAGCCGTCAGTAGGAATAGTGAGTTTCGTCAGGTTTCCGGTATTAGTAGCAAATTTGACAGAGTTTGCTGATTTTCTAGAGGTCTTTTCTGTACCTTTGCTCTCAGATAGACTTAAAACTCAGGAATCAGAACTAGGATTTACTATGACTGAATCATCTGGCGGTAAAGATCAACAGCATCCCCTGCACAACCGCGATCGCCCTACTATTGATATTTTACTAGCTCAAGAGGCGACAGATTATAATTTAGCAGAACTGGCTCGGTTGTGGATACGGTATCAAGGCTTTCCCGGTGCTAGAGATATTCAGCAAGACTTAAATAAAGTCCTACAGCGTTGGGGTTTGACCGAAGCTGAATTATTTGCTAAGACTCGCCAACTTCATGATGTGGGTGGAATTTATAAAAGTCGCGGCAAGAAAGAAGAGCAAGATTGGAATTAGTTGTTGGGCATTGGGAATGGGGTATGGGGCATTGGTAATTAGTAATGGGTAATTGGTATTGGGGGCTTGGTGTTTGTCATTAATTATTTCTCCCCTGCTCCCTGCTCCCTGCCCCGTTGCTTTTCCCAGTCCCCATTGCCCTCTTATCCCCAGAGGGGGCCCCGAGTTCCCCAATCCCCACTGCATATGCTAAAACAACTGAGGCTACTAAAATCCATACATTAATTTTTGGGAAAACACATAGACGTGGAGAAAAGAATGAGACACGAAAAACTCTCTCCTGGGCTACTGTTGGCTTATCAAGACTATGAAAATGAAGGAGAACAAGCTTTAACTACACACAAGCGATCGCTTGGCATAATTGCCCATAAAAGTTCTGTCAAGCCTACTAAGAGTATCGTTTTTCTCTACTGCGAACCTGATGCAGACTTGAGCCATTTAGAACAATATGGAATTCGTGTTAATCAGTCTTCTGGTAGTGTGCGGACAGCATTTTTACCGCTACAGGCTTTAGATTCTTTATCAGAAGAAGATGTGATTCAGCGCATCAAACCTTCACGCAAACTACATCTGCGGATGGATGTGGCACCTGGAAAGGTGAAATTGCCAGAATTTAAAAACAAAACGGGATTGACTGGTAAGGGAGTACTCATTGGGATTGTCGATAGTGGCATTGATCCCAAACATCCCGCCTTTGCTGGGCGGATTTTACGCATTTGGGATCAAACACTTCCAGGGCCAGGAGTCAAAGAAGGTGAGTACGGGGCTGAATTTACAGGCGAACAAATGACCGTCTCTCAAGATACTGATGGTCATGGTACCCATGTTGCTGGAATTGCGGCTGGTGCAGATGAAACTTTTGCAGGTGTCGCACCAGAAGCAGAATTAGTCATCGTGAAGTCAGATCTACAGGATGCCCACATTGCCGATGCTGTGCGCTATGTTTTTCGTGTAGCAACCGATTTGGGACGACCAGTAGTGTTAAATATGAGCTTGGGTGGACACGCTGATGCTCATGATGGAAGCGACTCCCTTTCTCGAATTATTGACGCGGAAACTGGGCCCGGCAGAATTGTTTGCTGTGCTGCAGGTAACGAAGGTAACGACAACATTCACGGACAAACCAATATAGCTGCGAAAAAGTCAGCCAGTATGCGCTTTAATGTGCCTTTAAATCAAGTAGGCATAGTCTGGTTAAACGGCTGGTATGATGCCGACAGTGAATTAGAAATATCGCTACGGAGTCCTAACGGTTTCGTCACCCCTTATCAAAAAATCATCACTGACGGTAATCCCACCCAGGAATATCAATTACCCGATTCGCGGGTAGAAATCGTGACACCAGCTCCAGATAAAGGCAACGGCGACCATAATTTCTTTGTGCAAATTCGCGGTAATGGCCCTTCGCCAGTTATGGGAGGTATTTGGCAGTTACGAGTCCGGAATACCAGTGCAACTGCCACACGCTTGGATGTATGGACTCTTGACGATCATTCTTCAGTTTTCTTTACAGGTAAAAGTGTTAAGGATGCCGTAAAAATTGGCTCTCCTGGCGCTGCTAGTAGCGCAATTACAGTTGCAGCTTATACCACAAAAGTACAGTACACAGATATTGATAATCAAGTGCGAGACATGGGCTTAGAATTGGATACCATGTCTGAGTTCAGTAGTGAAGGGCCACTGCGTAATGATGCTCAAAAGCCGGATGTAGCTGCACCAGGAGCGATGATTGTTTCTGCTCTGTCTGCTAATGCTAGTCTCGATCGCTCCATGATGCTCAATTCTAAATTTGTGGCGATGGCTGGTACTAGTATGGCGACACCATTCGTTACTGGTTTAGTGGCATTACTCTTACAACGTGACCCTAAACTTGACCCAAAAACAGTAAAAGAATTACTACGTAAAAACAGTGCTATCCCTGGTAAACCCCCAGGAACTTTTGATAGTAAATGGGGTTTTGGGGTGATTAATGCCGCAAATTTGTAGTTGAATAATTATTTGCTTAAATCGAGTTGATCCAATTTGAGAACTCGATTTTTTTATCTAGCTAAATACCTTTTGGATGTCATTGAGAGCCAATGACATCCAAAAAGTAAAGCATAGGTTTTAGGATAGGCGATCGCCTACCTTAAAAACATAGATAACTTCGAGCTTGCTTGAGCTTAAATCTGCTACTTAAAAATAATCAAGCACCCTCCCAAATTTGCCGAATTTCACCTGAAAGTAATGCAGCAATTTCTTTGTTCCGTTCTGGAGATAAAATTTCTCTAGTAGCTGAGAACACTGCCTTTGTAACTTCCTCTGGACGCACCCCATCCGGTAAAGCACCTTCTTGTTGTAGGCGCAGCATAAAGGTTCCTGGCTTAATATTTAGCTTTTGTACAGGACTAATTCGGCTGAAAAAAGCAACCATAACGTTAGGATCTTGCCATAGGTCTATCACTTCCTGCTCAGATTCAGGTGTTCTTTCTTTGAGATCCTTTTCAATTTGATCACTTGTTTTATTTAACATCATGTCCCGCAAAATTCGGAACACTATATTGGTTGCCCGTTGAGCATCATTGAGCGATTGTAAACTACTCCGTTCTAATACTTTTTCAAGGAATGATGGCTGTTTTTGTGTTCGACTTGTCATAATATTTCCCTGCTATTTCAACAGAAATCTAGCCAAGTTCAATCTGCTTTGAACTCATTTGTCAGGCTCTTATTAAATGTTATGAACTGTAAAGAATACTCCATCACTCTTTTGACGGAGTTGTTCGGATGCAGGGTTAATACCTATGACTTCTAGATTGTGAATTAGCAGCTTTCACAGCCTACCAATATACTTAGGACACTAGGTTAGCGAAAAGACTAATACCGCAAGGCGGAATTCAAAATTCGTCTTCTCCCAAAGGGAGAGGCTACGCCAAGGAAAGTTTGACGGCAGTTGCTACAAGTCGGGGAACCCGCCCAACGCACTGCCTCCTCAACGGGGGGAACCCCCGCACGCAACTTTCCGCAAAATTCAAAATTCAAAATGAATACAGCATAGGCGTTTCATTGATTTGGAATGGGTGGTTTATTTCCGCCGACTTGTACTAGTATTCTAACCCCCTGTTCCTCTCTTGAGTTACAGCAGATGTTTTCAAGGGCTTAAGTCTGCATTTTATTTTGTACAGACGACACAATTAAAATCTGTAATTAGAGGTAGGCAAGTGTATATTACGTCTGTATAAGGGTAGGTAATTAAAACCGATAAATTTGATAGCTTGGTAATAAGATAGGTGACAATCAAAATTGCCTGTCTTAATTACCAAGGATTTGCTTATGAATTATCAGAAGCTAGATGCTGCCCTAGCCACAGCCCTTAATGATATACCAGACCAAGAAACACCCAGTTTGACAGTTTTTATTCATACTGAACCTGTTCTAGATGCGGCCGCAACTGCTGTTTTGCAAAATTTGAATGTGGCTGGCGTAACTCCGGGAAAAGATACTTTTACAGCAACCCTTTCCGCCAATGCTATTGCCCAGTTATCTGAACAATCCTGGGTGCAATATCTCAAGTTATCGCAGAAATTGCATTTAGTTAACACAAGGTTAAATTTTCGTAAATTGGGTGTTTAATTGATTATTTAGCGATCGCACTCTTGTTAGCTATGTTTCTATACAGTTAAACACTGCACATCAGAGTTAGCAAAGGCTAAGCAAAAATATTGTGAACAGAATTTGACAATTTTTCTTAAAACTATAAGTAGCTACTTTGTTCTTTGTAAAACCTGGGGCATAGTAAGGCTTACTGTCCGAGAAATTGGGTTTTGTTAAAAAAAGCTAAGTTGTGAAATAGAGAGATTGCCGAGTTGTCAAACTTGATTGGCGATCGCATCTTTAAACCTAGTATTAATCAATACATACTTTTGGATGTTCTATTTATTGGCAGCGACATATATCACCGACAGCATTCTGTAAAATTCACTAACGATAATCTTTGATCCCCCCTTACCTATGGTGGCAGACAGTCCTAAACTTAAGGTGAGAGTTGAAAGGCAGTCGGGAGACATTTTGTGAAAAAAGTTATAGCAATCATTCTCGGTGGTGGTGCAGGTACTCGCCTTTACCCGTTAACGAAACTACGTGCTAAACCAGCCGTACCAGTAGCAGGAAAGTACCGCTTAATCGATATCCCTGTCAGCAACTGCATAAATTCTGAAATATTTAAAATCTACGTCCTGACACAATTCAACTCAGCTTCTCTGAATCGCCACATTGCTCGTGCCTACAATTTTAGTGGCTTTAGTGATGGCTTTGTAGAAGTGTTGGCAGCACAGCAAACGCCAGAAAACCCCAACTGGTTCCAAGGTACGGCTGATGCTGTACGTCAGTACATCTGGTTGTTGGAAGAATGGGATGCAGAGGAGTATCTAATTCTTTCTGGTGATCACCTCTACCGTATGGATTACCGCCAGTTTGTCCAACGCCATAGAGAAACGGGTGCCGATATTACTCTCTCAGTTATTCCGATTGACGATCGCCGGGCTTCGGATTTTGGCTTGATGAAAATTGATCAAGCAGGTAGGGTGATTGACTTTAGCGAAAAACCCAAGGGTGAAGCTTTAACCCAAATGCGCGTTGATACTACTGTCCTGGGATTGAGTCCAGAAGAAGCCCAACGCCAACCCTACATCGCCTCGATGGGGATTTATGTCTTTAAAAAAGATGTTTTGATCAAATTATTGAAAGAATCTTTAGAAAGTACAGATTTTGGCAAAGAAATTATTCCTGATGCGGCTAAAGATTACAACGTTCAAGCTTACTTATTTGATGATTACTGGGAAGATATTGGGACAATTGAAGCGTTTTATAATGCTAACTTAGCCCTGACTCAACTACCTCAACCGCCCTTTAGTTTATACGATGAAGAAGCGCCAATTTATACCCGCGCTCGTTACTTGCCTCCCACGAAGATGCTAGATTGTCAGGTTACGCAATCCCTGATTGGTGAAGGCTGTATTCTCAAAAATTGTCGTATTCAACATTCGGTTTTAGGAGTGCGATCGCGGGTTGAATCTGGTAGTATCATCGAAGAATCTCTAATTATGGGTGCCGATTATTACCAGTCTGCTATGGAACGCCGCCAATGCACCCTGTTCCCTGATGAGATTTCTGTAGGTATTTGTGCAGATACCATAGTGCGCCGTGCGATTATTGATAAAAACGCTCGCATAGGTCGTGATGTCAAAATTATCAACAAAGACAATGTTCAAGAAGCAGATCGCGAAAGTCAAGGCTTCTATATCCGCAGTGGTATTGTCGTGGTGTTGAAAAATGCGGTCATTCCTGATGGGACAATCATTTAGGAGTGCTGAGTGCTGAGTGCTGAGTATTGAGTTGTCAGTTTTGAGTATTGAGTTATGAGTGCCGATCTGTCAGTTTGGAGTTATAAGTAAAACTGTTGTTCACTGTTCGGTCTTCACTCCCGACTCAGCACTTTTGACTCAGCACTCAGCACTTTTTTTACTGATTGGTCTTCCGGGTAGCGGTAAGTCAACTTGGGTAAAACAATTGCTTGCAGAATGCCCCCAGATACACCTGATTTCTACAGATGGTATTCGGGGGCAGTTGTTTGGCAATGAAGCGGTTCAAGGGCATTGGCTGCTGATTTGGCGAGAAATTCGGCGGCAATTACACCAAGCTAAAAATCAAGGAAAAACGGTGATTTACGATGCTACTAATGCCCAGCGCCGCCAGCGCCGTAAGGTTATCGCCCTAGCGCGTGGGTTCGGTTTTACCCACATTACTGGGCTATGGGCAGATACTCCAGTGTGGCTGTGTTTGGCACGAAATCGAAAACGTGATCGCCAGGTTCCCGAAGAAATAATCTTCAAAATGCATCGTCAGCTACGAGATGCACCCCCAACCTTAGAAGATGGACTCGATAGGCTAATTCGCTTATCAGGATTGCGGGAGTACGGAAATTGCACTCATCCTACGAGCGAGAACCCCACTTGATTTTTGATGATGTTTGTTAATTTAAAATCAGAATCTATTTGCTGGGCATTATACCTGGCAAATAACGTATCTAACATCTTAGAAATAGAACATAACAAGAATTTCTAGAGGAGGCTGGTAGATGGCTGCAACCGACTTCAAAGACTATTACGCAATTTTGGGAGTAAGTAAGACTGCCAGTCCAGAGGAAATTAAACAAGCTTTTCGTAAATTAGCCCGCAAGTTTCACCCTGATGTTAACCCAGGCAATAAACAGGCAGAGGCGAGTTTTAAAGAAGTGAACGAAGCCTACGAAGTTTTGTCAGACCCAGACAAACGCAAAAAGTATGACCAATTTGGTCAATACTGGAAACAAGCTGGTCAAGGCTTCCCCTCTGGTGCTGGTGTGGATATGGGTGGTTTTGACTTCAGCCAGTATGGTAGTTTTAATGACTTCCTGAATGAGCTATTTGGTGGTGCTGGCCCTCGCAGTAACCGTCAAAGCTATTCTTATAGTACTTCCACAAATGCTTCTTCCAGAAGACCAGGTGGTTTTGGCGGTTTTAACGATTTTGGTTTCCAAGATATGGGCGCAGGGACTAGCCAAGATAGTGAAGCCACAATCACACTGACTTTTGCAGAAGCATTTGCTGGGATTCAAAAGCGCTTTAGCTTAGGTAATGAAACTATAGATGTACGTATACCTGCTGGTGCGAAAGTCGGTACGCGTTTGCGTGTGCGTGGTAAAGGTCAAATCAATCCCATGACTCAACAACGGGGTGATTTGTACCTAAAAGTTGAACTTCAGCCGCACTCCTTCTTCCAATTTGAAGGTGATAATCTTATCTGCGAAGTTCCCATTACACCAGATGAAGCTACCTTAGGAGCTTCTATTGATGTTCCCACACCCGATGGTTCAGTGAATGTCAAACTGCCTGCGGGAGTACGTTCTGGCCAATCCTTGCGGTTGCGTGGTAAAGGTTGGCCCCTAGCCAAAGGTGGACGTGGCGATCAGTTGGTGAAGGTGGCGATTGTTCCACCAAAAGATATGAGCCAACAAGAGCGCGAGTATTATGAAAAAATCCGAGCTATACGTACCTACAACCCCCGCAGTCATTTGCAGCAAGTCAAGCTATAACTTCGCTGAAATGGCAAATCAACAAAGCCTGCTGATGCAGGCTTTAAATAATTGAGTTTTCACTAAAAAAAGCATTCAAAATTAATAAAAGGTTTTATCCGGACTTAATTTTGAATTTTGAATTTTGAATTTTGAATTCCGCGTAGCGGTGCTAGCTTGTAGCTTTCTGTGCCATTCTTGCCTCTACAACAGCTCTAAAATCTTTGATCATCTCTGGAGTAATTTGAGTAGCTTGCCACGATGGACGTGCTGTTAAGCGATCGCTCCAAGCACTCAATTTGGGATAATCACTTAAAGATATGCCGACGCTAGGCAATAAAGATACTATAGTTCCAGCCACAACCTCTGCTAAGGTCAGGTTGTTACTGCCAAAGTAAGGGCGCTCGTCTAATAAACTGTCAAAGAACTTAAGTACTACAGAAATTTTTTCCTCTGACTGCCGGATTTTTTCTGGATCTCCTGGGGGTAATCCTAGAAACTGTGGTAAAAACGTGCTAATTTGTGGCAAAAGTTCATTGACAGCTACCAGTTGTACCATCCGTGCGATCGCTAAATCTTTTGGTTCTTGAGGTAGCATCACCGGATTGGGATATTTTGCTTCTAAATAATCCAGAATCGCCAATGATTCGATTACTTTAAAGTCACCATCTACCAAAGCTGGAATATGGTGGAAAGGATTAATTGCCAAAAAATCTGGTTTAAACTGCTCTCCATTGAGTTTGATTTCTACTAACTCAAACTCTAGCCCTTTTTCTATCAGTGTAATCCAAACTCGGCGAGAGTTAGGAGACAGCGGCGCATGATAAAGCGTCAACATAAGCAAACCTCATGACTTTTTATTAAAGCAACCAATGCCAATTTTCTACCTTACACCAATTTCTAATTCGTAATTCGTAATTCGTAATTAAGACAATTACAGTTTATCTAGACTGTTAGATTGGAATTTTTTGGCAAATTTTATAGAACTACTACAAAGCTAAAATTTAGCTAATAGTGTTTCTATATTGGCATTATGATCCAAAAAAGAGAATAAATGATAATAGCGGAGTTTGCCGTCTTTATCTAATACAAACTGTGCGGGCAAAGGTGCTCCTAAAGCTTGTCCTACTTGATATCTCCGAAATACTTTACAAGCAGGGTCACTCAATAAGGGCATTTTTAAGCCTAAATCTTTGACAACAATTTGGCTCTGCCTTTCATCAGTACTCGTAATCATCAAAACTTCTATCCCACGATTTTGAAATTCTTCGTAGTTTTCATTCAAAGATTTGATGTGAGGATAGCAAAAAGGACAATATTGCTTTTCTGTAAAAATTCTTGTGAACGCCAGTAAAACTGGTTGTTTGCCTCTGTAATTTGAAAGCTTTACCAAAGTGCCATTAGTAATATCTGGCAGTTGAAAATCTGGTGTTCCCACATCTAATCTTAGTTCATAGATAGGAGGAATTGGCAAAAAATTGTGGAAGAAGCGCTCATTGAATAAGCCGCTAAAATCTGTTGAAGTTAGCATATTTTATTTTTGATAGTTTAAAGTCAAAAGTCAAAGGTCAAGGGTCAAAAGGGATGAGGGAGACTTAGAAAAGTAAGGGGGTAGGGAGCAGGGGAGAAATAATTAATGACAAACACCAAACACCAATTACCCATTACCAATTACTCAATGCTCTATGCCCAATCACCCATTACCCATGCCTACTTCCATCCTAAAACATGAAAAAACCACAGACTGGCACTGAAGTTAACACCGATTAATCTTGATCTGTGTTCATCTGTGGTTATCTGTGGTGATAATTGATACTGCTCTTAAATCCAGTATACTGCTTAGCAGTTTTCTGGCAAGAGAAATCTAAACAGCGGAGAAGTAAACTTTAGATTTCACAGGATCGGGATTCATAGTCTTGTCACCAGGTTGCCAACCAGCGGGGCAAACTTCATCAGGGTGAGATTGGACATACTGAATTGCTTGTAATGTCCGCAAGGTTTCATCAACGCTACGACCAAAAGCTAGGTTGTTAATGGTAGCGTGCTGGATAACACCATCTTTATCAATGATGAATAAACCGCGTAAAGCAATACCTGCTGCTGGATCTAGTACGTTATAAGCAGCACTTACCTCTTTTTTGATGTCAGCAACCAAAGGATAATTCAGGTCGCCTACACCACCAGATTTGCGGTCAGTCTGAATCCAAGCCAAGTGAGAGAATTCGCTATCAACGGAAACACCCAAGATTTCGGTGTTAATTTTCTTGAATTCTTCGTAGCGATCGCTAAATGCTGTGATTTCAGTGGGGCAAACAAAGGTAAAGTCTAAGGGATAAAAGAATAAAACTACATACTTACCGCGATAGTCGGAAAGCTTGATTGTCTTAAATTCTTGATCCACTACAGCTGTTGCTGTAAAGTCTGGAGCCTGCTGACCAACGCGGAGCCATCCTTCTGTTCCGTAAGTGAGGGACATGAACCTAATTCTCCTTCAACTTATATTTATTTACTAGCGTTGGAATTCGGGTCAGGTAAAACTCACCCATCCACGCTCTCACAGTTTAATTACGATCTGTTACGACTATATCATAGTCATAACGATTTTGAGTAGCAAATGGCTAATTTAGATACAAGAGAATGGTTACTGACTAATGGTTTGGGTAGTTTTGCCAGTGGAACGGTTTCGGATATCCGTACACGTACCTATCATGGTTGGTTGTTTGCCGCGACAAATCCCCCTTCCGGTCGTACCCTGCTGCTTTCGCACCTAGAAGCTAGCCTGGAAGTAGAAGGTAAAGTTGTCGCATTAGGCACAAATTATTGGGACAGTGGTCGAATTGAACCGACTGGCTACCACCTGCTGCGCTCTTTTGAGCTTAACCCAGTACCAAAGTGGGTTTGGGGTCAAGATAATTGGCAACTTAGTAGACAGATCATCATGCCCTATGGCTTAGAGCAGAGGAGCATAGAAGCAGGGGGGCAGGGTAGAGACGCGATTAAAGATGTGATTAAAGACGCGATTAATCGCGTCTCTACAAGCACGGGGGAAAATTCTCTTCAATCCTCCTCATCCCCCACCTTATGCCATCGCCTGTTAATCCAGTATCGCTATGAAGGACAGGAAGTAGCTATTTTAAGGCTACGACTGCTGATTGCCGATCGCGACTTTCACTACCAGCAAAGTGCTTCTCCAGAATTACACTTCTCACAAGTGCTGTTACCCCAACAAGTTTGCTTGCAAGCGATCATGGCTGGACAATTTGGTACACCTTGGCATTTGCGTTGGACACAAGGAGAGTACCGCGCTGACGCAGTGTGGTACTGGAATTACCGATTGTTAGAAGAAAGCAAGCGAGGATTAGGCGATCGCGAAGACCTTTATAGCCCAGGTTACTTAACAGTAACTCTCCAACCCGGAGATTCAGTCACCCTAGAAGTAAGATTAGGCTTCCCCGATTTAAAATTAGCTCCACTAACTAGCGACACTTTTATAGAAGCAATTGAGGCAGAACAAGAAAGACTTTCCCAGATTTTCGGCTGGGATCGGGAGGGGGTTGGAGATGAGGGGGATGAGGAAGAAATTCCAATTACCCATTCCCCATTACCCATTCCCCATTACCCATTCCCCATTTTGCAACAACTATTAAAAGCTAGCGATCAGTTTATTGTCTATCGCGCTTCAATAGCTGGCCCTACTGTTATTGCTGGTTATCACTGGTTCAATGACTGGGGGCGGGATACTTTGCTAGCTTTACCAGGATTGGCACTAGTTACCAAACGCTTTGAACTAGCAAAGGGACTATTACGGACGTTTGGGCATTACTGTCGGCAAGGTTTAATTCCTAATGCCTTTCCTGATGTTGGTGGTGAGCCTTTTTACAACAGTATTGATGCGGCGTTGTTGTGGATTGAAACTCTAGGTTTATATTTAGAAGCTACTCAAGATTGGCAGTTTTTGGCAGAGCAATTTCCTGTAGTGCAGCAAATTCACAAAGCATTTGTCGGTGGCACTCGCTACAATATCCATGTTGATGCTACTGATGGGCTAGTGGGTTGGGAAGCCTGTGGTGTCGCCTTGACTTGGATGGATGCGGTAGTCGGCGGCGAACCTGTGACTCCTCGGCTAGGTAAGCCTGTGGAAATTAATGCTCTGTGGTACTCTGCCTTATGTTGGTTGAGTCAGTGGGCAGAACGCTTGAGCCAAATTCAAAATGGAAATTCTTCAGAAAGATTGGCGAAGCAAGCGCAACGTTACGCCCAGCAAGCACAACAGGTAAAAAATTCTCTACAAAAGTTTTGGAATCCCAAACTCAGCTATTTTTACGACACGATTGAGCTAGATGATGGACGGAATTCTCAGATTAGACCGAATGCTGTGTTGGCACTGTCTTTACATCATTGTGGGTTTTCACAACAACAAGGGCGTGAGGTATTGGCGCTAGCAGCTTCCAGTTTGCTCACTCCCTATGGACTGCGGAGCCTTGCTCCCAGCGATCCGCAATATATTGGCAAATACCAAGGAACTCCAGAACAACGCGATCGCGCTTACCATCAAGGTACTGTTTGGAGTTGGCTCATTGGCCCGTTTATTCGTGCTTGGCAACGTTTTTATCCAGAAGCCGCACCGCCATTTGATTGGCAACCCCTGCTGAAACACTTCTCATCTGATGCTTGTCTAGGCTCAATTTCCGAGATTTTTGATGGCGATGAACCCCACATACCCAAAGGGGCGATCGCACAAGCTTGGTCAGTTGCAGAAGTGATTCGCTATTTGCCTAAGTCTCTGGGTTGAGATTGGGGAAAGGTAAAAAGGGAAAGGGGGAAAGGAAATTACAAACACTAATTACCAATTACCAATTACCAATTACCTAACCCCAAACTTAAACATTTGTGCGATCGGTCAAAATTTCATAGCCTGTTTCTGTGACTAATACTGTATGCTCAAACTGAGCTGACAGGGCATTATCAACAGTTACAGCTGTCCAGCGATCGGCTAAAGTACGTGTATGTTTAGAACCTGCATTTAAAATTGGTTCAATTGCCAATGTCATACCAGCACGTAGTTTTACATTTGGCATTTCGCGGGTGCGGTAGTTGAACACTGATGGTTCTTCATGTAGGTTACGTCCTACACCGTGTCCTGTGAATTCTTCAACTACAGTAAAGCCGTTCATTTTGACATGATCTTCAATTGCTCCGGCAATATCCATCAAGTAAACGCCTGCTTTAACTTGTTCAATACCTTTATAAAGAGCTTCTTCAGCTACGCGAATCAATTTAGCTGCTTCTGGGGTAACTTCACCAACGGCAATTGTAATGCAAGAGTCACCATGAAAACCTTGGTAATAAGCACCCGTATCTACCTTTAATACATCACCTATACGGATGACTTTCTTAGCGCTAGGAATTCCATGTACAACTTCATTGTTGATACTCGAGCAAATAGAACCTGGGAAACCGTGATACCCTTTAAAGCTTGGTGTCGCACCCATTTCACGGATACGTTTTTCCGCATGAGCATCCAAATCAGCTGTAGTCATTCCTGGCTCTACTAGCTCAGAAATTTCTTTAAGTACAGTTGCCACTATTTTTGCTGATTGCCGCATGATATCTATTTCCCGCGGCGATTTAATTTCAATACCTCGGCGTTGTTTGGGAGGGTTCGGCTGTACTGTTTGCGAAAGTAAGTTACTGAGAATGTTCATGTGGGATTAAATAATGTTTGATGCTCTGTAGCTGAAGGTGAATTTTGTTCTAGCTTAGTTGAGAAATAATATCTATATTTAAATTAACTTATTTTTTTCTTTAGAATTTGCTACCTAGAATAAAGTGAGCTTACAACTAGGGAATCAGCTAAAAAATACTTTTATCTTGTGGTTGTGGATGCGATCGCTCGTGACGAAGCAAATGCCAATACCCAGAACCCCGATTTTTTCAATCGTGGTTCTAAATCCCACTAAAATCACTCAAATTCTATTAGCTGAAAAAGTATCAATTGCTAACAGTAATCTCACCAGTCATCCCTGCTTCTGCGTGTCCTGGAACAGTGCAACGCAGGCTATATTTCCCTGGCTTGAGAGGCACAAATACCCATTCTGCTATTGCACCAGGTTTCAGTTCTACTTCGTGGATAGCTCCTTTAATTTCTACTTTGCCTGCTTCAACTTTTTGCGTCCAAATGCCATCGGCAAAGTCTTTGGCAGTAAAATAATGCTTTAATTGGCTAGGATTTGTCAGCCGGAGATTGTAGCGTTTTCCGGCTACAAATTCTAAGGTATTTGGCTCAAATTTTATTTCATTAGCTGCATTTCCTAAACTCACAGGAATTTCTATAGCAGCTTGTTTGAGGACATCGCCAGAGATATTTGCTGCTAAAACTGGAGTTGTATTTACAACAGCAAAGCTTAGTATTAATACGAATATGAAGTAAATGCGCTTAATTACTTGCATCTCAGGCAAATTGTTGATATTAATTCTGCATCTTAATCACAATCTGCGGTAAATTTTGAATAATTTTTGTAACTTCCTAAATATTGCTTTTACCCAGTCCCCATTGCCCCTTATCCCCAGAGGGGGCCCCGAGTTCCCCAATCCCCAGTCCTACTGAATAGTATGATCCGCTAAAACAGCAGGCCCGGCCGTGACCACGACAATTTTATCGGGGTGGAGTAATTCACGAGCAGCCTGATTAACTTGAGATAAGGTAACTTGCTGAATTTTATTAGTAAAAGAGCGCAGTTCCACTTCATCGAGTCCATAGACTTGATTCATGAGAATTTGTTTTGCTAATTCTTCTGGGTTTGCCAGTGAAACATTGTAGTTGCTGATCAGAGTCTGCTTTGCTGCTTCCAGTTCAGATGCGCTCACACCATACTGATGGATTTGCTTTAATTGATTATGAGTACTGGCGATCGCTTTACTAGTATCTTCTGGGCTAGTTTGTATTTCAATCCAAAATGTCCCGGAATTCTTGCCTACCTTGAAATAGCTATAAATTCCATAGGTTAAACCTTGGCGATCGCGCACTTCTGCTCCCAGCCTACTAGATAAGGTGTCGCCTCCCAAAATCTGATTCAATACTAAAGCTGCATAGAAGCGGGTATCTTGACGGTTAATGCCTGTGTAACCCATATAAGTAATAGCTTGGGCTTTACCTGGAAGGACTGAGTTGACACGTACTACCTTTTCCAGCATTGGCACTGGTGGATATTTTAAGCTTGGTGGTTCACCGCTAACTTTCCAACTACCAAACTCAGCTTCAATGAGCGATCGCACTTTTACGGGATCAAAATCTCCTACCAGTGCTAAGACTGTAGTATCGGGACGATAATATTTTGCCTTAAAAGCAATCACATCTTGACGCTTAATCCGCTGTAGGCTTTTTTCTGTAGGGTAAGTATGCAATGGATGGTTTTTCGGATAAATAGACTGAACAAAGGTTCTAATTGCCACTTCATCAGGGTCATCTAAATCTAGTTTGAGATTAGTCAAAGCTTGCTGGCGGTCTAATTCTAGCTCTGTTGCCGGAAATGTACTATTTTTAACTACATCTGCTAAGGTTTTTATCAGTATAGGCAAGTCGCTAGCTAAACTTTCACCCTCAATTCGCACACCTTCGCGATATGCTTCAAAATCTAGACTCGCACCTCTGTCTTCTAAGGCTTTAGCAATTGCCAAGAAATGCTTGGTTTTTGTACCATTCATCAAGTTATCTGCTACCAGCGATGCTAATCCGGCTTTATCTTCTGGATCAAATTCCATCCCTGCATTGATGTAACCACTGAGGGTAACTGTGGGGGTACTTTTATCAGGTAGTAGTAATAACTGCAAACCATTAGCCACAGTAAATTGTTGTGGTAGTTCGCGGGTGCTGAGATGTGTGGCTTCATCCACAGGCGGTAAGTACTTGATTACTTCCTGTGGTGCTAAAGGTGAACCAGGGGAAAATTTTTCTGTAGTTTGCGTGGATTGGATTTTGCTAGCAACTGCTTTTGTCTGCTTTTGGCTGGGTTCAAACCAGCCGACTGTACGTATTTCTGGTTTGAGATATTTATTCACTACAGCTACAACATCAGCTGGATTCACTTTGCGGACACCATCCAAGTAGCGTTCTGTATAGCGATAATCGCCAGTAGTAGTCTCATCATTACCCAATTGCATTGCCAGGTTTGTGAGATCGCGGTTACTTAAAATTACAGATGCTTCGAGTTGGGTTTTAGCTCTGTTAACTTCCTCAGATGTTACTCCTGTTTTTACGAGATTAGCGATCGCCTTATTCAACACTGCGTCAATTTTTGTCAAATTTTGCCTAGGAGCAGCAGTAACTAACAGTTCATACCAGCCAGACTCCCGTAAGCTAGAAACATAAGCACTGATGTCGTTAGCTAACCCTGATTCTACCAATGCTTGATAAAGGCGCGAACTTCGTCCTTCAGTCAAAATGTAATCCATCACTTGCAGCGCTGGTAGATCTGGGTGATTCACATTTGGTAGGGGATAAATCACTTGCAAGAGTTTCCCTGCACCCGGTTCTCGCAGCACAATGGGACTGTTGACTGTTGACTCTTGTACAGACGCGATTGATCGCGTCTCCCCAACTTTTGACTGTTGACTCTTAGGTAATTTACCAAAGATTTCTTTTACTGTTTCTAAAGTTGAATCAGTTTGGAAATCGCCGACAATCACCAAAATGGCATTGTCGGGAGTGTAAAATTCGCGGTAATAATCTTGTACCTGCGCGACTGTAAATTTTTCTACATCAGCCTGTGTACCACCAACAGGTAAACCGTATGCATGATTGGGAAAGGCTGCTCTCATAACGGCGCGATTGAGGCGATATTCGGGGCTATTTTCGTAACCTTGTAACTCAGAAATTACTACACGCTTTTCACTTCCTAGTTGTTCGCTATCAATGACAGCATTTTGCATCCGATCGGCTTCTAGAATTAAAAGTGATTTGAGCTTATTCCGTTCTAAAGTACCGTAATATGCTGTTTGATCGTAGCTAGTAAAAGCATTTGAGTCGCTGCCTAAAGCACTAAATAATCGCCCAAATTGAATGGGACGATTTTTTGTGCCTTTAAACATCATGTGTTCCAACTGGTGAGCAATGCCATTTACACCTGGTTCTTCATTACGCGAACCCACCTTGTACCACACCTGCACAGTCACTACAGGTGCTGTGTGTATTTCTTTTGTCAGCACCGTCAGGCCATTTTCTAGCAAAGTTTTGCGGACGTTGTCTGTCACTTTTATAGGTGTGGGTTTTTGTGCATTTACCATTGATTGATGATGTATCTGTTGGGACGCAAGCACATGTTGATTATCAGCAGGTTTACCACTCAATAACAACACTGCAATCATCGAAAAAGTCAACAGTAATAAAGGAAAACGATATCTATACAAGGTGGAAAACACAGACATTGATTTTTGCTGATACCCTGTAAACTAAGTTACATTTTTTAGCATTGATGACTATAGTCTAATCTTTGCGCCTCATTGAACACCTACGCAAAACTACAGAGATGTGATATTTTATCAGCAAAAATAATCAATATAAAAGCGAAATTAGTTGAGTTTTGCTAAAATCCGAATGAATTCCAAGGGTAATCCATCATAATCTGCAATAAAAGTGACCTCATAGATGCGATCGCCTATCTGTTGTTGTGTAGGTTCTAAAAGCACCTTGAGCGGTTGAAATTGTTCTGGTTGGTTTTGGGCTGCTATTTTTAATTTTTCTTGTAAATTGTTGACCCAACTAGGCAAGTCGGGAGTAATTTCTGTTAAATCAAATGAAAGATGATAGTAGCCCACATAATGCTCGTCTGCAAAAGCATCTGGGGCTGGTTTTGGTTCGGGAATTTGGATGAGTTCAATTCTGCCATTCAGTCCTTCCATCCAACAAGCTAGGGTGTAGCCTGTAGTGAAGCGTTCACAAACTGTAAACCCCAGTTGTTCATAAAAGGCGATCGCTCGATGAATATTCGCAGTCCGAATAGAAGCGTGATGCATAATTTTGTCATTAGTCATTTGTCTTGGGTCATTAGTCATTTGTCCTTTAACGTTGGTTTTTGTCATTTACTTCTCAGCTATGACTTTTAACTCTTGACTAATAACTAATGACTAATGACTAATGACAATTTACTCAAATAAACGGAAATAAGGGTAGCGTACAGGGACACCAGGCTCTTTTTCCAAATCAAAATTAATCACTTCCCAGCAGGGATCTTCTGTGGCTTCGGGGCTAAAGTCCACAGGTAACCCGTACAGCCTTGCTGAGGAATTTTCTGGCTGTCCAGAACGCCAAGGAGTGCTGCGTTCTAAATAGCCACTCATCAATTCCTGATAACGACGAGCGATAATCACTCGCGTGGCTCGGAAACCTTGGGTATAGAGTTTGTCTAGTGCTTCGTGAATTTCAAACCGAATACCATCGGGATGGGTATGTTGCCGATACCATTCACTATTCCACTTTCGCCAATGTCGTCCCGACTGTAAATGAATTAATTCTCCCGTTTTGGGATTAGCCTCGAACGCCCCATGACGCGGACACAAATAAGTATCTGTCAGTGTCAGCGCCGGAATTGTTTGGCGACAGTGGGGACACTGTATTTCTGGGCCAAATATTGGGTACTGCAAGCCTGGATTCATCATGAAGTGCGTAGAAACATAATTTAGTCTTCACCAGCGCCAGTGGGTTGGATATTACACTTCGGCTCCACCACTTTGGTTTACCCGCTCACTGCTAAAAAGTCACTGACTGATGCAGGAACAGCATTCACTAGTGTCTTAATTCAGCATAGAAGCTTGACCCTGTGATATTCTGGTTTTTGCAACCAGCCCGAAATGTTGGAGTTGTTCCAGTGTTCCTGGGTACCATATTCATATTCTATCGTGTCTATCGCTTCTTACTGGCCATCTCCTGATTTTTCTCAAGCTGCCTTTGTTGCAGCCAATGCGAGCGTGATCGGTTCCGTAAACATAAGGGCAGGTGTGAGCATTTGGTATGGGGCAGTAGTCAGAGGCGATGTAGAACGCATTGATATTGGCGAATACACGAATATACAAGATGGAGCTATTCTACATGGCGATCCTGGTTTTCCTACCATCTTAGAAGATCATGTGACCGTAGGACATCGTGCTGTGATACATTCTGCCTACATTGAGCGCGGCAGTTTGATTGGGATTGGTGCGATCGTGCTTAATGGGGTACGTGTCGGCGCTGGTAGCATTATCGGTGCTGGCTCAGTAGTCACAAAGGATGTACCACCCTTGTCATTAGTCGTCGGCGTTCCCGGAAAAGTTGTGCGCCAATTATCAGACACCGAAGCCAAAGAATTACTCGAACACGCCGAACGCTACCAAAAATTAGCTTTAGTTCATGCTGGAAAGGGAACTGATATCGGGTTTACGCAAAAGTAATGGGATTGGGGATTGGGGATTGGGGATAAAGACTTTTTTGTACAGACGCGATTCATCGCGTCTCTGTGACTATTGACCTAAATTGTAAATATTCTTTACACATGGGGCTGGAAAATTTGCCCACTTCAGCTAACAATAAAAATGAGAGCAGTTGACAAAAGTTTAATTTATTTAACAGAGGGGTTCTAATATGGACATTGATTTTCGTGTAGCCGTTGTTTTAGCACCAATAGCCGTTGCTGCTGGTTGGGCTGTATTTAACATTGGTGCAGCTGCTTTACGACAAGTGCAAAACTTTTTAAACAGAGAAGCTTAAACTCTAATCAAACTTAACATTCTCGAACCGACTGTTTCCCTTTTATGGGGGCAGTCGGTTCATTTGTATTAGGGTGTTTGGTGTTTGTCACAAGTCACAGAGACGCGATTCATCGCGTCTGTACGAAAGTAATTTCACCCATTCCCCATTCCCCCTTATCCCCAAAGGGGGCCCCGAGTTCCCCATTCCCCATTCCCCATTCCCCAATCGTGGATATTGACTCTCTATTACAATCCTTTCAACACTTCGGTATCAATCTGGGACTGTCACGGATTGTCAAACTCTTGGACAATCTTGGTAATCCCCATCAGCAAGTGCCTGTAATTCATGTTGCTGGTACTAATGGTAAAGGTTCAGTTTGTGCCTATCTGTCCTCAGTTCTCACTCAAGCTGGTTATCGGACAGGACTTTATACTTCTCCCCATTTAGTTGATTGGACAGAACGTATTTCCGTTAATCAACAGCCAATTGCTGCAGAGGAATTGTGTAAATTATTACAAAAGGTTAAAGATGCAATCGCACATGATGAAGAGTCACCCACTCAATTTGAAGTAATTACCGCCGCTGCTTGGTTATATTTTGCCCAGCAGCAGGTAGATATAGCAGTGGTAGAAGTAGGATTGGGCGGACGCTTGGATGCTACCAATGTTTGCTCACAGCCTTTAGTGACAGTTATTACTTCCATCAGTCGGGAACATTGGCAGCAGCTAGGGCCGACTGTTGCCCATATTGCTGGCGAAAAAGCCGGAATTCTCAAGCCTGGATGTCCGGCTGTGGTGGGGCCGTTACCTCAAGATGCGGAAGCGGTTGTGCGATCGCGTATTCAAGAATTAGAATGCCCGATATTTACACCCCAGCCTGCGCGTTCTGTATCTTCAGGATGGGCGGAATATCAAACTCTGGATGGCAAATTAATTCAATATCCGCTGGCTTTACAAGGGCAAATTCAGTTAACAAATTCTGCCTTAGCTTTAGCTGCGATCGAAATTCTGCAAAAACAAGGCTGGCACATTTCTCAAACAGCCATAATTAATGGCATGGCCAACACAAAATGGCCTGGACGTATTCAATGGGTAACTTGGAAAAAGCATAAATTATTGCTAGATGGTGCCCATAATCCAGCTGGCGCTCAAGTTTTACGTGATTATGTTGATACATTGGCTAACCCAAAAATAACTTGGGTGATGGGAATGATGGCAAATAAAGACCATGCCGACATTTTCCAGGCTTTATTACGAGAGGGAGACAATTTATATCTCGTACCTATACCAGATACTTCTTCGGCCATTCCCGATGAATTAGCCAAGCTAGCTGAGGAAATTTGTCCAGGATTGAGTTTTTGCCAATCTTACCCCGATTTGACTTCCGCCTTGGAAGCAGCTTTTGCTTCTCCCGATGACTTAGTTGTTTTATGCGGTTCTCTTTATTTAATCGGGCATTTTTTCAGCATTAAATAATTTTAATTCTATATATTCCTACAGCCTACGTCTCATGATTAACTAGTAGATGAAGGCGGAAGTATAACTACGATTCTCAATGTGCAAACAGCTTACATATCGGAATCCGATTTGATTTCTAGACAAAATCTCAGTTTTGGTGCTGATGCGTTAGCGATAGCGTAACGCATCCTACTTGAACTTCAAAAATCAAATATGAGTCCTATAGCATATAGCTTTCAGACTTTATCCTTCTTGTACTAACTCAATCCTCGGCAAAGGTAATGTGTCAGATTCACCCAGATCATCAGCAGCAATTTGATCTGGGCTAATTTTTTGTAATGCTTGCAACAATGCCACACTCTGGATTAATAAAGCTTCTAAATCGATGCCACCGTAAATGGATGGGTAACGTCGCAGACGATTACTGCCTTCTCCTAGTAGAATGACTGCACCCCGCCAGTTGTGATTACTCAAATGATAAAGTGCTACCGCAATTTGGAGAATCCCTTGATAAAAGGTTTTTTCTGGCTCACTGGCTTCAATCCACAAAGCTTCTAAAGTGTCATGACAGGCATAGAACTGTCCAGTATTAAACTGTTCTACGCCTTGCCAAAACTCTTGGGGCATGGTTTCACTCATGCCATACTGTCTCGAACTTCTTTGATGGTTTCGAGAGTGATTTCTTGCTGTTCTCCAGCAAACTCGTTGTCTGTGGTAAGAAACAACATACAATGGCACTCCTTACGTTCCCGCATTGGCACACAGGGACAGTTCCAATATGTGGCGTGTACTTCGGCTTCTTTATCTTCGTAGTGGCGGCAAGGGCACAAAGGCGCACCAAGTTCGTCTTTATGTTTAGCTAGCCCTTCAATCACAACTGCGGTAACCGAAGGTTCAGAACAGAAGTAGGTTCCAGTACGCTTGGCGTATTGTTCGGAAAAATGCCGCATTGCCTCTAGGCTTTTATCGCTGGATTTTGTATTCACTTCTGATGAGATCATTAGATCAGCCGCTCATAATTTAAACATTTCTTTGCATTGTACCTCAGCCCGATCGCGGTAATCTTGGGGAGATTTCCCCAACCTTTGTTACTAAATTTAAATAGGGTTTGCCCAAAGGCGGATATACCTGGGTTACTACGGCAAAAAAATCTTGGAGTCATCAGAAAAGCTTAACTTGAAAGCAGACATTGAAATTTTCAATACATAAAATTGTCAGTAATTTATGAGTGTAAGGATTTTTGTAGTTGTGGTTGTAATCCTTGCTCAGTTTGTATAACAATACCCGGATAATCTCGGTTAGCTATTACTGGTTCTGTGGCAGAAGGATTGTTCTCCCATAAAACCCAGCGGCTACCTAAAGGCAAGGAAGAAAGGCTTTGGGGGTTGGAAGTTAGCCATATTAAAGGATAGCCTTCTGGAGTTGGTGCGTTAGCGTCTTCTTGAGTGGTAGTGGCTGCTAAGGCTTCTTGAACTATGCGATCGCCTTTAATTAATCCTGTGAATGCTGTCCACAGTTGGACTTGGATATTTTGCCGCTGGGCATAAAAATATAGTGATGCGGCAGCGATGACGGCTTGTTCAAAATTCTCTTCTGCCCAATTTACCGCACTGTCAAGCGCAATAATAATTTCTTGACCGCTAGTAACTATTTCTAATTCCCGTACCCGTAATTCCCCGTAGCGCGCGCTGGTACGCCAGTGAATCAGGCGAGTAGGATCACCTAAACGATAAGGACGAAGCGATCGCACTAGTCCGGTTGTCTCTGTTTGTAAGGTTTTGCCACGAAAGTTACTCATGTCGCTTTCGTCTTGCCCCATTTCATCCACTAGCGGGCAGTAAGTTAGCGGTAACACGCTAGGATAAACAATCGCTGTGGCGGCACATTCACGCTGACGACGACACCAGAACAAGCCTAAAGGCGCGCCGCTAACAAGTTCGACTGTATGCCAGCGATAAACACCCCGGCGTGGGGTTTGTTGGTAGTATACCCAACGGTAATGCTCATGGGGGGGAATAGTTTCTATGGACTTGGTTACTGGTTTCCCCAACACAAAAGGCAACATATCTTCAACTCGTAGCAAGTTAACAGCTTGCTTTGTCTGATTGTGAATTTCTATTTCTACCGTTAATTCATCTCCGGCTGTTACAGGCTTAATTTGACGGCGTTTCACAGATAAACCAACAAGCGATCGCGGCGGCAAAATAGCAGCTATGGCTAACAGAGCAAAACTAACTCCACTGATGGCGTAAAGCCAACCAGCCATTGTATTAACAGCAGCGCCAAAAAAGCAAATAGCAATTCCTGCTAAAACACAACCGCTGTATGCAGGGGCACAAGCGCGGGTTTGTAACCAGTTAATGGTGGGTGTAATGATTTTCATAATTTCATTTCTAGCCCAAACATAAATGAAATTCATAGAAATTCATGGTTTCACTAAAGAATTGGTAAAGACCATCGTAAAAACGAAAATCTTACCTAAGTATGTTGTAGATTGAAAATCTAAGTAACTCCACGGTTGACCTCAGAAGAATTGATTAATCTACAAGTTCTATTAACTGCTAACTTTGGGCATCAAAGTTAAGTTTTAACCTGCTCTTTAACCAGATATTTACTATAGGAAATACTAATGAACGGCGAATCTACCTCACAATATTTAATTCCCCAATTTCCAGTTCTCCCAGCACCACCACCACCACCATTTGCCATACAAAAAAAGGCGGTGTCTATTCAACAGATGGTGCATGATGCCTACAATCAGCAAGCTACTGATATACATATTCGTGTTGGAGAATTGCCCCGCTTCCGCATTCGCGGACAGATGGAAGTTTACGAATTAGCAGGTGTAGTCACACCCAAACTATTTGAGGCTTACTTAGATGAAATTCTCTCTCCATCTGCCAAACAGCGATTTTCCGAAACCCAAGAATTAGATACAGCAATTGTTTATCCTGGGCTTGTACGCTGTCGCATCAACTGTTTTGAAACCTTAACTGGTGGTGCAATGGTGCTGCGGTTAATTACACTGCATGTTCCTAGCATTGATAGTTTGGGATTGCCATCAATCCTCAAAAATATTGTTAATAAAAAACAAGGATTAATTTTAGTTACCGGGCCAACTGGTTCAGGTAAATCTACTACCATAGCGGCAATGATCCGCTATTTAAATGAAACTCAACAAAAACATATCATCACAATCGAAGACCCAATTGAATATGTTCATACTTCCCAAAATAGCTTAATTAGTCAAAGGGAAGTAGGTTTACACACCCACGAATTTCATGATGCTTTGCGGTCAGCATTACGGGAAGATCCAGATGTGATTGTAGTCGGAGAAATGCGCGATCGCATCACTGTTGATACTGCCATTAAAGCCGCACAAACTGGTCACTTGGTATTAGGTACTCTGCACTCTAAAGATTCAATTGGCGCAATTAATCGCCTCCTCAATCTCTATAATCCTGATGAACAGGCAATTATGCGGGTACAAATTGTTGATTCCCTAGTTGCTGTTGTTGCTCAACGTTTACTCAGCACAACAGATGGTGGTCGCACAGCACCTATGGAAATTTTAGTTAACACACCCACTATGCAAGATTATCTATTAAAGGGTGAAGACACAGAAGCATATCAACTGATAGAAGCTAGTCGCAAAGAAGGTATGCAAGTAATGAATGATGCACTTTGCGAACTGATGTTAACTGGTCAAATCAGTATTGAAGATGCCTTCAATAATACACCAGATATCGGTGATTTACGTCGTCGTTCTCGCAACGAAGGATTAGACCCATCTCATTCAACTGGGCGTAGTTTTTTCAAAGCTTATAACTATAGTTCCAACTGAACTGAAATAGTTGTTTAGCCAATTTCTACTAGACTAGGAGAACTCCCGTTACAGAGGTAAGTCTGAACGGGAGATTTTTTTAACGCAGAGTAACGCCGTGTGTTTCCTCAGCTTCACTATTAGACTTCTTGCATAAATATTTTTATCTAGGTCATCATGTTTTACCTTAGTTTGTAATTTGCAATACATTAAAACTCTCCGAAATAGACTCATGTGCAGCGCCAAATCCAAAATTGCAAATTAGTTGACGCAATGATTGGAAATCTTGTTTAATCTCAGCCTATAAAGTCCCTTAAAAGCCTATGCTAGCGATGGGGTGAAGTCAGTCATTAGGCGATCGCTTGCAAACCTTAAAAAGGTACTCTTACAAAGGAAACAAAGGATAAAGCACACATGAGTACAACTGTAGATACTGCCATTGAGGCGATTGTTGCCCGTGAAATTCTTGACTCGCGGGGTAGACCAACTATTGAAGCAGAAGTACATTTGCTTAACGGTGCTGTGGGATTGGCACAGGTTCCCAGTGGTGCCTCTACTGGCACTTTTGAAGCACACGAACTGCGAGATCAGGATAAAAGCCGTTATGGGGGTAAAGGCGTACTGAAGGCAGTACAAAACGTTCACGATGCACTTGCGCCGAAGTTATTAAACTTAGATGCCCTCAACCAAGAATTAATCGACCGGACGATGATCGCTGTGGATGGTTCTGCCAACAAATCCAACTTAGGTGCGAATGCAATTTTGGCAGTTTCTTTGGCAGCGGCTAAAGCTGGTGCTGAGTCGCTAGGCATCCCCCTATATCGCTACTTAGGCGGGCCTTTAGCGAATTTGCTGCCAGTACCGTTGATGAACGTGATTAACGGCGGTGCCCACGCAGCTAACAATGTCGATTTTCAAGAGTTTATGATTGTCCCCATTGGCGCGTCTTCCTTCCGGGAAGCTTTACGCTGGGGGGCAGAGGTGTTTGCTACCCTGAGCGAAGTATTAGCTGAGAAGGGTTTATTAACTGGTGTCGGCGATGAAGGCGGTTTTGCCCCTAACTTAGAGTCCAATCAGGTAGCTTTGGAATTGCTAGTTGCTGCCATTCAGAAAGCTGGTTATAAGCCAGGGGAACAAGTCGCATTAGCTTTAGATGTGGCAGCTAGTGAATTTTACAAAAATGGACAATATGTCTACGACGGTAAACCCCACGCGCCCACAGAATTTATTGATTATCTAGCCCAGTTAGTTGACCAATACCCAATTGTCTCCATTGAAGATGGCTTACATGAAGAAGATTGGCAGAGTTGGCAATTGCTCACCCAGAAGTTGGGTTCAAAAGTACAATTAGTAGGCGATGACTTATTTGTAACTAACGCTACCCGCTTACAAAAAGGCATTGAGCAAAAAGCCGGCAACGCCATTTTGATTAAACTCAATCAAATTGGTTCTTTGACCGAAACTTTAGAAACCATTGACCTCGGAACTCGCAACGGTTTCCGGTCAGTCATTAGCCATCGTTCTGGTGAAACCGAAGACACCACGATCGCGGATTTAGCCGTAGCCACCCGTGCCGGTCAAATCAAAACCGGTTCCCTCTGTCGTAGCGAACGGGTTGCCAAATATAACCGCTTGCTACGCATTGAAGATGAACTAGGCGATCGCGCCATTTATGCAGGTGCAGTGGGTTTAGGGCCGAAGTAGGGATTGGGGCATTGATGAGGCAGGGGGGCAGGGAGCAAGGGGGAAGATATTACAATGCCCAATGCCCCATGCCCCATGCCCATTTACGGATAAAACCCAAGTTTGGGCAATCCCAAAGTTTCATCCCAACCCATCATGATGTTTAAACATTGAATGGCTTGACCCGCTTGTCCTTTAATCAGGTTATCGATTGCTGACATCACAATCACACGTCCGGTGCGCGGGTCAACTTCTATACCTATGTAGCAAAGATTGCTGCCACTAGCCCATTTTGTTTGCGGGTAAACTCCACTGTCGCAAACTCTTACCCAAGGGCAATTACGGTAAAAAGCATTGTAAATTGTTACCATATCATCCCTGACTAGACCGGGATCGCGCAGTGTGGCATAAACTGTCGCTAAAATTCCCCGCACCATCGGGATCAGATGGGGTGTAAATTGAACTTTGACTTCGTGCCCAGCGAGATCGCTACAAATTTGCTCAATTTCTGGAGTATGGCGGTGACGGGTAACTCCGTAGGGCGCAAGAGAGTTATCTGCCTCAGCTAAGAGCATATTGATTTTGGCTTGTCGTCCCCCACCAGAGGTGCCAGATTTAGCGTCGATAATGGCGGTTTCGGGGACAATTAAGCCTTGTTTTAAGAGTGGTGAAAGCGCAAGCAGACTAGCAGTAGGATAACAGCCAGGACAGCCGACAAGCTGAGCTTCGCTAATGCGATCGCGATAAAGTTCTGGTAATCCATATACTGCTGTAGCCGCAGTTGATTGATCGCTGCGCTCAGTGGCGTACCAAGTGGTATAGGTTGCCAAATCACTAAATCGATAATCGGCACTCAGATCTAGTACCTTACATCCTTTTTCGATTAGTTTTGGTGTAATTTGGCAAGCCAGACCATTTGGTAGAGAGAGAAACACTGCTTCACAGCGTTGGGCGATGACTTCTGCATCTACCGCCTCGATTGGCAGGTTAACTGCATGAGCCAGATGAGGGTAGAGATCTGCAAAGGGTTTCCCTGCGCTACTCTCACCGCCTAAATAAACTAATTCGACCTCTGGATGATCCATCAGTAGCCGAACTAACTGCACTCCGCCATAGCCTGACGCGCCAACAATCCCAACTGGTACGCGTCCATTATTGCCCATGATGATGAAATCCTTATCAGCTTTTGTTTAATGAGTTATTAGCTATCAACATATCAGCGACCAGAGGCGCAACGCACAATCAGCCACGGACTGAAGCCGGGATGTTAGTGACTCTGCACTTAGTAGCGGCGAGATTTTATGCTCTCACCTAACGTTAATTTTTGAGATGTTTCCTCCCAAGGGGGCAGAAGCAGCTGTTTACATTCTTTAGTAAAGAGGGAATTAGACATTGGGAAAATACCAAATTCACGCAATTCCTGACATTTTCGGTCAGGAACGAGCCAGAAAGAATACTCTCGCTTTTAGCGTCTTACTGCCACACTTGAGTATTAAACCTCAATTTTAGGGCAGAAATTTTTTGTCATGTTATCAAATCATTGCTAGTGTACTTCTCTGCCTTATAAAGGAGTTACAATCTAAAAGAAGAAATTGTTAAAAAAATTTACTTTTGGTAGCTGGAATTCCTCTGTGTCAAAGCCTAAGACTAAACGGCAGTCGCAAGCCACTCCCCTCAACTCTAGTGAACAGAGTACTGGGGTGGCTCCGCAAGTAGAGCAAGCCTTTCAGCAGTCGCCTGAGTCGGCTGATGGTGCTAGCACTGCAATTTCATCCTTCAAGTTTGATTCAATTGACGCAGCTTTAGCAGATTTAAAAGCTGGCCGTGTCATCGTCGTGGTAGATGACGAAAATCGCGAAAATGAAGGTGACTTGATTTGTGCTGCCCAATTCGCAACACCCGACATGATTAATTTTATGGCGGTGGAAGCAAGAGGACTGATTTGTCTAGCGATGACAGGCGATCGCCTCGATGAACTAGACTTACCTTTAATGGTGAGCAATATTACCGACACCAACCAAACTGCTTTTACAGTCAGCATTGATGCGGGGCCGCATTTGGGTGTCAGTACGGGGATATCAGCCGAAGACCGGGCGCGGACTATCCAGGTGACTCTGAACCCAGCCACACAACCCTCAGATTTACGTCGTCCTGGGCATATTTTCCCCCTGCGCGCTAAAGCTGGCGGCGTGCTCAAACGGGCGGGACATACAGAAGCGGCTGTAGACTTATCTCGATTAGCAGGGTTATACCCAGCGGGAGTAATTTGTGAAATTCAAAACTCCGATGGTTCGATGGCAAGGTTGCCCCAGCTAATTGAGTATGCTCATAGTCATAATCTGAAAATTATTAGTATTGCCGATCTAATTAGTTATCGTCTGCAACACGATCGCTTAGTAATTCGCGAAAGTATTGCCGATTTACCCACTCAGTTTGGTCATTTCAAAATCTACGCCTACCGCCATACTTTAGATAATTGCGAACACGTAGCCATTGTTAAGGGCGATCCCGCTACCTTTAAAGATGAGCCAGTCATGGTGCGGATGCACTCGGAATGTCTGACTGGTGACGCTTTAGGTTCTTTGCGCTGCGATTGTCGGATGCAATTGCAAGCTGCACTCAAAATGATTGAAGCGGCTGGACAAGGTGTTGTAGTTTACCTACGTCAAGAAGGGCGGGGAATTGGCTTGATTAACAAACTCAAAGCCTATTCCTTACAGGATATGGGTTTGGATACAGTAGAAGCCAACGAGCGCTTAGGATTCGCTGCCGATTTGCGAGACTACGGTATGGGCGCACAAATGCTTATGGATTTAGGAGTCAAGCAGATTCGTTTGATTACCAATAATCCCCGTAAAATTGCAGGGGTGAAAGGCTATGGCTTAGAAGTAGTAGATCGCGTACCGTTATTGATTGAAGCCAACGACTACAATTCCTACTACTTAGCAACCAAAGCTAAGAAGTTAGGACATATGCTGCTGCAAACCTATTTAGTCACAGTAGCTATTCACTGGCAAGATGATCCCCAATTAGTAACACAACGCTATGAACGCCTAGAAAAAATTCGGCATTTAGCGAAAAATCATCACCTATTACTGCAAGAAGAAGCGCGACCATTAGCGATCGCTCTCTTCGACAAACCATCATTAACAGTACACTTGGGTTTTGACCAACCGAAAGTTGCAGATGGCGATTGGTATCAGCAGAAAGGTCATCCTTATTTGCAAGCCATCTGCCAAATTCTCGATCATCTCGCAACTTTGCCTTATATCGAAAAGCTGGAATTCTTGATTTCTCCTGGTAGCGATCCGCTGACTAATTTACAAGTGCAGGTAGATCGTCAGACCTTTGAAGCGGGTACATTACCTTCGACAATTTGCGATCGCCTAGAAACTCAGAAAATCTATAGCTTTAGCTAAATCCAATCAAACCCACGTCTCATACCAATTCACAAAAATCCTGATACAGATAGATTTTTCGTAGGGGTTTAGCATTGCTAAACCCTCTATTCTTGTATTTGTATCTTGAATCCAGGTGAAATGGTATTACCCATTCGATGATCGTGGGTTTTACTTTTACAGCCTTTTACCCAGCGCAGCGTCAATCACATCAAGGGCGAGTTGCTAGTCTAGCGGATATTAACTAGATTTGGAATAATAACCGCTACAATCTTTAAAAAATACTATGAAAAATACTTAGGCATTCCATGACAACGATATCTAACGTACAGGTGACTATTTCTCTGGCTGGGCTGGATTTAGATGACGAAGATTTGCAAGCAGAAGTGCAAAACCTACTCCCGCAGCTAAGAGAAGTAGATGGCGTAGAAGAAGCCGCTTTAGTACCTGAAGAAAACGCGCCCAAAGGCTCAAAAGCTTTCGGGGGCTTTTTGTGGAATTTGTTAAATTTAGAAATTAATCCGGCTAATATCAAGGGTTTGTTTAAATTCCTGACGGATCGCTTCGGCAACAAACCCATTAAACTGGTAGTCAAAGGTACTGATGGTAGAGAACTCAACCTTGAAGCCAGCAGTCGGGAAGAGTTTGAATTTGCTTTCCAAAAAGCACAGGATTTTTTGAATAGTACCAATAAGGCGCAAGACAGCAAAGATGGTGAAGGTAGCACTGCTGATAGGGATTAGTGAATATGAGCCAGGTTTAAATCCCCTACCTGCTGCTGTCAACGATATCGAGGCGGTTAAGCGAGTGTTAGTAAACCCAGAAATGGGTAACTTTGCTGAGGAAAATATTACTGTATTGGCAAATCCTGAACGCCAGAAAATGGAAGAAGCAATAGAGAAGTTGTTTGTGGATCGTCAAAAGGATGATTTGGTAGTTTTCTTCTTCTCTGGTCATGGAATTAAGGATGACACAGGCAAACTTTATTTAGCAACACGTACCACACGCAAAACTGCAAAAGGAGATTTAATTCGTGCATCCGCAGTTACAGCCAGTTTTGTTCATGAAAGTATCAGTCGTAGCAGATCTCAAAGACAAGTCATCATTTTAGATTGTTGTTTTAGTGGTGCGATCGCCCAAGGGATGACTGTCAAAGATGATGGTAATGTAAATGTACAAGAGCAGCTAGGTGGTAAGGGTCGGGCAATTCTCACTTCTTCTACTTCTACCCAGTATTCCTTTGAGCAAGAAGGCTCAGAACTCTCAATTTATACCCGTTATTTAGTAGAAGGTATTGAAACAGGTGCAGCTGATAAAGATACAGATGGTTATATTTCCATCGATGAGCTGCATGAGTATGCAAGTACAAAAGTTCAAGAAGCCTCACCAGCAATGACTCCGAAGTTCTATCCAGTTGAGGAAGGGCATAAGATTTTGCTGGCAAAGTCGCCTAAGGATGACCCTAAGCTGAAATACCGTAAGGAATTTGATAAGATTGCCCTTGAAGATGAAGGAGATATTTCAATTGGCAATCGCTTTTATTCAGATGAGTTGCGTAATAATTTGAGATTATCGGTAGGTGAGGCTGAGACAATTGAGTTTGAGGTTCTGGAACCCTATCGCAAACGCCAAGAGAAATTGCAACGCTATGAGCAAGCTTTATCGCAGATAGTACAACAGCAATACCCCATTAGTCAAAGAGATCAGAATGGATTGCAACGCTTACAAAATATCTTGAATCTTCGGGATGAAGATATAGCTGTAATTAAACAACAAGTGCTTGCACCAAAAGAAGCCGAACGATTACGCCAAGAAAAACAAACAGCAGAACTTCAACAACAGCAAGCCGAAAGATTACGCCAACAACGAGAAAGGGCAGAACTTCAACGACAACAAGAAATACTATGGTCTCCACCTGTTTCTGAGCCTAAATCTCCCCCAGATATTCAAACCCAGACTTTTGGGTTCAATACTGCTACCTTAACGGTGGTAAAAAGCACAGGATGGTTTGGAAAGGAAAAAATAAACTATGAAATTAAACTCAGTGCGTCCACGACTGCGTTTTTTACAGAAAATCTGGGTAATGGCGTAGTTTTGGAAATGGTGGCAATTCCTGGTGGTAAATTTCTCATGGGTTCACCAGAGAATGAGGAAGGAGGATATGACTCAGAAAGTCCACAGCATAACGTTACCATTCAACCCTTTTTCATAGGGAAATTTCCTGTGACTCAAAGTCAATGGCAAGCTGTTGCTGCTCTTGATAAGGTAAATATTGATTTAAATCCCGACCCATCTAATTTTAAAGGTGCTAATCGACCTGTAGAACGTGTTTCTTGGGATAATGCGGTTGAATTTTGCGCTCGACTCTCGAACAAGACACAGACAATCTATCGCTTACCCAGTGAAGCAGAATGGGAATATGCTTGTCGGGCGGGAACTACTACTCCGTTTTATTTTGGCGAAACCATTACAACTGATTTAGCCAATTACGATGGAAATTATACATACGGTTCTGCTCCCAAGGGTGGATATCGTAAGCAAACAACCGATGTGGGACAATTTCCTGCCAATCGCTTTGGTTTATTTGATATGCATGGTAATGTATGGGAATGGTGTCAGGATGAGTGGCACGAAAATTATAATAATGCACCAGCGGACGGCACTGCTTGGTTAGTTGAGAATGATAATCAAAAAAAACTGCTGCGTGGTGGTTCGTGGGGCCGCAATCCCGGGTATTGCCGTTCAGCGAATCGCAACTGGCTCGCACGTGACCTTAGGGACCTCAGCGTGGGTTTTCGGGTTGTGATGGTTTGGCGCAGGACTTAATAGCACTTTACTCTTTATACCCTTTAGCACTCTGCGCTTTTTCCTTTTCCCTTATGCCTAGCGCTTGGCGCGCTCAAATTTTTTTAGGTTTTTAGATGAGTGATTTACCAATAATTCGTAATTAAAAAGGTAAGGTGTGTTGTCGCGCAGCGCAACGCACCGAAATATTTTCCATAATAAAAGGTGCGTTAGCCTACCCTGCGGGAACGCTAAAAGCTAACGGCATAACACACCCTTGTATATTGAAAGAAGTGGTGAATGGAAATTCATAGGGTGTACCAAAAAAGAGTCCAGCCTTAATCCAGTGAGGTTGATTAAACTCTCCCGCTGAGAGGTTATTTGAAAAGTGGTAGGTTGTGATTTTAAGCACTGGTTGATCCCCCCAGCCACCCTTAAAAAGGGGGGAAAACTTCTCAAATTCCCTCTTTTTAAGGGTGATTTAGGGGGATATAAAAGTATTTGCTACATTGTTAAGGACTTTTCAAACATCCTCTGAAACTCGTTGCTTTGTTAACCAAAGTCGTAGTCTTGTTAACCAAACTCGCGACCTTGTTAAACAAAGTCGTAGTCTTGTTAAAGAAACTCGTTAGCTTGTTAAACAAAATCGTTAGCTTGTTAAAGAAAGTCGCGACCTTGTTAAACAAATTCGTTAGCTTGTTAAATCTAGGTGAAACCCTTGTGAATTTAGCCTAAGCGTTGGCGATAGCCATGAAGCAAATTAAAGAATTTGTCAAAATCAAAATTTATTGGGTCAATTTTTTGGCGTGAACGGTCTACGGCTTTATGGGTAGTAATCCGCTCATCGGGAACTTGACTTTGAGCGATTAACCAAGCTAAAGATTGATATTGAGCTTCTGTATAGCCACTGTGATATTGTGCTGTGTTATCTCCCCAAGCTTCTGGCGGTGTTTCTAAAGAAACGTGATAAGCAAAGTTATTAACAGAAGGTGCTAAATTGGGATTTGTTTTCACCGTTTCCTCACCATTAGGGCCATCAAACACCGAGTTACCTGCACCAAAGGCGCGTTTTTCTGGGGAAATCAGATAAACTACTGTCCCATCTAGGGTAATTAAGGTGTGATAACTTGCTTGAATATTTTCATTATCATGGGGTGTTTGAAAAAAATTAACAGCGCTAGAAGCAGAATTACCAGTTTCATGTAGGACTATAATTGGCTGATTTTGGAGAGTGACACCATTAATATCTTTGGCGTAACGTTCTCCATAGTTGGTTGGGTTTACATGAGTAATGAGATATCGAGGTTTATAGCTAGCAAATGCTTGAGTAGTGCGATACAATCCTGCAACCTTTTTCTTTTTGGCAGGTGGTTTAATTGGAATCTGAGATTTAGCCTCGGGATTTTTGGCTGATTGTAATTGCGCCTGGGGATACTCACTCCAAGCTATAACCTCTGGATTAGATATTGCATTATTGTTCTCAATTTTTGCTGATTTACCAGCAAAAACCGCCAAAATTAGAGTGGCGAACAATAAGAAAATAAGCATTATTTTAGTCGCCCATTCTCTAAATCTCATTTTTTTATACTAATAAAATAATTTACTACTAATTTTAATATCTAAATATTACAGAAAAATAGACTATTAGTATACTTGTCTTGGCTAAGTATTTCTGTTAGGCTATAAATCTTTTCGGAAATTAATGGATAATTTTTCAGTATCCATGTTGGGTTGCGCTGCGGTTAACCCAATCTACATTTGCTATGTCTGCTGCTTCAGAGAAATGCAGGTTTAGCTATTACTCTATAAACCATCCCACTGGAATTCAGCTAACATTAATAAGCAAAAAGCCATAAAAGCGCCAGTCATGAGAAACTGCCAAGGAGCAATATAAGGTAATAAAAAGATTAACAATAGGTGCAGTATACCTGTGAAAATCAGGGCACGCGATCGCACTCCCAAGCCAGTACATATGTATCCGATAGCGCTTAACCCTAACCACAATGCACAGAGATTTGATAGTATTTCACCCCAACCGAAATAAACACTCAAATCTGTTAATATCACTCCAAACAGCATTAGTATTACCCAGGAATATAGCACCCATTTCACTTTTCGTTCGCTTACCCAGTAAGTAGCCCAACTTACCATTGCTACTGTGCCGATACAACTGAGGATAGTCCATAATGTAGCTTGCAAACTCCAACTAATAGGAAGAAACTGAGCGTTGACAAATATTGTTAGTAGTAGCAAACTCCAAAATATGCAAGTTTGATCGACGCAGGTGTAAAAAGTAGAATGAAGTTTAATGCTACCGATTTGCCAGTTAATATACCTAATTCCAAACTGTTTTTGAATTTCTATCGTTAACAGTTTACGGACTAAAAGAGGTTGTGAATAATTAAAAAAACTCATTATGGAAATTTTTTACCAAATAAATATAATCCAGGGCTTACGCAACTGGTACACCAATCTTTTGGTTTAAGAGTCAACAGTCAAGGGTCAAGGGTCAAAAATTCAGGTTTTTTGAACTTTGGACTTTTGAACGCCAGTTCACTCAACGGAGAGAACCTCCGCACGTGACTGGCTCCCCTTGACAGCCTCAACGAAAAAAATGTGACACTTGCGTAAGTTCTATAATCTTTTTTGTTCTATATAAAATTATTTGAGCTTTAATCTAATCTCTCTTGGGTGATAAATTTAGCTTTGTTATATTCTGTATTTAGTTATACTTTTGTGATTGTTTTTACAGAAACCTATATGGATAAATAAACCTAAAGCTAGAAAATTTATCCAATGGCTCAATTATTATCATTTCATGACAAAAATTCCGACTCTTATAGAGGTCGGAATTAAATTTTTTTTAATATTAATTGGGTCAATAAATCACAGCTAATCTTTCAACTTCTAACTGCGGTATTGGCTATTACCCATGCAACTTATAGAAGTTATACCAAATCAAATAATGTTGGCGACACATCAATATATCCTAGAGGGAAAGGCAGTGCCTTTCCCCTACAATTTGTCGTATTCTTTTTTAAAATTGGTATGATTTTTGATTTTTGAAATTCACGTGTGATGCGTTACGCTGAAGCTAACGCATCCTACATGGTAATGAGATTTTTCAGAATTTAAATCAGACTCCTATATGGGAAAAAGCTGCATTAACATAAATGCTAAAGCCGCGCTACCTAAAGGAACTGTGAGATTATCAATTCCTAGAAACGAAAAAGCTTCTAAAGCTGTAGCTAAAACTGCTACTACCAAGGATAAAACCCAAGTTTGCCAGATATTACCTTGACTACCAAGCAAAACTAAACTACTGACTAGGTAACTAGCAAAGGCCATTGTTAACGAGCCTTCCCAGCTTTTTTGCGAACCAAAAACTTTATACTTATGTTTACCAAAGCGCTGACCAATTAAAGCTGCAAATCCATCACCCCATGTCATCACCAAAATTCCTAAGGCTGCATATTGGGGTTGTTGCAGATACCAGAAGCAAGCAATTAAAATGCCGAAACTCACAGAGTAAAAAAATGTCCCTAAACTTTGACGACCGACACTATTAATACCAGGGAGAATTGGCAAACGATAAGACAATAAGGTGACGGCACTGGCTAAAATTGAAGCTGTAATACCAATACTTGCGGGAATATTTAACCACCACGCCAGTAAGATCACATTACCAGTACCAATGTGAACTATCTTGCGGATGATTTCTGGTTCTTTATGGGCAAAGCGATTTACACCCCAAGCGATCGCTAAAATAAATAACACCCAAACCGCTGCGATCGCAATTTGTAGCCATAAAGGGGGAATAGACTCTAAACCAGGAATTGTAATCACCAAAATGCTAGTAGAAAACTTGGCTCTTATTTACTACTTTATTAGATTTAGGTTATTGCGATGAAACTATTATTGATTTGGCTGATTAAAGGCTACCGAATGTTTATTTCGCCACTGTTTCCGCCGACTTGTCGGTTTCAGCCCACTTGTTCAATGTATACTATCGAAGCGATTGAAAAATTCGGTGCATTGCGGGGTACTTGGATGGGTATTCGCCGGATTTTGCGTTGTCATCCCTTCCATCCTGGTGGTTACGATCCAGTACCAGAAGTTGTAGAAAAAGTAACTAAAGATTAGCAATTTCTACCGTATATTTTTTTAGCCTCTAGCTGCTGCAACAATGAGACCATATCACCAAATCCCGATTTTAGAATGTGGTGAACCTTTAATAGCGATTCCCTTACAAGTATTTGCTGTGGAATCTCCCCATCCTTATGAAAAACTGGGTGCGCCTTATGGCGAACATTCTCCTTATTATTTGCGACAAAGCGTCATTGAATGTTTAATTCAAGCGCAAAATTATCTGCGATCGCAACATCCTCAATGGTACATCCAAATTTTTGATGCTTATCGCCCCGTTGCGGTGCAGCAGTTTATGGTAGATTACAGCTTTGCCGAAGCACTGAAGCAGAGAGGACTGATTGAGGCAGAGTTATCGCCTAATCAACGCCAAGAAATTTGGGAAGCTGTTTATCAAATTTGGGCTGCACCTAGCTTAGATGAAAAAACCCCACCGCCCCATAGTACTGGTGCAGCAGTAGATGTGACATTGGTAGATGATACCGGGAAAATTGTGGATATGGGTTCACCGATTGATGAATTGTCAGAGCGATCGCTTCCCGATTACTATGCCAATAGTGAGTCCCCAGAGGCAAAACAGTATCATACTCACCGTGAGTTATTGCGAGATGTGATGTTAAAAGCTGGATTTTGCCGCAATCCCAGAGAGTGGTGGCATTTTTCTTATGGGGATCAAATGTGGGCTTGGTTAAATAATCAATCTCACTCCGATAATTCTTTTACAGCCCGCTATGGGCGTTTTCACATAAATTAAGTTATCGTAATTAGTCTTAATTAATATTCAATAAATCTACTATTTCCAAGTAAGCTGTTACGCATTTAAATTGTATATTTCGCACTCAGGTTGTCAAAAGGAGCCAGTGCGTTGGGCGGCTTTGCCGACTTGAAGCAACTGGCGTTCAAGAGTCCAAAGTCCAAGCTAGCCTTTGACTCTGGAACGCCAGTTCACTCAACGGAGGTTACCTCCGCACGTGACTGGCTCCTCTTGACCCTTGACAGTCCTAACGCCAGAATATTTGATTTAGCTGCGTATCAGCTTAGTTAGGTGCTGATTAAATCTATCCATCCTAGGCAAATATTAAATATTTTGAGATAAATTAAGGCAAAAATTATTATAAATAATGTAGGAAACTAAATTTTATATCTATTCTACTCAGGAGGTTGCTTGGCAAAGCGTTCTGCGGGATTGGTAACAATTGTTTGTTACAAAGCATTTGTTGCTTCGCTTTTAATGGTTACTTCTATAGCTTTATTATTGGCATTAAAAAATCATCAATACCTACAAGCATTTTCCGATAATTACGTATTAGAAGGTAAAGCCAGCATTATTAATTGGGTTGTGGAGAAAATTCTTAATTATAATCGTAAAACCCTCGTATTTAGCGGTATTGCTTCAGGAATATATGCTTTTGTGACTGCCATTGAAGCTATTGGTTTATGGTACGAAAAACGTTGGGCACATATTTTAGTGCTGATACTAGTTGGTATTAGTATACCTCCAGAAATATATGAATTAATTCGGGGATTATCTCCGATAAAATTAATTGTTTTAATAGTAAACTTAGGAGTATTTTGGTATTTATTAAAGAATTTTCCAAAGCATAAACACTAGTAGGATGCGTTAGCGATAGCGTAACGCATCAGCAACAAAGCTGAGATATTCTAAATCATTAGTGAAAAATTAAATTCCCCATTAAAGAAGTGGGGAATCTGAACATCATACATTTTCACAAATTATTCCTTTTTGATAGTCTAAGCATCTTCAGGATTGCGATGTTTTAACTCATCAGTAGTATATGTACCGATAGGACTCCAAACTAGATAAGGAACGAGTAAAAGCGCTGCTACCCAAGAAATTGGCAAAACAAAAATTGTGATAATCACACTTACAATTAGACCACTTAAACCCAAACTTTCCCCAGTGTTAAGGCTACGAAATCTCAACATTACAGGAATATAGGCAACAGTAATAATTTCTAGCGCTAGGTACAAACCCATTAGTATCCAGGTAATTAAACTGCCTGGATTTTGTTGCCACACAATATTAGCTGAAGCTGCACCACAAATAAAAATTGCTGTCCAAATAAATGGAATAAGTGGTTCAAAAACTAGCCAGCGAGGACGACTTAGCAGCGCGAACCATTTCACATCACGTGGTGTGATCAAGAAACTACCAAGTGCAATAAAGAATGTGACAGCACCAACCACCATCCAAGATTCAATCATGGTGTTCACCTTTGCCTGTACATTTTGTTAAGCCATACAATGCAAGTTTGGCAATTACAGGCATGAGTGAAATCAGTCGCGGGTGAGATCTGGATGTTGATTTATGCTTCTTGCGGATTGAGGTGAAGCATTTGCCAAGTGGTATAAGTACCGATGGGACTCCAAAGCAAATAAGGAACTAATAAAAGTGCAGCCCAACTAGAAGCAGTTAAAACTGCAAGTGCCAATAGTAAACCAATAATAAAGCCTGTACCGCCGATAATCGTACCAACTTTGAGGCTACGCAGTCGAAACATTACAGGCGTGTAAGCAATAGTAACAATTTCTAAAAGTAGATATATACCCATCAATAGCCAAGTATTGCTGCTTCTTGGGTCTCTTTCCCACACAATGTAAGCAGACCAAGCACCACAAATAAAAATTACAGTCCAAATAATGGGAATTGCAGCCTCAAAAGTTAGCCATCGAGGTCTTTGCAATCGTTGGAACCACTTGCGATCGCTAGGCGTAATTAAGTTAGCACCTAAAGCGACTACAAAAGCTACAGCCCCTATCACCATCCAAGATTTAATCATGCCGCCCTATCCTTTGCGATCGCTAGCAACTACTGAAATATCACTTATTCAAGTGCAATCATGGCAATTTAGCCCAGATTTCTCATCATCCCTGGGTTTGATTAACTAGGTAGGTGCGATTAATCCGAATTATATAAAGTTTTGTAATGTTTGTTGATGTAAATAATACCAATTGAAAATATAGGGACACACAATTGTGCGTCCCCACTCATATATCAATACAGTTCAGATTATTAGTGATTGATTTGTCAGTTGTGGAAACACATAGCAAAATTGGGGGATTCTCCCCCAAGCCCCCGATTGGGGGACGGTTGCGTCCCCCAAACC